>NZ_JBNINR010000004.1:100239-456930 GCF_051390595.1 Nocardioides segetis | reverse complement strand
CGCACGCCAGGCCCCATGCGACCGTCGCCAACCGCAGCCGGCAACCCAACCCAGCCACGCTGCCGGCCTTCCCCGTCGCTGCCTTTCGGAACGAAACCATGCACCCGACCGCAGCCTCCGGGCAGCCCTCACAGCACGACAAGCAACAAGGAGCGACACCAGCCGATCCCGCCCACCGGCCCGCAACCCGACCACCCACCCCAGCCCCGTCGCGACCCTCCTCGTCGCTGCCCTTCCGGAACGGAACCACCCACCCGACCGCAGCCCACGAACAGCCCAGCCCGTTCACCGGACCGCAACCCGACCGCCGAACCCAGCCTCCTGCGACCTCCCCGGGCGGTTCAGCGGCGCCGACGCAGCGCCGCGTCGAGTGCGGCCATCAGCACCGCCGGCCGGCTCCGTCCCGCCGGGGCGGACGGATAGCGGCGCAGCACGTCGACGAGAACGGGCGTGGCTCGCAGCCCGGCGGCCTCGATCGAGGCGAGCCCGACGGCCGGGTCGTCACCGGCGGCGAGCTCAGCGATCCGGGCGGCGTTCGCGGCCGCCCGCAGGATGTGCCCGACCTGGTGGGCGCGCGCGATCGGGTGCAGGTACGCCGCGGAGGCGGCGTCGCCGGCCGCCTGGACGGCGAGGCGGGCCGGCTCCGTGGGGGCGCCGGCCGCGGCCCGGTGGGCGTCCATCGAGGCGATCCGCTGCAATCGGCCACGCGGTGCGCCGTCGACGAACGCCCGGGCGGCGCGCGGACGACCGCGCCGACTCAGATCCCGATCGGGTGCCACACCGTCTTGTGCTCGACGAAGTCGGTCATGGGGGACAGGCCGGGCTCGACCGTCCAGTCCGGCTCGGCATCCGGCGCGCGGCGTACCCGCTTGAGGTTGTCGGCGGCGGCGACCTCCAGCGAGGTCGCGAGCTCGCCGGATCCGTCGGATCTGTGGGGGCCGGCGACCCCGCACAGGTCGATCGCGTTGACGTCCATGTGCGCGGCCAGCCACGGGCCGAGCGCGGCGGCCTCGCCGGTGAGGACGTTGACCACGCCGCCGGGCACGTCGGAGGTGGCGAGCACCTCGGCGAACGTGACCGCCGGCAACGGACGCGCGTACGACGACACGACCACCGCGGTGTTGCCGGTGACGATCACCGGCGCCACGACGGAGACCAGTCCGAGCAGGGAGGAGGCCTGGGGGGCGAGCACGCCGACGACACCGGTGGGCTCCGGCGCGGTGTGGTTGAAGAACGGGCCGGCGACGGGGTTGGCGTTGCCGATCACCTGGGCGAGCTTGTCGGCCCAGCCGGCGTACCAGACCAGCCGGTCGATGGCGGCGTCGACCTGGCCGCGCGCCGCGGCGGCGGTGCCGCCCTCGGACTGCTTGACCGCCTCCTCGAACTGGGGCCGGCGGTCCTCCATGACCTCGGCGATCCGGTAGATGATCTGGCCGCGGTTGTAGGCCGTGCGCGCCGCCCAGGGGCCGAAGGCCTTGCGGGCCGCGACGACGGCGTCGCGGACGTCCTTGCGCGAGGCGAGGGCGGCGTTGGCCACGAACGCACCGCGTGCGTCGGTCACCTCGTAGGAGTGGCCCGACTCCGAGCGCGGGAACGCGCCGCCGATATAGAGCTTGTAGGTCTTGCGCACGTCGATCCGAGCCATCAGGCGTCGGCCCCCTTCAGGTAGGCGGCGAGGCCCTGGCGCCCGCCCTCGCGGCCGTAGCCGGACTCCTTGTAGCCGCCGAACGGGCTGGCCGGGTCGAACTTGTTGAACGTGTTGGCCCACACGACGCCCGCGCGCAGCTGGGAGGCCATGTGCAGGATCCGCGAGCCCTTCTCGGTCCACACCCCCGCGGAGAGGCCGTACGGCGTGTTGTTGGCCTTCTCCACGGCCTCGGCCGGCGTGCGGAAGGTCAGCACGGACAGGACCGGTCCGAACACCTCCTCGCGCGCGATGCGGTGGGCCTGGGTCACGCCGGTGAAGATCGTCGGCGGGAACCAGAAGCCGGACGACGGCAGGTCGCACGCGGGCGCCCAGCGCTCGGCGCCCTCGGCCTCGCCGATCGCGGACAGCTCCCGGATCCGGTCGAGCTGCTCACGGGAGTTGATCGCGCCGATGTCGGTGTTCTTGTCGAGCGGGTCGCCCACCCGCAGGGTGCCCATCCGCCGCTTGAGCCGGGCGAGCACCTCGTCGGCCACGGACTCCTGCACCAGCAGCCGGGAGCCGGCGCAGCAGACATGGCCCTGGTTGAAGAAGATGCCGCTGACGATGCCCTCGACCGCCTGGTCGATGGGGGCGTCGTCGAAGACGATGTTGGCGGCCTTGCCGCCGAGCTCGAGCGTGGCCTTCTTGTCCGTGCCCGCGATGGCGCGCGCGATGGCCTTGCCGACCGCCGTGGAGCCGGTGAACGCGACCTTGTCGACGTCGGGATGGGACACGACGGCCTGACCGGTGCTGCCGGCGCCGGTCACGATGTTGACCACGCCCGGCGGCAGGTCGGCCTGCTGACAGATCTCCGCGAAGAGCAGCGCCGTCAGGGGCGTCGTCTCGGCGGGCTTGAGAACGACCGTGTTGCCGCACGCCAGGGCCGGGGCGACCTTCCACGCCAGCATCAGCAGCGGGAAGTTCCACGGGATCACCTGGCCGGCGACCCCCAGCGGCCGGGGGTTCGGCCCGAGGCCGGCGTACTCCAGCTTGTCGGCCCAGCCGGCGTAGTAGAAGAAGTGCGCGGCCACGACGGGGACGTCGACGTCGCGGCTCTCCTTGATCGGCTTGCCGTTGTCGATCGACTCCAGCACCGCCAGCTCGCGCCCGCGCTCCTGGATGATCCGCGCGATCCGGAAGAGGTACTTCGCCCGCTCCCTGCCCGACATCCGCGACCACCCGCGGAATGCGCGCCGCGCGGCCCTCACGGCGAGGTCGACGTCGGCGTCGGACGCCTCGGCCACCTCGGCCAGGGTCTCCTCCGTGGCCGGGTTGACGGTCTTGAACGAGGCGCCGCGTCCGTCGACGAAGTCGCCGTCGATGAACAGCCCGTAGGAGGGCTTGATGTCGACGATGCTCCGCGACTCCGGAGCGGGTGCATATTCGAACGCCATGACAGATCAGTCCAGGGTGAAGTAGTCGGGACCGCTGTAGCGGCCGGTGGTCATCTTCGTGCGCTGCATCAGCAGGTCGTTGAGCAGCGTCGAGGCGCCGAAGCGGAACCAGTCCGGGTCGAGCCAGTCGTCGCCGGCGATCTCGTTGACCATGACGAGGTACTTGATCGCGTCCTTGGCGGTCCGGATGCCGCCCGCCGGCTTCACGCCGATCTGGACGCCGGTCGCCTCGCGGAAGTCGCGCACCGCCTCCAGCATCACCAGGGTCACCGGCAGGGTGGCCGCCGGCTGCACCTTGCCCGTGGAGGTCTTGATGAAGTCGGCGCCCGCGAGCATCGCCAACCACGAGGCACGGCGTACGTTGTCGTAGGTCTGCAGCTCGCCGGTCTCGAAGATCACCTTGAGGTGGGCGTGCGAGCCGTCGGGACGGGCGCAGGCCTCGCGGGTCGCGACGATCTCCTCGAACACCTGGAGGTAGCGCCCGGCGAGGAACGCGCCGCGGTCGATCACCATGTCGATCTCGTCGGCGCCGCCTGCGACGGCGTCGCGGGTGTCGGCGAGCTTGACGTCCATCGACGCCCGCCCGCTCGGGAAGGCGGTGGCGACCGCAGCGACGTTGACCTGCGAGCCGACGATCGCCTTCACCTCGCCGACCAGGTCGCCGTAGACGCACACGGCCGCCACGGACGGGCAGGTCGGGTCGGCCGGGTCGGGCCGCAGCGCCTTGTTGGCCAGCGCCCGCACCTTGCCGGGGGTGTCCTGGCCCTCGAGCGTGGTGAGGTCGACCATCCGGATCGCGAGGTCCAGGGCCCACGCCTTCGCGGTGGTCTTGATCGATCGGGTCCCGAGCCCGGCGGCGCGGGCCTCGGCGCCGACCTGGTCGACGCCGGGCAGGCCGTGCAGGAAGCGGCGCAGCGAGGCCTCGCTGGCCGTCACCTCGGAGTACGCCGCGAGTCCCGGAGCGGGATCGGCGGGGGCGGTGGTCGGCATCTGCCCAGCATAGGGTTGGGAGCGTGCAGAACGAAGGTGTCGAGAAGCCCGAGCGCTACAGCTCCGGCGGTCTTGTCGTCGGTGTGATCGGCCTGGTGTTCGTCGCGATCGCGATCGGCTACGGCCTGCTCGACCCGGAGGCCGGCTTCGCCCCGTGGGCGTATCCGCTGTGCCTGCTCGTCGGCGTCCTGATCTGGATCGTCCTGCTGCGGCCCGCGTTGGTGGTGCGCCGCGACGAGCTCGAGATGCGCAACGCCCTGCACACCCGCTGGGTGCCGTTCGCGCTGATGACGTCGGTGGAGATCAGCCAGGTCACCGTCGTCAAGGTCGGCGAGGCGACGTACGTCGGCAGCGGCTTCGGCCGCACCCGGCGCACGATGCGGCACGACAAGCGCGCCGCGCACGACACGCCGCTGGAGAAGAGGTCGACGGCGTGGCTGATCGAGGACAAGCTGCGTCGCCGGATGGCGGACGGCCGGGACCGCGTCGCCCGCGACCCGGACGCGGGCGGAGCGGTCCGTCTCGCGTGGGCGTGGCTCGAGATCGGCGCCCTCGCCGTGCTGACGGTGGCGACCCTCGTCGTGGCCCTCGTCGCCTGAGCGTTGGCGGCGCTTCGTAGGCTGCCCGCATGCAGACTCCAGCCCGGCTCGTCGCCGCCGTCGTCGTGTCCCTGTCCGTGCTCGCCACCAGCGCGTGCGGCGACTCGGGGGAGGACAAGGCCTCCGACGCGTCGTCGGCCGCCACGACCAGCGACGGTGCGACCACCGACGGCGCGACCTCGGACGCTCCCGCCCCGTCGGGCGAGGAGTGCGCCATCGACGACATCACGGTCGAGGGCGCGTTCGGCAGCACGCCGACCATCACGGTCCCCGACGACTGCACGCCGCCCGTGGAGCTGCTCTCCAAGGACCTCGTCACCGGCAGCGGCCCGGCCGCCGAGGCCGGCGACACGGTCGAGACGAACTACCACCTCGTCACCTGGTCGAACAAGCAGGTCCTCGACAGCTCCTTCGAGCGTGGTCAGACCTTCCCGCTGGAGGACCTCGGCAACGCGCCGGTCATCGACGGCTGGAACCAGGGGCTGATCGGCATCCAGGAGGGCACCCGCCGCCTGCTCGTGATCCCGCCGGACCTGGGCTACGGCCAGGGCGGCCAGGGCGTCGAGCCGAACGAGACGCTGGTGTTCGTGGTCGACGCCGTCTCCGTCAGCTGACGGAGACGACGCTCAGATCCCCGCGGCCGCCGCGATGTCGGCGCGCAGCGCGGTGAGCCGGGTGGCCGCCTCCGCCCGTGCGGTGGGGACGTCGCCGTCGACGACGGGGACGACCACCTCGAGGTAGCACTTGAGCTTGGGCTCGGTGCCGCTCGGCCGGACGACGACCCGGCTGCCGTCCTCGGTGCGGTAGCGCAGGCCGTCGGTCGGCGGCAGGTCGGCCGAGCCGGCGGTCAGGTCGTCCGCCGCCGTGACGGCGGAGCCGCCGAGCGTCGCGGGTGGAGTGCCGCGCAGGCGCTCCATGGCGGCGGCGATCTCGCCGAGATCGGTGACCCGCACCGACAGCTGGTCGGTCGCGTGCAGTCCGTGGGCGACGGCGAGGTCGTCGAGCAGGTCGAGCAGCGTGCGGCCCGCGGCCTTCGCCTCGGCGGCGATCTCGCACAGCAACAGGGCCGCCGAGACGCCGTCCTTGTCGGAGACGTGCGCGGGGTCGACGCAGTAGCCGAGCGCCTCCTCGTAGCCGAAGACCAGCCCGGGCAGGCGGCCGATCCACTTGAACCCGGTGAGGGTCTCGGCGTAGCGCTGACCCGCGGCGCGCGCCATGGTGCCGAGCAGCGAGGACGACACGATCGAGGTGGCGTAGACGCCGGAGCGGCCGGCGCGGAGCAGGTGGTCGGCCAGCAGCGCGCCGACCTCGTCGCCGCGCAGCATCCGCCAGCCGCCTTCCGCGGTCGCGTCGGGCACCGCGGCCGCGCACCGGTCCGCGTCGGGGTCGTTGGCGATCACGATGTCGGCGCCGGTCCGCTCGGCGAGGGCGACCGCGCGGTCGATCGCGCCGGGCTCCTCCGGGTTGGGGAACGCGACGGTGGGGAAGTCGGGGTCCGGCTCCTCCTGCTCCGCGACCACCTGCGGCGCGGCGAAGCCCGCGTTCTCCAGCACCGTCGGCAGGGCACCTCCCCCGACGCCGTGCAGCGGCGTGTAGACGATCGTGAGATCCCGGGGGCCGTCACCGGCGATCGCGGCGACGGTGTCGAGATAGGCGTCGACGATCCCGTCGTCGAGGACCCGGCCGCCGGTCGCCGCGAGCGACGCCCGCGGCACGGACTCGAGGCTGCCGACGGCGGCGATGCGGGCCGCGATCTCGCTGTCGGCCGGCGGCACGATCTGGCTGCCGTCGCCGAGGTAGACCTTGTAGCCGTTGTCCTGCGGCGGGTTGTGGCTCGCCGTCACCATGACGCCGGCCGCGCATCCGAGCTCCCGGATCGCGAACGCCAGCAGCGGCGTGGGCAGCGGCCGGGGGAGCAGCAGCGGGCGCAGCCCCGCGCCCGCCATCACCTCCGCCGTGTCCTGGGCGAACACGTCGGAGTTGTGGCGGGCGTCGTACCCGATCACGACCGGCGTGCCCGGGGCCGTCCCCGTGTCGCGGAGGTACGCCGCCAGCCCCGCCGCGGCCCGGAGGACGACGATCCGGTTCATCCGGTTGGGTCCGGCGCCCAGCGCGCCGCGCAGGCCCGCCGTACCGAACTCGAGGGTGCCGCGGAAGCGGTCGGCGAGGTCGGCGCGCGCGTTCGCGTCACCGGCCTCGACCGCGGCGATCACCCGGACGAGCTCGTCGCGCGTGTGCGCGTCGGGATCCTCGGCGAGCCAGGACTGGGCCCGGGCGAGCAGGACGTCGGTGTCAGGCGTGGTCACCGGCCCACGGTAGCGGGGCTCAGCCGTTGACCGTGCTCATGTCGCCGTACCGGTCGCCGGCGACGGCGTCGCGCGGGACGGCGGCGCTCAGGGCGGCGAGGTCGTCGGCACTCAGCGTGACGGCGCGGGCGCCGGCGTTCTCCTCGAGGTACGCGACCCGCTTGGTGCCCGGGATCGGTGCCACGTCGTCGCCCTGCGCGAGGACCCAGGCGAGTGCCAGCTGGCCGGGCGTGCAGCCGTGCTGGTCGGCGAGCGCGCGGATCCGGTCGACGAGGGAGAGGTTCGTGGCGAGGTTGTCGCCCTGGAACCGGGGGAAGTACGCCGTCGCGCGACTGTCGCTCGCGTCCCAGCCGTCCGCGCCGACGGTGCCGGTGAGGATGCCGCGGCCGAGCGGCGAGTAGGCGACCAGGCCGATGCCGAGCTCGCGCAGGGTCGGCAGGATCTCGTCCTCGAGGTCCCGGCTGAACAGCGAGTACTCCGTCTGGAGCGCGGTGATCGGGTGCACCGCGTGGGCGCGGCGGATCGTCTCCGGCGAGGCCTCCGAGAGGCCGAGGTGGCGCACCTTGCCCGCCTCGACCAGCTCCTTCATCGCGCCGACGGTCTCCTCGATCGGGACGTCGGGGTCGACGCGGTGCTGGTAGTAGAGGTCGATGTGCTCGACGCCGAGCCGCTGGAGCGAGGCGTCGCACGCGGAGCGGACGTACTCCGGGCGTCCGTTGATGCCGCGCCGGGTGCCGTCGGGATCGCGCTGGACGCCGAACTTGGTCGCCAGCTGGATCTCGTCACGGCGGCGCGGGCCGGCGGCGATCGCCTTGCCGACGAGCCGCTCGTTGGTGAAGGGGCCGTACATGTCGGCGGTGTCGAGGAAGGTGACGCCGAGGTCGAGCGCGCGGTGGATGGTCGCGATGCCGCCGGCCTCGTCGGGGCTGCCGTAGAAGTCGGACATGCCCATGCAGCCGAGGCCGAGGGCGGAGACGGTCAGCGGGGACGTGGTGCCGAGGGTGCGGGTCGGGTTCGTCATGTCCTCATCGAAGACCCTGGAGCGCGCTCCAGGTCAAGCCCGGGTCAGGCGATCCGCTCCAGCTGCGCCAGTCGGTCCTCGTAGATGCCGATCTTGTACTCGATCGCCCCGAGGTGCGCCGTGACCTCGGCGAGCTGGCGCCGCACCTCGTCGCGGTGGGCCTGCAGCAGTGCGAGACGCTCGGGCTCGTTGCCGTCACCGGCCCGCACCAGCTCGGCGTAGCGGCGGACGTCGCGGATCGGCATCCCGGTCGAGCGCAGCCGGGTCACCAGCTCGATCCAGCGCAGGTCCGCGGTCTGGTAGCGCCGGTGACCGCTCGGGTCGCGGGGAACGGGGCGCAGCAGCAGTCCGTCGTTCTCGTAGTAGCGCAGCGTGTCGGCCGTCAGGCCGAGGGTGGCGGCCGCGTCGGCGATGGTCTGTCCGGTGCTCGGCATGTCCCCAGTGTTGCTCGGGGCATGATGGAGCGGTGCGCCGGTCGTTCGCGTTCTCCGACGCCTGGGTGGTCGACGCCCCGCCGGCCGAGGTCGCGGCCACGCTGGTCGACCTCGAGCACTACCCGCGCTGGTGGCCGCAGGTGCGCGCCGTCGCGCGGCTCGGCCCCGACACCGCGTGGGTGTGCTGTCGGTCCACCCTGCCGTTCACGCTCGACCTGGTGCTCGACGCCGTCTCGCGCACTCCGCCGGTCGTCGAGGTGGCCATCGGCGGCGACCTCGACGGGTTCGCGCGGTTCACGCTGACCGCCGCCGCCCGGGGCACCCGGCTGGATTTCGCGCAGGAGGTGTCCGTCCGCGGCACGCTCGCCCTGGCGTCGTACGTCGCCCGGCCGCTGATGCTGTGGAACCACGACCGGATGATGGCCGGCTGCCGTGCCGGGCTCGACCTGGCCCTCGCCGAGCGATCAGCGGCGGCGGGCCGACCGCAGGACCAGGACCAGCACCACGCCGACGGCCGCGCCGAACAGCGCCCCGGTGGTGTTGTCGATGATGTCGGTGACGTCGCAGGCGCGGTCGATCCGCGCGAGCTCGAGCTGGGTCGCCTCGATCAGCGCGGAGTAGCCGGCGAGGCCCGCGAGGCCGATCGGGGCGAGGAGCCACCCGGCGCGCCACCGCGCGACGGACAGGACGAGGAAGATCCCCGAGGGCACGAACAGGGCGGTGTTGAGCGTGCGCTGCCCGGACTCGAAGATCCAGAAGCCGTCGGGTGCGGGACCGCCGATGTCCCAGGAGCAGGAGGTCATCCGTCCCTCGGCGGGCACGATGCCGGTGTCCGGCGACGTCGGCACGAGCGTGACGAGGGCGATCGCCGCGACCGACCAGAGGAGGCCGGCGATCGCGACCGCGGACACCCAGCCCAGCGGGCGGACCAGGACCAGAGCCAGGAGTCCGCAGCCGAGGGCCGCGACCCCGATCCCGAGCAGCATGACCCCGGTGCCCCCGAACCCCACCATGAGGTCCGAGGCTAGCGCGCCGGGGGAGGCGGGTCAGGCGGCGCGGTAGCGCTCGATCTGTCCGCCGAGCTCGTCGAACAGGGCCTGGTTGAGGCCGAACACGGCACGCACCTCGTCGACGATCCGGGTGACCTCGTCGGGGGTGAGGTCGAGCGCGTCGAGGCGCGCGCGGTAGGCGTCCTTGTAGGGCTTGGGCTTGGGGATCTCGCTGAACTCGTAGAAGCTGACGCCCGTGCCCTCGGGCAGGTCGAAGGTGCGCTGCAGCACCCGCCCGATCACCTGGCCGCCGGACAGGTCGCCGAGGTAGCGGGTGTAGTGGTGCGCCACCAGGAGTCCGCCCCAGGCGCCGGCCGCGCGGATGCGCTCGACGTACGCCGTGGCGGCGGGGGAGTCGATCTGCTCCGGGTCGACGCCGGGGGCCCAGTGGGCGAGGTCGGCGTCGATGGCGGCGAGCCGGTCGAGCGCGGAGTCGTGGACCGCGGCGACGGTCGGCTCGTCCCGGTGCTCGGCGACGACCTCCTCGAGCGCGGCGTAGACCCGGCGCAGGCGGAGAAGGAGGTCGGCGTACGCCTCGGCGGTGAGCTTGCCCTCGAGCAGCTCGGCCATGAACGTCGAGCCCTCGGCCGCCTCGTGCTCGGCGCGCGAGCCCTCGCGCATGGCGGTCGACAGGGTCAGGTCCTCGTCGCGGACGGTGGTGGCGACGGACATGGCGGCAGCTCCTCGGCGTGGCGGTGACAACTTACTGACTAAGTGTCAGGAAGATGGGGGGTGCCTGTCAATACGCCGAGGCGAGTTTTCCTTAGGTTTGCCTAAGTTCCATGCTCCGCGGGTCGGGGAGTGCCTGTCAACCCATGTGGCCGAGGCCGCGGAGCACGAACTCCTCGACGGCCGCGACGGGCAGCTGGCGGGTCGCCAGGGCCGCGTGGAGCAGGGAGATCGCCGACTTCCGGTCGGAGACGCGGAAGGCGCCCTCGGCGATGCCCTGGTCGAGGATCTCCTCGAGGACCTCCTCGACGGCCGCGACGTGGTCATGGATCTTCTCCATCGCCTCCTCCGACAGGAGGTGATAGAGGATCCCGCCCATCCCGGTGTGGAACTGCTGGCCGGCCTGGAGCTGGTGGCGCAGGTAGACCCGGATCTTGGCGACGGGGTCGGGCACCAGGTCGAGGTCGCGGCGCAGGTCGGCGAGGTAGTGCTGGGTCTCCTCCGTGGCGAAGGCGACGACGACCGCCTCCTTGTCCCGGAAGTGGTGGTAGATCGCCGTCCGGCCGATGTCGGCCCGCGCGGCGATCTGCGCCATGGTGATGGCGTCGAAGCTCCGCTCGTCCATGAGCGTCGCGAAGGCGTCGAAGATCCGCCGCCGGACGAGGTCACGGTGGGCGGGGACGGTCTCTGCGGCGATCTTCGGCACAAGTCGATCCTAGAGGCGAAAAAGGGCCGGCCGGCGAACGGGGAGCGGGGGTGTGCCCGCCGCGTGGCGGACACACCCCCGGACGTGTCGGCGGCGGGCTACTTCGTGCCCTTGACCTTCACCTTCGTCACCGACGAGCCACCGGGGTAGGTGACCGTGACCTTGTAGGTGCCCTTCGCGAGCTTGGGCAGGGCCACCGTGGTGGTGCCCGAGGCGTCGATCGACACCGGGATGGTCCTGAGGGCCTTCTTCTTGGCCTTCTTGGTCTTCGGCTTCGGCTTGGTCTGCTTGACCACCACCGTCACCTGCTGGCCGGCGAGGCCGGTCGAGGTGATCGTCACCGAGCCCTTCTTGCCCTTGGCATTGGGCTTCTTCGCCAGGGCGACGGTCGCCGACGGGGTCGGCTTCGGCTCAGGCTTGGGCTCGGGCTTCGCGGTGAAGGTGATCGGCGTGTAGGTCTCGTAGAGAGCCTGCGTCGCACCGCCGGCGGCGTAGGTGTAGATGCCGTACCTCGTCAGGTCGGCGGCGGTGGCCTTGGCGTCGATCGCGGCCTTGTCGACGGTGACGGTCGCGGTGAAGCTCCCGTCCGCCTCGAGCTCGACGGCTCCGGCGTTCGGGCCGCCGATGGTGTTCATGTCCTCGGCGAGAACGGCCCACTTCTGGCTGCTGTTCACCCGCGTCGCGGACGAGGCTCCCGCGGACGGTCGCCACGCCTCCGCGAACTTGCCGAAGACGATGTACGTGCCGGCGGGCTTGCCGTTCAGCGGCGGACGCGTCCCCGTCGCGAGCGCGGGGTCGAAGCCGGACCCGGTGACGGTGACCTGGTGCGTGCCCTCGGCGGCGAGGGTCGTCTGGGAGACGCTGACCTGTGCCTGCTCCGGCTCGGGCTCCGACACGCCGAGGTCGACGTCGACCGGAAGGGCCGGCTTGAGGTCCTGGTTGCCACCGCAGCCCGTCGAGTAGAAGTGCGCTCGCACGCTCGACGGGAGTGCGTTCACGAAGGTGCTTGGCCACGCACCCCACCAACCGGTCGCCCCACCGGCCGTGGTGCAGGACCGGTTCTGCTGGAGTTCGGCCGACGGGACTGTGACTTCGACGCCCTGGTAGTCGGGGGTGGCCCGGAACGTGCCGAGGCCCGTCTCGTCGACCGCTCCGTCGCTGAACGTCATCAGGGTGAGCCGGCCGAAATCCTGGGCCGGCGTCGGGTTGCCCTCCATGTCCTGACCCGCTCCGAGAGCGAACTTCATGGTGAGCTCGCCTGATCCCTCGGCGTCGAGGGTCAGCTCCGGGTCGGAGTAGATCTCGTTGGGTGCGTTGTACACAGGCGGATAGGCGTTCACTGTGTAGGAGCCGGTCCAGGCCAGGTCGACTTCGCCCGTCTGCGGGTCGGCTGTGCCGGTGCCTGCGGTGAACTTCACCGCGTTCGGAGTCTTCTGCGGGTCGGACACCGGCATCGACGTCGCCGGAACGGGAGCCACGACGTACTCGGTCTGGCTGCCGCCGGAGACCGAGCCTGCGAGCTGGGTGACGTTGCCGGTCAGGTCCTTGAAGCTCCAGGGCGCAAAGATGCCCTTCTGGGCGTAGCCGTTGAGCCCCCACGTGAACGAGGCGTCGTCGACGCTCACCTCCTCTGCGTGCGCCGAGGGTGCGGTGGCAACGCCGAGGACGGACAGTCCGGTGGCGGTGAGGGCAGCGGCGGCGATGCCGGCGATGCCCCTACGTGCGCTCTTCATCGGGTTCCTTTCAGGATTCTCATCAGGGGTGCGGACAGGGTGATCCCGACGGCTCCGAGCAGCAGGAGGGATCCGAGAGCCCACTCCCAGGCGCGACCGGAGGAGTCCGGGCGCTCGGCCGAGGTGGGGGCGGAGGTGAGGGCGTAGGCCACGGGGGGCTCGTAGCGGGGCGGGTTCGCGGCTCCGGCCGCCGGCGGTCCGGCAGCCGCCGCGAAGACCTGGTCGGGCAGGACGGGACCGACGGGCTGGGCGACCGGGACGGACGGTCCCGGCGGCTGCGCTGCCGGCGGCTTCTTGCCGGCCTTGTTCTTCGGCTGCTTGTCGGCCGCGACCGGGGCCACGACGGGCTTGTCCGGCTGGATCGCGGTCTTCGCGTCCCAGCTGATCACAACGGGCTTGGGGACCTTGTAGGCGTCGCTGGCGCCGCCGGAGGAGTACCAGTAGGCGCCGGAGCCCGCCTTCTCGACGAAGGCGAGGAACGACGCGGGGAATGCCCCCCAGAAGGCGCCGGTGCGCACCTGCTGCGAGCCGTCGGACGGGGTGTGCGCGACCTGGAGATAGCGCGGAGTCGCGGTGAAGCCCTGGGCCGCCGACAGCTGCGACGTGCCCACGCCGTCGAGCTCGGCCAAGGTGACGTCGGTGGGGGGCACCGGCACCCACTTGCTCTGATCCTCCATCGAGCTCGCGAAGCCGCTGGCCGTGGCGGTGATCCTCGCCTCGCCGGGCTTCACGTCGAGCACAGGGTTGCTGATGCTGAAGAAGGTCATCCCCGAGTAGAAGAAGACGGTGAAGGAGCCCTGCCAGGTGATCCTCGCCGTCCCGGCGGCGGGATCGACCTTCCCGGTCCCGCCGCTGATCACGACCTGGTGGTTGCTGAACAGTCCCCCGGTCGGGGACGCCAAGGGCGTCGCGTCGTCGGCAGCCGTCTTCAGGCCGGCGAGGTTCGCGAGCCGCGCGCCGGACGTGGTGACCTTCTCGATCCGCGTCGCACCGCTCGTCGCGTTCCACGCGGTGGCACCGTTGGGCCAGGCACCGGTGCTCAGGTTGATCGTCTGGCCACCGCTGCCCGGGTCGGGCGCGACACCCGCCGAGAGGAAGTTGAAGGTGCCCGGGGCGAAGGCGCGGTTGTTGCTCTCGTCGTTCACGCCCCACCGGAAGACCGCGTCGGAGACCGAGAAGGCGCCGTCGTCCGGCGGCGTCGTGGGGCCGGTCGGCTGCTCCGTCGGCTCGGTCGGCTGCTCGGTCGGCTGGTCGGTCGGCTGGTCGGTCGGCTGGTCGGTCGGCTGGTCGGTCGGCTGGTCGGTCGGCTCGCTCTGCTCCTCGGTCGGCGGAGTGGTCGAGGCGCTCTCGGCGGCGGGGACGACGCCCGTGCCGTCGCCGTCGGCCGCGGTCGCCGCGGACAGCAGGGTGCCGGCGCCGAGCACGGCGCAGCACACGGCCAGCAGGACCGCGACGACGCGCCTCATGCCGCCGCTCCCGCCGGAGCGGAGGGACCGGACGGGCCGGCGGGGCCCGACGAGTGGCGGCGGCGCAGGAGCAGCAGCCGAAGCACCAGCCCCAGGAGGGCCAGCACGAACAGGCAGCCGGCGACGACGAGGAAGACCCGGGCCGGGCTCGTCCCCTCGTCGTCGGACGAGGCGGCGGCGTCCTTCGGCGTTGCCGCGGCGTCGGCCGGGCGGACCGCGAACCGCTCCGTGGCCTGACCGCCGGTGGCGGCGCCGGTGAGGCGCAGCTCGTGGGTGCCCGGCGTCAGCTCGGCGGGCAACGGCAGGATGCCGGCCACCTCGCCCGACGGTCCGGCGATCATGGGCCCGATGCCGGCGACGCCGTCGTCGAGCACCCCGAGCACCTGCTCGCCGGGCCGGAAGCCGGTCGCGGTGAAGGCCAGGGTGTTGCCGACCTTGGCGGTCAGCCGGTCGGTCGTCAGCTTCGGCGGTCCCGAAGCGGCAGGTACGGCGGCGCCCGGTGCTGCCGCGGCGTCCGGTGCTGCCGCGGCGTCCGGGACGCCCTGCCCGGTGCTCGGCGTGGTCGCCCCGGTCTCGGGCGCGGTGGCGCCCGCCCCGGCGCCGGCCTGGTCCTGGCCGTCGGCCGGCGCGGCGTCGTACACGCTGGCGAAGCGGACGGGCGTGAAGGTCTCGTTGGCGGGGTTCTTCACGCCGTGGGCGCCGACGGTGATCACCCCGCAGGTGACCTTCGTGCAGTCGACGGTGGCGACCTTGCCGTTGCGGTCGACGCTCTGGAAGGTCGGTCCGGGCACGGTCAGGGTGACCTTGAAGGAGCCGTTCTTGCCCAGCACCGCGTTGGCCTCGCCGGACGTCGAGCTGCCGGGGAAGGCGATGAACTTGAGGTAGCCCTGGTTGTCGGCGGCGTTCTCGCTGTCGGGGATGTAGCGGTAGTCCGAGCCGGTCACGCCGCCCTTCGACGGCTTCCACGAGCCGCCGCGCGGGTCCTTGACCCAGCCGAACATCAGGTAGACGCCGCCGAATCCGCCCTCGACGACCTGGAAGCCCGAGCCGCTGATGGTCAGCTCGGTGCGGTACTTCGTGTCGGCGGCCGCGGTGCCGCGGTCGTTGGTCACCGTGACCCGCGCGGCCGCGGCGGCGGAGGTCGTCGTGGCGCTGGTCAGGGCGGCGACGAGACTGGTCGCCAGCAGGGCCAGGACGACGAGGCGACGGGTGAGCGGATGCGGGTTCATGCGGTCTCCTCCCGGGACATGAGCGAGCGCCGGTCGGGAAGCACCAGCAGGTCACCCGTGCCGGGGTGGGTGAGGACGTCGATCGGGTGGTCGTAGACGAGGCTCAGCAGGGGAGCGGTGAACACCTCGCGGGGGGCACCCTCGGCGGTGACGCGGCCGTGATGGAGCAGGGCGACGCGGTCGGACCAGGCGGCGGCGAGGCTGAGGTCGTGGAGCACCACGACCACGGCGGCACCGGCGGCCGCCTGGTCGCGCGCGTGGGCCAGGACGGTCTCCTGGTGCCCGATGTCGAGGGCGGCCGTGGGCTCGTCGAGGAGCAGGACGCCGGTGCGCTGGGCGAGGACGCGGGCGAAGGAGGTGCGCCCCTTCTCGCCGCCGGACAGGATCCCGAACGGCTGTCCGGCGAGGTGGTCGATGTCGGCGGTGGCCATCGACTCGGCCACGACCCGCTCGTCCTCGTCCTCCTCGGGACAGCCGCGCCACGGCGCGCGTCCCATCCGGACGACGTCGACGGCCGGGAACGGGAAGGAGATCCGGTGCTCCTGGGTGAGCACCGCCCGGCGGCGCGACATCTCGCGCAGCTTCCACTCGGCGAGGGGACGTCCCTCGAGCGTCACCTCGCCCTGGTCGGGGTCGAGGTCGCCGGCGAGGACGGAGAGCAGCGTCGACTTGCCCGCGCCGTTGGGGCCGACGAGCGCCAGCACCTCGCGCCGGCGGACCTCGAGGTCGACGGCGTCGAGCACGGGACGCCGACCGAAGCTCAGGGTGACGCCGGCGGCGGTGAGCGCGGCGCCGCCGGTGATGGGGTGGCTCATGCCCAGCCTCCCGCGGTACGACGGGTGCGGCGCAGCAGCCAGAAGAAGAACGGCCCACCGACGAGCGAGGTCAGCATCCCGAGCGGGAGGTCGGTGTAGGCCACGAAGGTCCGTGCCACGGTGTCGGCGCAGATCAGGACCAGGGCGCCGGCGAGGAAGGAGGCGACGAGCAGGACCCGGTGCCCCGGACCGGTCACCATGCGGACCAGGTGCGGCACGATCAGGCCCACGAACGCGACGATGCCGCAGAAGCTGACGGCGGCCGCGGTCAGCAGCGCCACCACGACGATGAGCACGATGCGCAGTCGCTCGACGTTGACGCCCAGGTGGCGTGCCGAGCGCTCGCCGAGGGCGAGCAGGTCGAGGCTGCGGGCGCAGGCGAGGGCGACGGCGACCCCGATCACGGCCAGCGGGGCGACCACGACGACGTACGACCACCGACTGCCGTTGAGGCTGCCGAGCTGCCAGAAGACGATCGACTCCCGGGCCTGGGTGTCGCCGACGAACATGAGGAGGGCGAGGAGCGCTCCGGCGACCGCGTTGACCGCGATGCCGGTGAGGACGAGCGTGACGACCTCCGTGCGCCCGTCGGAGCGGGACAGCGCGTAGACGAGCAGTGTCGTGACCAGGCCGCCGACGAACGCGCAGACCGGGATCGACCAGTCGCCCGCGAAGCGCAGGCTGAAGACGATCGCGACCGCCGCGGCCACGGCGGCGCCGGAGGACACGCCGACGACGCTCGGCTCGGCGAGCGGATTGCCGAAGACGCCCTGCATGGCGGCGCCGGCCACGGCCAGGGAGCCGCCGACGATCACGGCCATGGCGATCCGGGAGAAGCGGACGTTCCACAGGGTGTACTCGCCGCGGGGGTGACTCGGCAGCGGGCCCACGTCGAGCCCGAGGCGGTGGGCGATCGAGCCGAGGATCTCGTTGACGGGGATGGACAGCTGCCCGGACCCGCCGGCGACGAGGGCGGCGACGACGAGGGCGATGCCGAGGCCGGCGTACAGCAGCACGACCCGCCGGCGGCGGCGCCGGTCGACGGCGGCCGTGGCGGTCGCGGAGCCCGTGCTCGCGGGCTCGGAGCGCACGGCCGGACCGGGAACGGTCGCCGTCACAGCCGGTCCTCGGCCGGCAGGCTGTCGGGTGCGTAGAACGCCACCGCGAGCGCGTTGAGGACGTCGGCGGTGCGCGGACCGAAGCTCAGGATCTGCGCGTCGTCCATGGCGATGACGCGCTCGTTCTCACCGGCCGGGGTCTGCGCGAGGGCGGGGAACTGCTCGAGCAGGCCGTCGACGCCGCCGACGGACTCCAGGCCCTTGCTCATCATCACGACCACGTCGGGCTGGGCCTTGATGAGGCCCTCGTCGTTGACCGGCTTCATGCCGTCCCAGCCGATCTCGCTGCTGACGTCGTAGCCGCCCACGGCCGAGACGAGGGCGTCCGCGCCGGAGCCCTTGCCGAACATGTAGTAGACGTTGGCCTGGCCGCGGACGTAGAGGAAGATCGTGCGCAGCTGGCCGGTCACGTCCCGCGGGGCCACCTCGGCGATCTGGGCCCGGACGGCGTCGGCCTCCTGGGCGATCCGGGCGCCCAGCTGCTTGCCCTGCTCCGGCACGCCGAGCGCGTCGGCCACCTCCTGGGTGAGCGAGGCGAGGTTCTCGAAGTCCCGGTCGCCGTCGACGACGACGACGGGGATGCCGGCGTCCCGGACCTGGAGCACGACGTTCCACGGGCCGAGCGAGGTGTCGGTGATGAGGACGCTCGGGTTCAGCTCGAGGATCGCCTCGGCGTTGAGCTCGTGGCCGTTCTGGGTGACCAGGGGCCGGTCGTCGATCTCGGGGTACGACGACGACACGTCGCGGCCCACGATGTTGTCGCCGAGGCCGAGCTCGAACACGGTCTGCGACAGGGTGCCGTAGATGTCGAGGGCGAGGATCCGGCTGGCGTCGGTCACGGTCACCTCGGTGCCCTGGGCGTCGGTCACGGTGGCCGGCAGCTGCGGGGTCGGGTCGGCGTCGACGGGCCGGATCTTCGGATCGGGGAGGTTGATGTCCACCGCACCCTGCCAGCTGCGGGGGTCGTCGAGCGTGCTCACGTCGGCGATCGAGGGAACGGTCGTGCCGGGCTGTTCCTCGCCGTGGCCCGCCTTGCCGTCGATGACCGCCCCGCAGGCCGTCAGTGTCAGCGTCGCGGCGGCGACGGCGAGCATGCGGAACGGGTGGGACGTGCGGGTGACCATGAACGTGCTCTTTGCTGTCAGAGTGTCAACATCTCGGGCGATCCGACCCTAACACACAGCTTAGGCTCACCTAATCAACGACGGAATCACCCGCTACTGCGGGGGTTTTCGGGCGCGTCGAAGCGCCGAGAGGTTCTGACGAATTGTCAACGACCTTCTTGACGAGGTCGGGCAATTCGGTAAGGCTTACCTTATCTCGAACCAGTGAGGGTGCGCCAGTCGGCCCCGCGTTCGGGACGAGGCCGTGCGGCGGGACCGCCGCGTGGGTGGACCGGGGCGCCGAACTTTCGCAGGGAACAGCGCCCCGGCCGGCCCCACGGCCTCTCCACGGTCGCGCGCGGCGCGACCGGACGAAGGGAATCGGCCACAGGGCTGGTTCCGATCCTAGTGAGGAGAAGAACGATGAACCCGAACCTCCATGCCCGGCGCGTGAGGCGATCGCTCACGGCCGTCGGCTCGAGCCTCGCGGCGCTGCTGCTCGTCGGCGCGACCGCGGGTGCGGCGCACGCCGCGCCCGCGCTGTCCCTCTCGGACACCACGATCGACATCTCGGACGACATCCCGAACGGGACGATCTCCGTCACGGGCACCGACTTCGGCGCCTACGACGAGGCGGACCTCTACGTCGGTGTCTGCACCGTCCGGAACATCGGGCTCTACAACATCCCGGCCTGCGGCTGGTTCGAGCGGGGCGCCGACGGTGAGGTCACCGTCGACGGCTCCGGGAACCTCGCGGCCACGCTGGAGCTGACCGAGCACCCGATCGTCAACTCCCACGCCGGCATCCCGCTCAGTGGCCAGCCGGCGACGATCAACTGCCTCACCGAGCAGACCAGCCACCAGGGCTGCCGGGTCGTGGTCGTCGACCATTCGGGCTTCACGTCGAGCTTCGTGGCGAACGCCGCGGTGACGTTCCAGGCCTGATCCCCTCGCCGCGCCGGGGTCGCCCACGCGACCCCGGCGCGGTGCCGTCGTCCTCTCTCGGGCCACCAGAAGGCAGCACCATGAACCGCACCACCCGGCGTGCCCACGCGCCCCTGTCCGCTTCCGTCGTCCTGGCGCTGCTCGGCGCCCTGCTCGCCGTCGCTCCACCCGCGCCGGTGCGCGCAGCGCCCGTCCGCGCGTCGGCCGCGCCCGTGGCGATCACCGAAGGCTCCGTCACCTGGGGCATCAAGGAGTCCTGGCGTCGCTACATCGGCGCGGGCAGCGAGGCCGCCGACGGCGCGACCGTGACCAGCTGGGTCGACAACATCGCGCAGGGCTTCACCTTCCCGGTCCAGTCCGGGAGCTTCGACGAGGCCACCCGTACGACGACCCTCGACCTGGCCGGTTCGGTCCACTTCACGGCCTGGTACGGCTACGACGAGCCGGGCAAGTACGCCCTCGACACCAAGTTCTCCGACCTGAGCCTGGTGATCGGCCCGGACGTGCAGGAGATCCGCGGCACCCATACCGGCTACCTGCGCGACGACCCGGGCGGCGACCTGCACGAGGATGTCGACGTCGTCCTCGCGCGGCTCGACGTCGCCGAGGCGACCACCGACTTCACCGGCGGCACGGCGTCGTGGAGCGACCTGCCCGCCGTCGCCGGTCCCGGCTTCTCGCTGTACACCGAGGGCACGCCCCTCGACCGGGTCGCCATCGACTACACCGGCCCGGGCGGCGTACCGGACCTCGGCGAGCACTTCGACCGCCCCGGCCTGCCGGTGCTCCGTGCGGGGGCGGAGTGGCTCTCGCGCACCAATGAGCGCTCGTCGCAAGGCGGTGCCCAGGCCCTGGAGGTCTCGGCCGGCAACGACGTCGTCTTCACGATCAACATCTCCCACAGCAACGCGAGGACCGTCTTCGTCACGGCTCACGACCCGGTGACCCTCGAGCAGGTCGGCGAGGAGTTCACCTTCCAGCCGGGCGCCCGGACGGCGAGCGCCAAAGCGCGCCTGGTCCACGGCTTCGACCCGGAGACCGACACGATCTTCTACCAGACCTTCCGCGGCGGACCCGAGTCCCGCGACACCACCGTCCACGCGGCGACGTGGGACCCCGGGGCGGGCCGGTTCACGACCACGGTCGTCGGGGACCTCGAGCCCCGTCCGGTCGGCGGCAGCGTCGACCTGGCCACCGGCCCGATGGTGTGGAACGCGGTCGCGGGCGAGCTCCTGGTGTCCCAGGCGATGCCCTATCCGGCCGCCGACGAGCTCGAGCCCGACAACCTGTTCCGGTTCCGCCGCGACGGCGCCGGCTGGTCGCGATCGGTCACACCGTTCCGCTACCCCGACGGCGGCGCCTTCGCCGGCATCACCGGCACCTCGTCCGCGCTCAGCGACACCGCGTTGCTGCCGGCCCGGAACGTCGGCGTCCTTCCCGACGGCAGCTACCTGGTGGCGACGGGCGCGACGTCCTACAGTCGGCCCCAGGGCGTGGGTCACTGGCCCGCGCTGCGGTTGAGCTTCGACGAGGGCGGAGCGGCGGTCGTGGAGACCGTCGAGGGCACCCTGACCGAGCCCTTCCCGGAGGAGCTCGGTGGCGCCTACTACGGATTCACCGACGTCAGCCCGGGCCCCGACGGCTCACTCGTCCTGCACGGGCCCGGCCAGACCCTCGAGGCCTACGCGATCGTGCGGCTCGAGGACGGGGCGGCGGTCGCCGGCGAGATCGCGATCGGCGAGGACATCCTGCCGCCGTACGGCTTCTCGTTGCTCGGCACCTCGATGGCCTATGACGGCCGGACCGGCCGGCACTGGGCCTGGGACCCGAACAACCCGGACGCCCGGCCGCTGGCGCTCGTCGCGGACGGCGAGGTCGTGGCGACGTACGAGGTGAAGGACTACGCGTCCTTCGGGTACTTCGACAATGCCTACCTGCGGGTCGCCGAGGGTGAGGCGGTGTACGTCCCGGTCAACGACCAGGTGAGCGGCAAGTTCGGCTGGCGGCGGTACGACGACCTGGGCCTCGCGCCGACGATCGAGACCCAACCCGAGGACGTCGCCGTCGACCTCGCACCCGGTGAGGCGACCGAGCGCGTCTCCTTCGCCGCGGAGATCGGGACCGGCGGCGACGCCGCTCTCCAGTGGCAGGCCCGCGGGCCGGGCGAGAGCCGGTTCGCCGACGTCGTGGGTGCGACCGGGCCGACCCTCACCGTGGCGGCCCGTCCGGCCGATGACGGGCGCACCTACCGGCTCGTGGTGACCAACGACGCCGGCCGGGTCGTCTCCGACGAGGCGCGGCTCGACGTGCGCTACGCTCCGCGGATCTCCGCCGACCTCCGCGACGTCACGGTCGCCGAGGGTACCGACGCCTCCTTCCTCGTCGCGGCCACGGCGAGCCCGGAGCAGACGGTCACCTGGCAGCGCCGCATCGGCGGCTACTGGCAGCCGATCGCCGCCGACGACGACAACGTCGTCGTCGAAACCGTCGACGGCACCAGCTCCTTGCGGGTGCTCGCGACGAACGTCGACCAGTCGGGCAGCCTGTTCCGCGCGCGCCTGGCCAACGACGTCGGCGCCGTCCACACCCGGGCGGCGACCCTGCGCGTCGACCCGAGGGTGAGCGTCCCCGACGACGGGCTGTCCCTCGACGGCGTCGTGCTGGAGTGGGCGGGCAGTGAGGAGCTGCAGGCCGCGCCGCCGTTCGGCGGGTCCAACTACCTCTCCGCCGGCGTCTCCGACGGCGACGAGGCGACCTACCGGGCCACCGACGGCGACGTCGCAGTCGTGCATCGCACCACCGACGGCGCGGAGGTCCCGGCGACCTGGGCCACGCGGGCCGCGCCGGTCGCCGGCGACGTGGACCAGCTGGTCCGGCTGTCCGGCGGGCGAGCCGACCTGGCGGCCGACGGCTCGGCGACGGTGCGCTGGGACGGCACGTGGAGCGTCAACTTCTACGGCGGCCTGGTGCCGTTCTGGCTCTCCGACCCCGAGCTCACCGTCGCCGCGGACGGCACCGGCGTGCTCACCGCCGACCTCGACGGCTATGGCTCGAGCAAGGAGCAGCCCGACCAGCGTCATCCGCTCGACGAGACGCCCGACGTCACGATCGCGACGTTCGGCGACGTCGAGATCGATCCGCAGGGTGTCGTCGTGGTCGAGTCCGAGTACGCCGGCGTCGAGGCGCTCCTGCCGGCCGGGGCGACCCCGCAGGATCGGACGTCGCCCGGCTGGGGAGCCTGGCCCCAGGGCTTCGTCGACTTCCACCTGCAGACCGGGCTGTCGTCGTACTGGTACTCCTCGGGTGGGGCGGCGGACGGCAAGAAGACGCCCCGGCCGTTCACGGTCGACCTCACCGGAGCCGAGCCCGTCGAGGGCGGCGGCCCGACGCCGCCCACCGACAGCGGCCCGGCCGCGAAGGTGACGCCGGGCGTGGACCTGGCGCTCCCCAGGAAGGTGCGGATCGGCAGGAAGGCCGTGGCGAGGGTGACCGTCACGCTGCCGAGCGGCGTGGCGTCGTACTCCGGCCAGGTCGTGGTCCGGGCCGGGGGCAGGGTGCTCGGGGTCGAGCGGGTCACGGTCGCGTCGGGCGGGACGGTGTCGGTCAGGCTCGGCAAGCGGGTGGTGCGTCGCCTCGGCCCCGGCCGACACTTCCTGACCGCCGCGGTCCGACCGTCGGCGACCAGCGTGGCCGCCACGAGCGACGTGGTCGTGCTGAAGGTCAGGGAGAAGCGGCGGCGCTAGCGAAGCGGCCGGCGAGCCGGTCGAGCAGCTGCCTGAGCTCGGCCGGCCCCTCCACCTCGAAGTCGCGGTCGAGGTTGGCCAGCACGAGCACCGGCCAGTCCAGGCTGTCGGTGTTCATCGTCATCCGGCAGGCGTGCTCCCCGCGGGCCTCGATGTCGCCCCAGCGGCCGATCACGCCGGCGACCTCCTCGGCGGGCGCCTCGACCAGGATGCTCACGTGGTGGCGCTGCGGCCGCTCGCGCAGGCCGCGACTGACGTAGCGGGCGGCGTCCCCGCCGGGGATCTCGCGGGGCCGGAACCGCTGTCCGGTCGTGGCCGGTACGCCGGCGACCCGGTCGACCCGGAACGAGCGCCAGTCCTGCCGCTCGCGGTCGTGGGCGACGAGATACCAGCGCCGGCCCAGGTTCACCAGCCGGTGCGGCTCGACCCGGCGCGTCGTGCTCGTCCCGTCGTAGGCGGTGTAGGCGAAGGTGACCACCTCGTCGTCGCGGCACGCCTGCGCGAGCGTGGTGAGCACGGTGGGGTCGAGGACCGGGCCACCGGCCCACGGCAGCCCCTCCGTCTGGGTCTGGAGCGCCCCCATGCGGCGGCGCAACCGCGGCGGCATCAGCGCGATCACCTTCGTCAGCGCCTGCAGGGTCGTGTCCTCGAAGCCGGGTACGCCGCCGTTCGCGGCCGCCCGCAGGCCCACGGCCACGGCCACCGCCTCGTCGTCGTCGAGCAGCAACGGCGCCATCGCCCCGCCCGCCCGGAGCTGGTAGCCGCCCGCGGCGCCGCGGACCGCGTCGACGTCGTACCCGAGCTCGCGGAGGCGCTCGACGTCGCGGCGCAGGGTGCGCTCGCTGACCTCGAGTCGCCCCGCGAGCTCGCCGCCGCTCCAGAACCGGTGGGTCTGGAGGAGCGAGAGGAGGCGCAGCATCCGGGCACTGGTGCTCATGGCGTCCAGATTAGGTCCGAATCAGGACAGAAACTGACCGGAATGCTCCCTAGCGTGGTCGTCATGGAGACGAACACGACCCACCGAGGCGGTGGTCCGGTGATCCGCACCGTCGGACTCACCCGCCACTTCACGCGCAACAAGCAGACGATCGAGGCCGTCCGCGGGCTCGACCTGGAGGTGGCGGCCGGCGAGCTGGTCGCCTTCCTCGGCCCCAACGGCGCCGGCAAGTCCACGACCCTGCGGATGCTCACCACCCTGATCGCGCCGACCTCCGGCACGGCGCAGGTGGCCGGCCACGACGTGGTCCGCGACCGTGCCGCCGTCCGTCGCTCGATCGGGTACGTCGGTCAGGGCAATGCCGCCGGCCACCAGTTCCGGGGCCGCGACGAGATCCTGTGCCAGGCCCGGGCGCACCGCCTGTCCCGTCGCGACGCGCGGGCCCGCACCGAGGAGCTGCTCGAGGCCTTCGACCTGACCGAGCACGCCGACCGGCCCGTCGCCCAGCTGTCCGGCGGGCAGCGGCGCCGGCTCGACGTGGCGATCGGGCTGGTGCAGGAGCCGCCGATCCTCTTCCTCGACGAGCCCTCGACCGGGCTGGACCCGCAGAACCGGGTCAACCTGCAGGAGCAGGTCCGCCGGCTCAATGTCGAGCTCGGCACCACCATCGTGCTGACCACCCACTACCTCGAGGAGGCCGA
Organism: Nocardioides segetis; assembly: GCF_051390595.1. Taxonomy (NCBI): domain Bacteria; kingdom Bacillati; phylum Actinomycetota; class Actinomycetes; order Propionibacteriales; family Nocardioidaceae; genus Nocardioides; species Nocardioides segetis. The sequence continues at coordinate 432,285 of NZ_JBNINR010000004.1, read as the reverse complement.
CGCGCTGGCCGGCCGGGTGATCGTGATCGACCACGGCGAGGTCATCGCCGACGACAGCGCACCGGCGCTCAAGTCGGCGCTCGGCGACCTGGTCGCGATGGACTTCGGCTCCGCCGAGGACGCGCGTGCCGCGGCCGGGCGCGCGGACCGCATCGACGGCGCCCAGGTCACCGTCACCGGGGCGCACGTCGAGGTGCGGGCCGCGTTCGGCCGCGCCGCGGCTCCGGCGCTGGTCGCCGACCTCGCGGTCGCCGGTACGCCGGTCAGCCGCATCGAGGTGGTCGGACCGACCCTCGACGACGTCTTCCTCAACCTGACCGGGCGCAGCCTGCGCGAGACCTCCACCTCCCCGTCCCGACCCACCGAAGGAGCGGCAGCATGACCATCGAGATCGCCACCGACACCGACGGGGCGGTCGCGCCCACGACCGCGCCGCGGCGTACCCGCGTCGTGTCCCGGCCGGTCGGCGTCGTCGCCGACATCGGGAACGTGCTCCTGCGCGAGCTGCAGCCGGTGCTGCGCCAGCCCGCGTCGGTGCTCTTCGCCATGGTGCAGCCGCTGGTGTTCCTCGGCCTCTTCGCGCCGCTGCTCCCCGACACCGGCACCGGCTCCGCGTTGCAGTGGTTCGTGCCGGGCATCGTGTCGATGACCGCCCTGATGAGCGCGTCGTTCACCGGCGCCAACCTGTCGGAGGAGATCATCAGCGGCTCCTTCGAGCGACTGCTCGTCTCGCCCGTGCGGCGCTCGTCGCTGCTGATCGGCAAGGCCCTGCGCGAGATGGTGCCGCTGGCGCTGCAGACGCTCATCATCGTCGCGGTCGTGACGCCGTTCGGCTTCGACCTGCACCTCGACGGCGTCGTCGTGGGCGTGCTCCTGCTCGTCCCGTTCAGTGTCGGCCTCGGCGCGCTCAGCCTCGCCCTCGCCGTCGCGGCGAAGGAGCAGGCCTGGGTGTTCTGGACCGTCCAGCAGACCGTGATCTTCCCGCTCCTGCTGCTCGCGGGCGTGCTGCTGCCCCTCGACGGCGCCCCCGGCTGGCTGCGGGCCGCCGCCGACCTGAACCCGCTCAGCTACATCGTCGACGCCGAGCGCGCGCTCTTCGCCGGGTCCTTCCCGGTCGACACCGTGCTCTCCGGCCTGGTCGCGTCGCTGGTGGTCGGCGCGCTCGGGCTGGGGGTCGGCGTGCGGCGGATGAACCGTGCCAGCTGACCGCTGGGTGAGCGGCCGATCAGAGGTCGAGCAGGTCGACCGGCGTGATCGTCACCGCGAACGGCTCCGTGGCCGTCCAGGACTCCTGGGCGGCCACGCGGGCCGTCTCGACGTAGTGGCCGTCCTGCAGCGACCAGATCGTGAGCGTGGGCTCCTTCGGCTCGATGGTCCAGTAGCTCGGACAGCCGGCCGCCGCGAGGATCTCCTTCTTGGGACCGAGGTCGTAGCTCTTGGTCGAGGGCGAGTGGACCTCGACCGCGAGCAGGGGTGGCACGTGGATGCCGGACTCGGTGAGGTCGGAGCGTCGGGTCACGAGCACGTCGGGCTCCAGCACTGACCGATCGCCGAGGCGCACGTCGATCGGTGCGCCGAAGACCTTCAGGTCGCGCGGCGCCGCCGCCCGGAGAAGGACGAACAGCTCGCCGACGATGCCCTGGTGTCGCGGGCGCGGCGCCGGCGACATCAGCAGCATCCCGTCGAGGAGCTCATGCCGGTAGCCGTCGTCGGGGATCGCGTCCCGCTCCGCGACCGTGAACGGTCCCTCGCGCACGATCACGTCGCCGAGCTCGGTCGTCGGCGGGCGGACGAGTGTCATGGCTCCCATGGTGCCTCCTTGCCTCCATGCGGACCAGGGTGCAGGAGACCTACGACGGACGCGGACGCTCATCCACAGGGCTCAGCCGACCCACCGCAGCGCCCGTCCGTGACCGTGCGTCTGCGCCACCATCCGCCCGTCGATCCCGAGCACGAAGGTGGGGTGCTCCTCGGGGATCGGCGGCCCGGTGGCGGTGACGGACGGCAGCACCTGCTTGCCCTCGTTGCTCACCCAGTGACACCGGCCGGTGCCGACGAGGCCGCGGACGAGCGTGTCGAACTCGGCCCGGCGCGGCGGCGGGAGATAGGCGATGACGGCACTGTGGAAGACCACGACGGTGCCGTACGACGACGCCCGCTCGACCATGCCCGGCAGCTCCGCGATCAGGTCGCCGCGCACCAGCGTCGGCGGCTCGACGCGGGCGACCTCGATCGCGCGGACCAGCCGGTCCCGGCGCTCGTCCTGCTCGGGCCAGACCAGGGTCTGCAGCCAGTCGGTGTCGTCGGGGTCGGCGACGTCGAGGGGGTGGAGGTCGATGCCGCCGCGCCAGGAGATGTCGGGCAGCCGGGCCGGGAGCGGAGCGGGGCCCCTCACCCGGCAGGGCAGCCGCGGCTCGTCGCCCAGCAGGACCGGCCCGTCGTCCGTCGACCACGCGTAGCCCCAGCGGTCGGGATAGAGGCACAACCCGGCCGAGGCGCCGACCTCCAGCAGGGCCAGCGGCCCGTCGAACCGGGCGAACGCCGGCACGAGGGTCGCGAGCCGGCCCACCTCGTTGGTCTGCGTGGCCCGAGCCAGGATCGTGGCGCGGAGCGGACCGGGGTCGCCGAGGAGCGCGGCCCGCAGGGCGTCGTACGGGCCCGGGGCGGGCACGCCGTGGTGCCGGGCCGCGGCGAACACCAGGTTCGGCTGCTGCTTGAGCTCCGGCAGCGTCCGGATCCAGGCGAGCACCTCGTCGTCCTCGGCCACGGCGGCCGCCCAGTCGGCGAAGGTGGGGGAGTCCGCCGCCTCCACGGCGAACCGGCGGTAGGACTCCGCGACCTCGGCGTACGGCTCCACGAGGGGCGGTCCCGACCTCAGATGCGCGGCACGATGTCGCCGAGCAGGGCGCCCATCCGGGTCGCGGCCAGGCGGCCGGCCTCCAGCACCTCGGCGTGGTTGAGCGGCTCGCCGCTGAGCCCGGCGGCCAGGTTGGTGACCAGGCTGATGCCGAGGATCTCCATGCCCGCCTCACGGGCGGCGATGGCCTCGAGGGTGGTGCTCATGCCGACCAGGTGACCGCCGAGGATGCCGGCCATCCGCACCTCGGCCGGCGTCTCGTAGTGGGGCCCGGTGAACTGGACGTAGACGCCCTCGTCGAGGCTCGGCTCCACCTCGCGGCACAGCTCGCGCAGCCGCGAGGAGTAGAGGTCGGTGAGGTCGACGAAGTTCGCGCCGACGATCGGGGACTGGCCGGTCAGGTTGATGTGGTCGCTGATGAGCACCGGCGTCCCCGGCGTCCACGTCTCCTTCAGCCCGCCGCAGCCGTTGGTGAGCACGATCGCGCGGCACCCCGCCGCGGCAGCCGTGCGCACGCCGTGGACGACGGCGGCGACACCGCGGCCCTCGTAGTAGTGGGTGCGGCTGAGGAACACCAGCAGGTGCCGGTCGGGAGCGCCGTCCCGGCCGGGGATCCGGATCGAGCGGATCTTGCCCGCGTGGCCCTGCACGGCCGACGCCGCGAAGCCCGGGAGGGCGGTCACGTCGATCTCGGTGGTGTTCGCTCCGCCGGCGCCGTCGAGCGCGTCGGCCGCCGGCAGCCAGCCGGAGCCGAGCACGAGCGCGACGTCGTGCCGGGCGACCCCGGTGAGCTCGGCGAGACGGACGGCGGCCTCCTCGGCCAGGGCATACGGCGTGGGGGACTCGGTCACGCGCAGAGCCTACTCATCACCAGGCGGAGACGACCGACTCCGGGACGTAGCCGTGGCGCACCCGCTGCGGGTGGTTGCCGACGGGGAGATAGGCGAGCTCCTCGTGGGTCTCGGTCGACAGGACCGCGACGGCGTCGTCGTCGGACAGCGACACCCAGCAGGTCTCGTCGAGGCCCTCGGTCGTCCAGTACGGCTTGCCGTAGCCGTGGCCCGTCGTCGTCTCGTCGAAGTACGTCGCCTCGCCGGTCGCGGCGTCCACCAGTGCGGCGTAGTCGTCCATGGTCCCGGCCGCGCACAGGGTCTCGCCGTCGGCGCTGATCGACAGCCCGTGATGGGCGGAGTCGTTGACATAGGCCTCGCGGAGCATGCCGGGGACCCGGTTCTCCAGCCGGACGACGTCGACGACGGCGCCGGTGGCGGGCTCGGCGAGGCCGCCGAGCGTGTAGTCGCTGGTGCCGTTGAGGTCGGCAGCCTCGGTGTCGAAGACGACATAGCCGTGCAGGAAGGACACCTGGAGGTAGAGGAGGCGGCCGTCGGGGTGCACCGCGACCGGTCGCACCGCGCCGCTCATCCCGGGGTGACCGGCCTCGGCGAGCTCGTGTGCCAGGTCCCAGCGCTCGAGCACCTCGAAGTCGTCGGCGGCGACGTACTGCAGCCAGCGGTCGCCCTTGACGGCGGTCTCGAGCTCGGACCACGGGAGCCGGCCGAGCAGGCGGTCGAGGCCGAGGAGGTTGAGCCCGAGCCGGTGGAGGGGCAGCCCGAGGAGCTCGCCGTCGCGCGGGTCGAGGTCGTCGAGGGGCGTGTAGACGCGGCCGATGGAGGCGTGCAGGATCCGCTCGCCGTCCTCGGTGTAGTTGCTCTCGTGGGGCGTCTCGCCCGAGGGGAAGGTGCGCAGCCGGTCGCCGAGGCGGACGACCTGCCCGCCCGGGAGGGTCTCGTCGACCATGGAGTACTCGATCACCTGGCGCTGGGTGGAGTCGGAGACGAGCAGCCGGCGCCCGTCGTTGGAGATCTGCATGTGGTCGGTGCGGAAGCCGTCCATCTGCTGCTCGCGCACGATCGAGTCGGTCCGGCCGGCCGTCGCCTTCGCGATGTCGATCCACACGACGTCGGCGAAGCTGGGACGCGAGACGGCGAGGTACTTCCCGTCCATGGTCGTGAACATGTCGTCGACGTACTGGTTGTGGCCCTGGCCGGGACCGGCGTTGATCGCGAGGTAGAACACCGTCGCGACCGGGTCCTTGAAGATGTCGAGCGTCTCCTGGGTCTTGTCCGGGATCAGGTTGACGCCCCGCTTGAGCACCTCGAGCGAGCGGGCGTCGACGATGCTGGCTGTGCCGTCCCAGTTGTTGCCGACCCACATGACCGACCGCAGCCCCGGATCGGCGGGGCGGACCGCGACCGGCAGGTCGCGCGCGTCGTCCGGGGGCACCTCGCGCTCGGTGGCCCGGATGTCCCCGCAGGCGGCGAGGGCGGCGACGGCGATGCTGCCGAGGGTGGCGGAGAGGACGCGGGCGAGCCGGGCGGACGGGCGCATAACGTGACAACGGTTCAGGTTTGCTCGGGGTCACGCCTCCCCGTCTCGCCGGGTCGCGCCCGCGCGGCTCAGAGCCCCGTCGAGCGGCACGCGCGGTTGCGCAGCCCGGTGACGTAGTCCGCCGGCGCGTCCGCGGCCTCGGCGGCGTCGGCCAGCACGCCGAGGTACGACGCCGAGGGGAGTCCGCCCTCGTACGCGTCGAGCACGTAGGTCCAGGCGACGATCTCGCCGGCCATCGTGGAGATCCGCACCTTGGTGCGGCGGTACAGGCCGGAGTCGGCCGACTCCCACTGGTCGAGGTTCGGCTCGTCCTGCGGGCTCACGTCGTAGACCGCGACGAACACCGCACTCATCGGGTCCGGCGCGATGGTCGCGAGCGCGCCGTCCCAGCCGTGCTCCTCACCGCCGAACGTCAGCCGCCAGCCGGTCAGCCACCCGGTGGTCTGCAGCGGTGAGTGCGGACAGCGCGCGCCCATCCGCCGGGGGTCGAGGTTGGTGCCGTAGGCGGCGTACGACGTCACGGGGCTCAGGCTAGTGCGTGGCGCCGAGCGGAGTCGTCGCTGCCGCGTGGTGTCGGCCCCGGCGCTAGACCTTCGCGAGGATCCCCGCGTCGACCGGCAGCGCCACCCCGGTGATGTAGCGCGCCTCGTCGGAGGCGAGGAAGAGGACCGCGTTGGCGACGTCCCTCGACTCCACCCAGGGGACAGGCAGCGCGTTGGTCGCGGCGGACACCTCGACGATGTCGTCGCGCCCCGGTGCCTCCAGGTCGGGCCGGAACATCCGGAAGATCTCGTCGTTCATGATCATCGGCGTGTCGACCTGGGTCGGGTGCACGCTGTTGACGCGGATCCAGTGCGGCGCGAGCTCGTTCGCGAAGGTCCGCATCAGACCCGTCACGCCGTGCTTCGCCGCGACGTAGTGGGCGAGGTTCGGCGTGCCCTGGAGGCCGGCCGCGGAGCTGGTCAGCACGATCGAGCCACCCCGGCCGCCGGCGACGAGGTGGGGCACCGCTGCCTTGACGGTGTGCCACGTGCCGGTGAGGTTGATGTCGATCATCTCCTGCCAGGCGGCCTCGGAGATCTCGTGTCCGGGCGCGTAGCTCGCGATGCCGGCGTTGGCCACGACGACGTCGAGCCCGCCCAGCGCGTCGATGCCGGCCGCCAGCTCCCGGGCGAGCCGGTCGAAGTCGCGGACGTCGACCTGGGCCGCGTGGGCCCGACCGCCCGCGGCTCGCACCAGGGCACAGGTCTCCTCGAGGTCGTCCGGCGTCGCCATGGGGTAGCTCACCGAGGCGACCGGAGCGCAGATGTCGAAGGCGATGATCGACGCGCCCTCCTCGGCCAGCCGGACGGCGTGGGCGCGGCCCTGGCCGCGACCCGCGCCCGTGATGAGCGCGATCTTCTCAGCGACACGACCCATGGTCGTTCCTCCTGCGGGTGTCGGAGCGGGATGGGGGGATGGGGGAGCGCGGACTCAGCGGAGCCCGACGATCGCCTCGGCGATCGAGAGGTAGCGGTCGAGCAGCGGGTCGAAGCTCAGCGGCGCGTCGGGGCGGTACCACGTCGCCACCCCGGCGCACATCGACGCGATGGCGCGTCCGGCGTCGCCCGGATAGGGGGTGTGGAAGACACCGGCCCCGACGCCGCGCTCGATGATCTGGTCGAGCAGCGCCTGCAGCTCGTCGCGGCGGTCGAGGTACTTGCGCCGGTTGCCGGACTCGAGGCTGCGCAGCTCGCTGGTCGACACGATCGCGCCCTTGCGGCGGTAGACGTGGAACAGGAGCATGCTCGAGACCAGGGCGTCGAACTGCGCGCGCGGGTCGTCGTCGGCCTGCGCCACCGCGAAGCGGCTGCGCTCGACCAGCTCGTCGACGATGACCATCATCAGGTCGAACAGGATGTCCTGCTTCGACTTGTAGTGGTGGTAGATGCCCGGCACCGACAGGCCCGAGCGGTCGGCGAGCTGGCGGGTCGTCGTGCCGTGGTAGCCCTTCTCGGCGAACACGTCGAGCGCCGCGGCGAGGACCCGGGGCAGGTCCTGCTCGTGGTAGATCCGCCAGTCCTCGTAGGTGTCGGTCGGCAGCACCGTCGCGGCGGCGGAGTCGCCGTTGCGCTTGCGGGCGAAGTCGATGAGCCACTGGAGGGCATCGACGTCGTCGACGGCCCCCGTGCTCGTGACCCGCCGCGGCGACGTGCCCTGGAGCATGCGCTTGACCGGCACCTCCAGCCGCTTGCCGGTGCGGGTGCGGGGCAGCGCGGGGGCGACGATGATCTCGTCGGGGACGTGCCGCCGCGAGGTCCGGCCCGCGATCGTCTCCACGATGCGCGTGCGCAGCGCGGCGTCGTCCCGGCCCCCCTCGGTCACCACGAAGAGCGGCATCCAGTACCCGCCCTCCGCGAGCTCGACGCCGACGACGAGGCTGTCGAGCACCTCGGGCAGCGACTCCAGCGCCTCGTAGATCTCGGCACTGCCCAGGCGCACGCCGTTGCGGTTGAGCGTGGAGTCGGTGCGGCCGTGGATCATGATCGTGCCGCGGTCGGTGATCGTGATCGAGTCGCCGTGCCGCCACACCCCGGGGAAGACGTCGAAGTACGCGTCGCGGTACCGCTCGCCCTCGGGGTCGTCCCAGAAGGCGATCGGCATCGACGGCATGGGCTGGGTGATGACCATCTCGCCGGTCTCGCCCGCGGGCAGCCGGTTGCCCCGTTCGTCCCACACCTCGAGGGCGACGCCGAGCGCGGTGCCGCTGATCTCCCCGTCGTAGACCGGAAGGTTCGGGGCGCTGGCGACGAAGATGCCGACGATGTCGGTGCCGCCGCTCATCGAGCCGACCTGGAGGTCGGCCCGCACGTGGTCGCGCACCCACTGGTTGCTGCTGGCCGGCAGGACCGACCCGGTGACGCCGATCAGCTCGAGGCCCGACAGGTCCAGGTCACGGCCGGGCTCGATCCCCTCGCGGGCACAGGCCTGGAGGTAGCCCGGGCTGGTGCCGAACACGGTGACGCCGAGATCCTGCACGAGGCGCCACATCAGGCCGGTGTCGGGGTGGGTCGGGCTGCCGTCGAACAGCACGATCGTCGCGCCGTGGAGAAGGCCGCAGATCTGGGCGTTCCACATCATCCAGTTGGGCGTGGTGAACCAGAAGAAGACGTCGGCCTCGTCGACGCCCATGTGGAAGCCGGGGGAGACCAGCTGCTCGAGGAGCGCGCCGCCGTGCCCGTGCACGATGCCCTTGGGCCGCCCGGTGGTGCCGGAGGTGAACAGGACCCACAGCGGGTGGTCGAACGGCACGTCGACCGGGGCCGTGATCGGCTTGCTGAACCGCTGGAGCTGCTCCCAGGCGACGTCGCACGGCGTACTGTCGTCGCGCCGGACACCGCCGGTCTCGACCGAGACGACGAGGGCGTCGACGGGCAGCAGCACCCGCAGCTCCGCCACGGCCTCGCGGCGGTCCTGCTGCTCGCCCTTGAAGAGGTAGCCGGTGCCGGCGATGAACACCGTCGGGTCCAGCTGGCCGAGGCGGTCCATCGCGGCCGTCGGCGCGTAGTCCATCCCGGTCTGCGACCAGACCGCGCCCAGCGTCGCGGAGGCGAGGAAGGCCACGACGCCCTCGATGCAGTTGGGCAGGTAGGCCACGACCCGGTCGCCCTGCCCGACCCCGCGGTCCGCGAGCGCCCCGGCGACCGCGGCGACCTGATCGCGGAGCTGGCCGAAGGTGATCGACTCACGATGGCCGTCGTCGCGGACCAGGATGACGGCCTCCCGCTCGGCCGCCCCGTGCTTGAGCATCTCCCGCGCGAAGTTCAGCGTGGCGCCGTGGAACCAGCGGGCCCCCGGCATCTCGGTGGACGAGAGCACCTCCGTGGCCTCGGTGGCGAAGTCGACCCCGAAGTAGCGGGCGACCGCCTCCCAGAAGGGCGCGGGGTGCTCCGCCGACCAGGCCTGCAGCTCGCGGAAGTCACGCGGGTCGGCCAGGTCGACGATGCCCTCCGTGCCGAGCCAGCGAGCGAAGTCGACCACCCGCGAGCTGTCGATCTGGGCGTCTGTGGGCAGCCAGGCCGCCTCGACAGTCACGGTTGCGCATCCCCTCTCCATTGCCACATCTGCACGTGCGCTGGTCATCGGCGGTTCGGCAGCAGTGACCCGCGGGTGATCACGACGTCGATCGCAACAGCAAGGATAAGGACCCCGCCGGTCGCGAAGCTCTGCACTTCGGTGGACATGCCCAGGAGCTGGACACCGTTGTTGATCGAGCCGATGACGAGGGCGCCCAGCAGCGCCGCCCACACGGTTCCCCGGCCGCCGAAGAGGCTCACGCCGCCCACGACCGCGGCGGCGATCGCGTTGAGCATGAGCGGACCGCCGCCCGACGAGTTGGAGACGGCCAGCAGTCGCGAGGCCTCGACCATGCCGGCCACCGCCGCGCAGACGCCGAGCACGAGGAAGGAGTAGATCACCATCCGGGAGACGGGGATGCCCGCCCGCTGTGCGGCCTCGCGGTTGCCGCCGACGGCGTACAGGTGCGCCCCGTAGCGGGTCCGTCCGGTGAAGTAGGCCGCGATCAGCAGCATCCCGACCAGGATCAGCACCGGCAGCGGGAGCCCCGGTCCCTCGCTGAGGATGGCGACCGAGCCGAAGATGACCACGCCGCTGACGACGGCGGGCACGCCGACGGTCGTCAGCATCGACGACCGCGTGGACGACGGGGCGTCGGCGCCGCGCTCGCGGTGGCCGCGATAGCGGGTCGCGCAGAAGATCAGCCAGCCCGCCGCGCCGAGGGCGAGACTCCAGCCGGCGGGGAGGTAGGTCGACGAGATCTTGGCGTAGTCGGTGCCGGCGACGTTGATCGCGAACTCCGGCGGCAGCACCACGAGGAGGAGGCCCTGCAGGATGACCATGCCGCCGAGAGTGACGATCAGCGACGGCACCCCGAAGATGACCGCGAGCACCTCGGCCAGGACGAAGGCGACGCCGACGGCGATGCCTCCCAGGACGGCCAGCCACAACGGCCACTCGCTCTTGATCGCGAGCTGGGCCGTGACGGTGGCGCAGACCCCCGAGAGCAGCGCGGAGGACAGGTCGATCTCTCCGACCAGCAGCACGAAGACGACGCCCAGCGCGAGGATCGCGGTGGTCACGATCTGCAGCGTCAGGGTGGTGATGTTCCCGGAGGTGAGGAAGGCGGAGTTCTGGGAGTAGAAGTACAGCCAGATCAGCCCGAGGACCAGCAGCACCGGGATGCTGCGGTACTGGCCGCCGAGGCCCTCGACGACCCGCGAGAGCAGAGGGGTGCCGGGCTCGCTCGGGGCGCTCGGCGGGACGGTCCGGACCTGCTGCGTGCTCATCGGATGCCCTCGACGGTGAGCGGAGCCTCGTGGGCTCCGGTGATGGCGGCGACCAGGTCGCCGGACGTGTAGTCGCCGCGCTCGAACTCGGCGACCTTGCAGCCCAGCCGCATGACCACGACGCGGTCGGCCACCTCCTGGACGTCCTTGAGGTCGTGCGAGATCACCAGCACGCCGCGGTTCTGCGACTTCAGCCGCAGGATGAGGTCGAGCACCTCGGCCCGCTGCGTGACGCCGAGGGCGGCGGTGGGCTCGTCCAGCAGGACCAGGCTCGGGTCCGAGATGAGCGCCCGGCAGATGGCGATGCCCTGGCGCTGCCCGCCCGACAGCCCGCCCACCGGCGTGGTCAGCGAGCGGAGCTTCACGGCCAGGCTGTCGAGGACCTTCCTGGCCTCCACCTCCATGCGGTGCCGGCTCAGGGGGCGGCCGCGCAGGAGACCGCCGGTGATCTCCTGGCCGAGGAAGAGGTTGCGGACCGCGTCGAGGTTGTCGCACAGCGACAGGTCCTGGTGGACCGTGTGGATCCCCGCGCTCTGCGCCGCCCGCGGCGTCTCGAGGCGGACCGCCTCTCCGCGCACGCGGATCGCGCCCGAGTCGGGGTGCTCGACTCCGGAGATGACCTTGATGAGGGTGGACTTGCCGGCTCCGTTGTCGCCCACCAGGGCGACGACCTCCCCGCGGTGGAGCTCGAGGTCGACCTCGTGGAGCGCACGGACGCCGCCGAAGTACTTGGAGACCTGGCTCAGCTGCAGCAGCAGCTCACCAACGTCGGGCATGGGATTCCCTTCTTGGATGGGGCTGGGCGGGGTGTGGCCGCCGGAGGGGGCGGCCACACCCCGGTCGTGATCGGTCAGCCGGCCTTCGCCTGGCAGGTCGGCGTGCTCTCGGCGGGACCGCCGTCGCAGATCTGCTCCCAGGTGAAGATGCCGAGGTCGACCGCCTGCTGCACGACCTCGCCCGGGTCCTTGCCGTCCTCGAGGTGGATCAGCGTGGTGTCGAGCTTGGCCGTCGGGATGTCGTCGGTGCCGTTGTTGACCTCGTCCTGGACGAGGTCGGACGGCGGCTCCTCCCCGTTGATCGCCGCCAGCGCGATCTTGGCGGCCGCCTCGGCCTCCACGGAGAAGGCCTTGAGGACGGTGTCCTCCTGGTCGCCGGTCAGCATGTACTGCAGGCCGGTCAGCTCGGGGTTCTGGCCTCCGTAGACGGGGATGTCGACTTTCTGGCCCTTGAGCGCGGCGATGATCCCCGAGGCGTTGCCGTCGTAGAAGCCGAGGAACGCGTCGAGGTCGCTCTGCGTCTTGGTCAGGCACTGCTCGGCGGCCTTCTGGGCGTTGTCGGGCGCCCAGTCCTTGATGTAGTCCTCGCAGACGACGTTCAGGGTGCCGTCGTCGATGAGCGGCTGGAGGATCTCGTCCTGGCCCCGGAGCATCTCGGTCGTGTAGACGTCGCCCTTGTTGCCGTACTGGCGGGCCAGGTCGACCGGGCCGTCGCCGAAGGCGCCGCCCTCGACCCGGCTCTTGAAGTACTCGGCCTGCTGGACGCCGACCTTGTAGGGGTCGAAGATCACCTGGGCGTACATCGGCCCGTTGAGCGGCGGGTTCTCGTAGCCGATCACGGGGACCTTCGCGGCGGCGGCCGCCTGGAGCAGGCCGGCGCTCGTGTTGGGGTCGGCGGCCACCACGACGAGGGCCTTGGCCCCGGCCGAGATCGCCGAGTTCGCCTGCGACAGCTGGGTGGCGGAGTCGCCGCCGCCGTTGACGAACTTCACCTCGACGTCCGGGTCGAGCGCCTTCATGGCCTTCTCGAAGTCCGGGCCGTCCTGCTGGATGTAGCGGGTCGGGGTGGTGTTGGGCGCCATGAAGTAGACGAGCTTCTTGCCCGAGGACGAGCCGTCCCCGGAAGCGCCGCCGTCGTCGCCGCCGCAGGCCGCCGTCACCAGGCTGAGCCCGGCCACGATCGCGACGAGGCCGACCTTGGCCCGGGCCTTTCTACTGCCTTGCATCATTTTCTCCTTCGAGGGGACGCACCCGGCCGGGTGGCAGGGATGTCGCTGTCGCCCAGAGCCCCCGAGTCGACTCATGGGATGCGCCGGACCGCAGTGGTCAGGAGCGCACGTCGTGCAGGTCGGCGGTGATCTGGAGGGCGAGGTGCTTGGAGTACACCCGCACCCACGCCAGGGGACCGCCCATGAACCAGAAGCCCGGCTGACCGGTACGGCGGTACAGCCCGCCGATCTCGCCGTCCTCACCGATGCCCAGGACCAGGGGGAGCCGCTCGGCCACGGCGTCGCCGAAGAGGCGGCGCGCGGTCTCGCGCATGTTCGAGTAGCCGGTGGCGAGCACCACGAGGTCCGCGTCGAGCTCACGACCGTCCTCGAGCCGGATGCCCGTCGGGGTGAACGCGGCGAGGCCCGAGCCCTGGGCCAGACCGATCCGACCCTCGGCGATCAGGCCGGACGCGCCGACGTCGATGTAGTAGCCGCCGCCCTTGGCGAGGGCGAAGCCCATCAGCCCGGTGCCGTCGGGGCCGTCGTTGAGCCGGAAGCCCACCGCCTCCAGCGAGGCCAGCAGCTCGGCGTCCTTCTCGGCGGTGCGCTTGACCCCCTCCTTGGCGTCCTCGAGCACCAGGGGCCACGGATAGGCGCTCGCCAGGAGGTCGGCGTACTCCGTCGGCGGCCCGGACTCGGTGAAGTTGGCGCCGAAGATCGCCGGGATGCCGTGCTCCTGGCTGATGATGTGGGTCGAGGAGCGCTGCACCAAGGTGACGTCGGCGCCCGCCTCGTACAGGTCCTGGGCGATGTCGTGCCCGCTGTTGCAGGCGCCCACGACGACGGCCTTCTTGCCGGCCCAGCTGCCGCCGGCGCCGTGCTTGCTGGAGTGGTAGACCGTGCCGGTGAACTCGTCGCGGCCGGGGAAGTCGGGGACGTGGGGCTCGCCGGCCGCTCCGGTGGCGAGGACGACGTGGCGCGGGCGGAGCGTCCGCTCGCCCTCCGGGGTCGTGACCGCCAGGGTCCACGCGCCGGCCTGCTCGTCGTACGCGGCGTCGGTCATCTCCGCCGCGCACCAGACGTTGAGCTCCATGGCCTCGGCGTAGAACTCGAACCAGTCGGCGATCTTGTCCTTGGGGGAGTAGATCGGCCACGAGCGCGGGAACGGCAGGTAGGGGAGGTGGTCGGCCCAGACCGGGTCGTGCAGGACCAGGGAGTGGTACCGCCGGCGCCAGCCGTCGCCGACCCGCTCGCTCTTCTCGAGGATGAGCGCGTCGACGCCCATCAGGCGCAGGTTGGCCGCGAGGGCGAGGCCGCCCTGGCCGGCACCGAGGATGACGACCTCCGGCTCACGGTCGGCGTAGGCCCGCGCGTCCTCGCGCTTGTCCTTCCAGTTGCGCTGCGTCGTCGCGCCGGCCTCGTGCCGCGGGCCGGTGGGCCGCCGGCTCCCGAGGGCCCGCTCGTGGCCCTTGAGGTCCTCGACGCCGGTCATGACGGTCCAGGCGCGCCACCCGTCGTCGCCCTGCCGGATGCGGGCCACGCCGCGGCACCAGGCGCCGGGCGTCTCGAAGGTGAAGAAGCCCTCGATCGTGCCGCTGCCGCCCTCCTCCGCGACGAAGCGCGGACCGAACTCGGTGACGATCCGGACGTCGGAGACCTGCGCCCGGCGCAGGTGCTCGTCGAGGAGCCCGGCGATGCGATCGGTGCCGTGGTAGGTCCCCAGGTCCCAGCTGAGCGCGAGGAGGTCGCGCCACCAGCAGCCTCCGTCCAGCAGCTTCGTGGTCGCGGCGGTGTCCGCCGTCGCCAGTGCGTCCGCGAAGTCGGCGAGCCAGGCCGCGAAGGCCGCCTTCACCTCGTCCGGCGACGAGTGGGTGTCCACGCTCACGTGCGTCCCTCCTTCCGGGCCGCGGCCCAGATCGTCCGACCGAGCGATCGCTCGGTCGGACGGGAGTGTTGCACACGTCACACGGTCAGGGGAAGGGTTTCGGCGCGATCGGTCCGCGTGGACGCCACCTCCGGCCGGCCCCGGAGGGCGCCCCCGGCGACGTACCCGCGAGTAGTCGCGCCCGGGGGCGAGCGTGCTGTCGGCCCCGCGAGCGCCCCTACTACGCTGGCACCGTGACCCACTTCGATGTCCTCGTCCTCGGTGCCGGCCCCGGTGGGTACGTCGCCGCGATCCGCGCCGCCCAGCTCGGCAAGTCCGTTGCCGTGATCGAGAAGAAGTACTGGGGCGGCGTCTGTCTCAACGTCGGCTGCATCCCGTCCAAGGCGCTGCTCAAGAACGCCGAGCTCGCCCACACGCTGACCCACGAGAAGACCAAGTTCGGCATCGAGGGCGACGCCACGATGGCCTTCGGCCCGACGCACGCGCGCTCCCGCCAGGTGAGCGCCGGCATCGTCAAGGGCGTCCACTTCCTGATGAAGAAGAACAAGATCACCGAGATCGACGGCTGGGGCACCCTGACCGGCCCGAAGTCCGTCTCCGTCGCGCTCAACGACGGCTCCACGGCCGACTACACGTGCGACAGCCTGATCCTCGCCACCGGCGCGACCGTGCGCACCGTCCCGGGCGTCGAGGTCAACGGCAAGAACATCGTGTCCTACGAGGAGCAGATCCTCGACGAGAACCTGCCGTCCTCGATCATCATCGGCGGCTCCGGTGCCATCGGCGTCGAGTTCGCCTACGTGATGAAGAACTTCGGCGTCGACGTCACCATCGTCGAGTTCCTCGACCGGATGGTCCCGACCGAGGACGCGGACGTCTCCAAGGAGCTCGCCAAGCACTACAAGAAGCTCGGCGTGAAGGTGCTGACCTCGACCGCCGTCAAGGGCGTCGAGGACACCGGCTCCGGCGTGAAGGTCCGGGTCGCGCCGGCCGCGGGCGGCGACGAGCAGGTGCTCGAGGCCGACAAGTTCCTCGCGGCCTTCGGGTTCGCCCCCCGCGTCGAGGGCTACGGCCTCGAGGCCGCGGGCGTCGCGCTCACCGACCGCGGGGCGATCCAGGTCGACGAGTACTGCCGCACCAACGTCGAGGGCGTCTACGCCATCGGCGACGTCACCGGGAAGATGATGCTGGCCCACGTCGCGGAGGCGATGGGCATCGTCGCCGCCGAGACCCTCGCCGGCGCCGAGACCATGCCGGTCGAGTACGACTTCATCCCGCGCGCGACGTACTGCCAGCCGCAGATCGGCTCGTTCGGCTACAGCGAGGCGCAGGCCAAGGAGAAGGGCTACGACGTCAAGACGGCCTCGTTCCCCTTCACCGCCAACGGCAAGGCGATGGGCCTGGGCGAGGCGGTCGGCTTCGTCAAGATCGTGGCCGACGCGGAGTACAACGAGATCCTCGGCGCCCACATGATCGGCCCCGACGTCACCGAGCTGCTCCCCGCGCTGACCCTGGCGCAGAAGTGGGACCTCACCGCCGACGAGGTGGGCCGCAACGTGTTCGCCCACCCCACGCTGTCCGAGGCCGTGAAGGAGGCGATCCACGGGATCGCCGGCCACATGATCAACCTCTGATCACCGCTCGACCGGACCCCGTCTCCTGCAGGAGGCGGGGTCCGGCGCGTTCGGGCCGTGCGGTCACGGGCCGCAGTTCGCGAGGAGTGCCAGCAGGGCGCGGTTGAGCGGTGCCTCGACGCCGTGCCGATCAGCGGCCCGGACGACGGCTCCGGTCAGCCCCTCCCATTCCAGCGGCCGGCCGCGTTCGCGGTCCTGCAGCATCGACGTCGCCGCATCCGGCGGCAGCGCGTGCACCCAGTCGGCGACGCGCGCGACGATGTCCGGTCCGAGACGGGCGCCGGCGGCGCGGCCGACCTGTGCGGTCTCGGTGAGCAGGTCACGGACCAGGGCCGCGACCCGTTCGTCGCGAAGCACCTCGCAGCGGCGACCGGTGAGGGCGGTCACCGGGTTCACGGTGACATTGGTCAGCAGCTTCGACCATGCCTCGGTCACGAAGTCGGGCGTGCACTCGACGGTCAGCTCGCTGGCGGCGAGGAGCGCCTGGACCCGCCGGCCGCCGTCGTCGTCCGGGACGACCAGGTCGCGGCCGGTACGGCGCACGAAGGCTCGGCCCGGGCCGAGATGGTCGACATTGAGGTAGACGAGCGTCGGCACGACCCGCCCGGCGAGGCCCGCCGCGCGCTCGGCATGGTCGATGCCGTTCTGGGCCAGCAGCACCGGGGTCGTCGCGTCACACCAGGCGCTCAGCCAGGACCGTACGCCCGGCGTGTCCTGCGCCTTGGTCGCGACGACGACGGCCGCGGGGCGGTCGTCGCTCTCGGCGGGTCGGCGGACCCAGGTGCAGGTCGCCGACCGCTCGCCGGTCGCGGTGACCACACTGACGGTCCCGGACCCTGATCGGGTGCGCTGACAGGCGAGCAGGGGGTGGCCGGCGAGCGCGAGATGGGCCGCGATCGCCGTGCCCACGGCTCCCATCCCGACGACCGCGACCGTCGGCCGCGTCGTCACGAGGACGGTGCCGGATCCACGGACACCGACAGCGACGCCGGGGCTCGACCGAGCGCGGCCTGGCGTCGCTCCAGCGCGGCCGCGACGACGGCGCCCACGACGAGCACGGCCGGCGCGAACCGGACCACCGACGCCTCGCTGCCGACGATGAGGCCGTAGTTGGTGAGGACGAACCACAGCACGGCCACGAAGCAGGTGATCGCGAGGACCGGGGCGACGCGCCCGACCAGCGCGGAGGTGTCGCCGAGGCGTCCGCGCAGCGAGGCTGCCAGGACGCTCAGGGAGAGCATGATCAGGCCGGAGACGTAGGCGACCGTGTTGATCCCGGCGATCGCGGGGAAGAGCTCGGTCAGCGGTTCGTAGCCCGCGAGCGCGAACGGTGCGAGGACGGCGAGGACCAGCGCGACCTGCGCGGTCACGGCGACGACGGGGATGCCGCGGCCGTCGGTGCGGACGAACGCCCGGGGGAGCAGGCCGCTGCGGCCGAACGCGAACATGTAGCGCACGGCGGCGTTGTGCCAGGCGACCGCTCCCGCGCCGAAGCTGAGCACGGCGGTGCCGGAGATCACCGGACCGGACCAGGACCCCAGGTAGGTGTCGGCGGCGAGGGGGACCAGCATGCCGGGGTCGGCGCCGGCCGCCGCGCCGAGGTCCTCGAAGGCCGCGACGAGGGACCAGGTCGAGAAGAGGTAGATCGCGCAGAGCGCGGCCAGCGCGGTGTAGATGGCGGGGCCGATGCTGCGGCCGCCGTCGCCGGTCTCCTCGCCGTAGGACGCGGTGGTCTCGAAGCCGGCGAAGGACACCGCGATCATGGCCATCGTGAAGCCGATCGCCGCGGGGGAGAGCGCGTCGTCACCGAGGCCGAGGGTCGGTGCGGTCGGTCGTTGGACCACCACGGCGACGCACAGGGCGACGAGGATCGTGAAGCCCACGCACGAGATCACGGCGAAGACGCGCTTGGTGTCGACCAGTCCCCGGTAGCCGCACCAGGCGACACCGGCGAGGACGAGACCGCCGTAGCACCACCAGGGGAGGTCCAGCGAGAGGTACTGCTGGCCGAAGACCACGGCGAAGTAGCCGGCGCCCGCGGTCATCGCCGCGGCAGCGAGGTTGTAGGCGATGAACAGGGCCATCGCCGTGGCCGCGCCGGCAGGTCGCCCCAGGCCGTAGGCGACGAAGGCGTAGCCCGACCCGGCATTCACGACGTGCTTGCTGATCGCGATGTAGCCGGCCGCGAACAGCGCGAGGACGCCGGTCAGCAGCAGGGTCAGCCCGAAGGTTCCCGGCCCGGCGCCCAGAACCAGGCTGAGGGAGTAGTTCGAGGACATCGTGGTGAGGGGGGCGGTGATCGCGATGACCACGAACACCAGCCCGGGATAGGCGATGGCGTTGGTCCTCAGCCGGGCGCGCCCGGGGCTTGCGGGGCCGTCGGGCGGCATCTGGTCGGTCATGCGCACTCCTCTGGGTGCCGGTGGCGGGCAGGGCGGTTCCCGGCCTCCGTCCACCGCGGTGATCTTGGTCACTGACCAAGCTGAGCGCTCTTTATAGTGGGTCAGTGACCAAGAAGCAAGCATCCTTGTCGCGGGCCAGCAAGGACCTGACGCCGAAGGCCGTCCTGCGGGCGGCGCTGGAGGTCCTCGACGAGCGCGGCATCGCCGGGGTGTCCACCCGTGCCGTGGCCGATCGGCTCGGCGTTCGGATGAACACGGTCCTGTGGCACGTCAAGACCAGGGCTCACCTGCAGGACCTGATGGCCGACGCGATCCTCGGCGAGGTCGATCTCGACGGGCTCGACGGCGACGGGCGGCAGCGCGCGTTCGAACTGATGACGCGGTTGCGCCGGACCCTCCTGGCGCACCGGGACGGTGCCCTGGTGCTCTCGGGCACCTTCCCGTCGATGCCGAGCACGTTGCGCTTCGCCGACCGGCTCCTCGCCGCGCTCCTCGAGGATGCGCCGACGCCCAAGGTGGCCGCGTGGACGGCCTGGGGCCTCGCGTACTTCACCGTGGGCCTGGTCCAGGAGGAGCAGTCGGCTCCGGCTCAGCTGCCTGAGGAGGTGGCGGCCCGGCTCTCCGATGGGGCGTATCCCGCGCTGGCCGCGGTGGTGGAGGACTTCGCTTCGACGGACTTCGACGAGCGGTTCGCCCACGGCGTCGGCGCGCTCCTCGACGCGGTGACGCGCGCGCCCTGAGGCTCTCGGCCGCGGCAGATCTCTTCGGCGTACCCCTTGCGTCCGCGTCCCTCGACTGCTGTACTCCTCACTCATTGGTCACTGACCAAGAACGAATCGTCGAGTGAACGGAGTGCGCATGAGCACGGGAACCGAATCCGCCCCGCAGCAGGAACGGCTCGCCGAGATCGACCTGTCGCTGCATCTGCTGATCGACGGTGAGCTGGTCGCGGGTGCCGAGACGATGCCGGTCGTGAACCCGGCGACCGAGGAGGTGATCGTCGACTGCCCCCGCGGCTCGGTCCGGCAGTTCGACCGGGCCGTCGGCGCCGCCAAGGTCGCGTTCCGGTCGTGGTCGCGCAGCCCGGTGGAGGCGAGGCGTCAGGTACTGCTGCGCATCGCCGAGGTGATCGACGCCCATGCCGAAGAGCTGGCCGCCGTGCTGACCGCCGAGCAGGGCAAGCCCCTCGCCGACGCCCGTCACGAGGTGGCCGGAACGGCCGCCTTCTTCCGGCACGTCGCCGGGCTGGAGGTGCCCTCGGAGGTCGTCGAGGACAGCGACGAGCGTCGCGTCGAGATCCGGCGCCGGCCGCTCGGGGTCGTGGCGGCGATCCTGCCGTGGAACGCACCGCTGCTGGTCATCGCGTTCAAGGTCCCCGCCGCGTTGCTCACCGGGAACACGGTCGTGGTGAAGCCCGCGGCGACGACCCCGCTGGCCACGCTCCTCCTCGCCAGGCTCGTCGCCGGCCTGGTTCCTCCCGGCGTCGTCAACGTCGTGACGGATGCCAACGACCTGGGCGGTGTGCTCACCAGTCACCCCGATGTCGCGAAGGTGACCTTCACGGGCTCCACCGCAACCGGGCTCAAGGTGCTTGCCAGTGCCTCGCGCGACCTGAAGCGGGTCACCTTGGAGCTGGGCGGCAACGACGCGGCCATCGTCCTCGACGACGCCGACCCGAGCACGGTCGCGGCCGGCATCTTCCGCGGCGCCTTCTGGAACTGCGGACAGGTCTGCCTGGCGATCAAGCGACTCTACGTCCACGACTCGATCTACGAGGAGGTCTGTCGCGAGCTCGTCGCGTTGGCGGAGGGCACCGTGGTCGGTGCGGGTGTCGAGGAGGGTGCGCAGATGGGCCCCCTGCAGAACCGGATGCAGTTCGAGAAGGTCAGGGCGTTCCTCGCTGATGCCGAGGAGCACGGTCGCGTCCTGTGCGGTGGCGAGGTGGCCGGTCGCGCCGGCTACTTCGTCGCCCCCACCGTCGTCGCCGACATCGCCGAGGGCAGTCGTCTCGTGGACGAGGAGCAGTTCGGTCCGATCCTGCCGGTCCTGCGCTACGCGACGACCGACGAGGCGATCCGCCGTGCGAACGCCAGCGCGTACGGCCTCGGTGCGTCCGTGTGGAGCTCCGACCTCGAGCGCGCCACCGAGGTCGCGGACCAGCTCGAAGCGGGCACCGTGTGGATCAACAAGCACATCGACGTCGCCCCGCACATCCCTCAGGCGGGTGCGAAGCACTCCGGGCTCGGCGCTGAGCTCGGCGACGTCGGGCTCCTGGAGTACACCCAGGTCCAGGTCCTCAACATCGACAAGTGACCCCTTCCCCTCATCCCAAGGAGCCAGCCATGACCGCCACTTCGAGGTCCAAGCTCGACGTCCTTCGTCCCGAGCTCGATGCCGAGCTCTCCGGCCTTCCCTGGACGCTGCGCGAGCGCATCGCCCTGACCTGCCGGATCCTCGCCGCCGAACGGCACTGCTTCGCCCTCGCGGGACAGGTCACCGCCCGCGCCGACGAGCCCGGGACGTTCTGGACCGTCCCGTGGACGCCGGCGTTCGACGCGGTCGGGACTCGCGACGTGATCCGCATCGACGACGACCTCAACCCGCTCGAGGGCGACGCACAGCCGAACCCGGCGGTGCGCTTCCACTACTGGATCTACGAGGCCCGGCCCGACGTCGGGTGCGTCGTGCACACGCACCCGCCCGCCATCGCCGCGCTGTCCATGCTGCGTCGGCCGCTCGTCATCGCGCACATGGACACCATGCCGCTGTACGACGACGTCGCGTTCCTCCCGGACTGGCCGGGTGTCCCTGTCGCCGATCAGGAGGGTGAGATCATCTCGGCCGCCCTGGGTGACAAGCGGGCGGTCCTGTTGGCCCACCACGGCCTCGTCGTCACCGGACGCACGGTCGAGGAGGCCGCGGTCCTCGCCTTGATGATGGAGCACGCGGCCGACCTCCAGCTCCGCGCCGAGGCGACGGGCGGCGCCATCGCGGCCACGCCGGAGGCGTTGGCGCGCGAGGCGCAGGAGTTCCTCCTGCAGCGCAGCATCATCGAGGCGACGTTCCGGTCCTTCGCCGACCGCGCCCTCCGGCGTGACCCGTCGGGACTGTCCGACTAGTCCGTCCGTCAGCACGCCGCCGGGCGGCGGCGCCCACCGGCGCGGTCCGGCCCTCACCCGCGCGGGCGAGGGTGGACTGCCGCCGGCATCTATTGGTCAATGACCAAGTCAACCGAAATGAGGAGATCGAATGGACCGAAGAGTCGTCATCGCGGGCGGCGGCCCGGTCGGCATGTGGCTGGCATGCGAGCTGAGCCTCGCGGGCGTTCCTGCCGTCGTGCTCGAGGAGACCCCCGCCATCTCGCCGCACTCGCGAGCCCTGACCGTCCATCCGCGGACGGTCGAGACCTTCGCGTTGCGCGGGGCGCACCACCCCATGCTCCGCGAGGGAGGACAGCTCCCGAGCGGGCACTTCGCCGTCCTCGACGAGCGCCTGGAGTTCACCTCGCTCGACACCGACTTCCCGTTCACGCTCACCATCCCGCAAGCACGGACGACCGAGCTGCTCCAGGAGCGGGCGATCGCTCAGGGGGCCGACGTCCGGCGAGGACACCGCTTCGTCGCGATGGAGGAGACGGAGACGGGCGTGACCGTGACGGCGGTCGGACCGGACGGTGAGTACGAGCTCGACGCGACCTTCCTGGTCGGCTGCGACGGCACCCGCAGCGCGGTGCGCGAGGCGGCCGGCATCGCGTTCGACGGCACGGCGGCGACGGCGCTCGGCGCGCTGGGCGACGTGCGGCTGGCCGAGCCGCCCGAGTCCCCGGTCGTCAGCAGGTGGTCGCTGGAGGGCGTCTTCATGTGTGTCGCGATCCCGGGCGGGCTGCACCGCATCGCCGTCCACTCGCCGGAGGACCTGCGGACGGACTGGCCGGGCGAGTTCACCCTCGAGGAGCTGCGCGGTCGGATCCAGCGCATCGCCGGCACCGACTACGGCATGCACAGCCCCGCCTGGCTCTCGCGCTACGGCAACGCGAGCCGGATCGCGCGGACCTATCGCAAGGGCCGCGTCATGGTGGCCGGCGACGCCGCCCATCAGCACATGCCGGCGGGCGGCGTCGGGCTCAACGTGGGGGTCCAGGACGCCATGAACCTCGGCTGGAAGCTCGCCGCGGTGTTCAACGGCTGGGCGTCGGAGGCGCTGCTCGACAGCTACCACACCGAGCGGCACGCGGTCGGCGTCGAGCTCCTCGAGCAGAGCCAGGCGCAGACCGCGCTCTTCATGGACTTCACGGTCCAGGGTCAGGAGATGCGGGCGTTCATGACCCGCCTGATCGGCGAGCGCCCCCAGCTCAAGGAGGCGCTCACGGAGCGGCTGTCCGGTCTGCACGTGCGGTACGACGCGCCCGACGGCGCCCACCCGCTGACCGGCTGCCGGGTGCCGAACCTCCGACTCGGGCCGGACGCCGATCTCCGCTCGCTGCTCGAGCAGGGCACCTACGTTCTGCTGGACCTCGCCCGCGTGCCCGGATTCGACGTCCGGGGACTGACGGCGGCACGTCGGACCCACGTGCGGATCTTCCGTCCGGCCGCCGCGCCGGCCGAGCCTCGCCCGGCGTGGGGCGAGATCACCGCGGCCCTGGTGCGGCCGGACGGGTATCTGGCCTGGGCGTCCGGGGAGCGCGACGCCGAGGCGCTGGCCCGCGACGTCGCCGCTGCGATGGACGCGCTCGGGTCCGGTCGCGACGCGTCCGGGCCCGTCGCGGACGACACCCTGGTCCCGGCCCGTTGAGAGAGAGGAGCGGCATGATCGAGAGGATCGAGCCCACCGGGCTGTTCGGCCTGCCCGACCTGGCCGCGCAGGCCTCCGTCGTCACGGGAGGCCGGCTGGCGTTCCTCAGCGGCCAGCTCGCCTGGGACGACGAAGGCGGCATCGTCGGTGCGGGGGACCACGCGGCCCAGGTCGCGGTGATCGCGGACCGCATCGACCGGACCCTCGCCGCGCTCGGCGTCGACCGGTCGGCGGTGGTCAAGGAGACCATCTACGTCGTCGACTATCGGCCGGACCTGGTGCCGGTCCTCCTCGGCGGCCTGCACGGGGCCACGCCGCCGTCGTCCACCCTGGTGGGCGTCGCGGCGCTCGCCGACCCGGCGGCGGTGGTCGAGGTGGAGTGCGTGGTCGCCGTGCCCTAGGCGAGGACCCGGCGCAGGAACTCCCGCGTCCGCGCCTGCTCCGGCGCGCCCAGGACGTGCGCCGGCGGGCCCTCCTCGACGATCCGGCCGCCGTCGAGGAAGCAGACGTGCGAGGCCACCTCGCGGGCGAAGCCCATCTCGTGGGTGGCCAGCACCATCGTCGTCCCGGCCTCTGCGAGGTTGCGCACGATGTCGAGGACCTCGCCGACCAGTTCCGGGTCGAGGGCGGCGGTGATCTCGTCGAGCAGCAGCAGCGCGGGGTCCGTGCACAGCGCGCGGACCAGGGCCACCCGCTGCTGCTGCCCGCCGGAGAGGCGATCGGGGTGCTTGTCGACGTGCTCGCCGAGCCCGAACCGGTGGAGCAGCTCGCGGGCCTTGTCGCGCGCCGCCGCCGCCGACATGCCGTGGACCTTGCGCGGGGCGAGGGTGCAGTTGTCGAGGACGCTCAGATGGGGGAACAGGTTGTAGGCCTGGAAGACCATGCCGATGTCGCGGCGGACCTGGCGCGGATCGACGAGCGGATCGGAGATCTCGCGGCCCTGGAACTCGATGACGCCGTCGTCGATCGGCTCGAGCAGGTCGAGGCAGCGCAGCAGCGTCGACTTGCCGGAGCCGGACGAGCCGATCAGGCACACCACGTCGCCCGGCGCGACGCTGAGGGAGAGGTCGTCGAGGACCACGCGGCGGCCCGGCTCGTCGTGGCGTGGGTAGGTCTTGCGGACGTTGCGGACTTCGAGCAGGGCAGGGGACGGGACCGACATCAGCGCACTCCTGCCCGCTCGCGCCGGGCCAGCCGCCGCGCGAGCACGTCGCACAGGCGGGCCAGCGGCACGGTCATCGCGATGAAGAACAGCGCCGCGACGACGTACGGCGTGAAGTTGAAGTTGAAGTTGCCGTAGTCGGCCGCGGCGAACAGCGCGTCGAACAGGCCGACGGAGGCGACCAGGGCGGTGTCCTTCTGCAGTGAGACGAAGTCGTTGAGCAGCGGAGGCACGACGCGGCGCACGGCCTGCGGCACGATGACGTGCCGCATGGTCTGGCCGCGGGAGAGGGCGAGCGCCTCGGCGCTGGCGAGCTGCGACGGGTGCACCGACTCGATGCCGGAGCGGAACACCTCGGCGACGTACGCCGAGTAGGACACCACCAGCGCCACGGTGGCCCAGAAGAAGATGCTGGTCGGGATGCCCTCCAGACCCAGGGCCGGCATGCCGAAGACGAACAGGAACACCAGCAGCAGTGTCGGGATGCCGCGCACGACGTCGGTGTAGACCACCGCGAGCCCACGCAGCGGGACCAGCCACGCGGACCGCGCCTGCCGGACCAGGGCCAGCGCCAGGCCCAGCGCCAGGATGATCGGCTCGGCGATGAGGAACATCCGCACGTTGAGCCAGAAGCCCTCGACGATGGTCGGCAGCGACTCCTTCGCGTGGTGCGGGTCGAGGAAGGTCGCGCGCACCCGCGGCCAGCCGGGCGAGAGGACCAGCGCCGTGAAGAGGCCGCCGATCACCACGACCGTGGCGATGCTGGCGACGACGACGCGATGCCGACGCTGCCGGGAGCGGGTACGGCGCCGGGCGAGCTCGCGCTCGCTGGGTCGCCAGTCCGACGCGGCGGCGCCGGCCGCGGGCGCGCCGGTGCTCACGGGAGCTCGGGCACGCTCACGACGTCGGACAGCCACTTCTGCTCGAGCTCCGCGAGCGTGCCGTCCTCCTGCAGCGCGGCGATCGCGCCGTTGACGCACGGCAGCAGCTCGTTGCCCTGTTCGAACAGCAGGCCGAACTCCTCCGGCTCGCCGCCGTCGTACTGGAACTGGCCCAGCAGCGTGCTGTTCTCGATCTCCGCCGCGCTGATGTAGAACGCCGTGGGCAGGTCGGCGATGATCGCGTCGACCTGGCCGTTGAGCATGGCCTGCTTGGCGTTGTTGGTGTTCTGGAAGACCAGCGGGTCCTGCTCGGGCTGGATCACGTCGCGGATCGCGGTCAACGAGGTGGTGCCGGTCTGGGCGCCGATCTTGAACTTCGCGAGGTCGGCCAGCGAGGTCGCCTGCGCGGCCGGGCTGTCCGCGAGCACGATCACGGCCTGCGCGGCGGAGTAGTAGCCGTCGGAGAAGTCGACCGCCTTCTCCCGCTCCGGGTTGACCGAGATCTGGTTGATGTCGAAGTCGAAGTCCTTCTTGCCCGGCTTGTAGGAGTTGTTGAAGGGCACCGTCACCCAGGCGACCTGGTCCTCGGAGAAGCCGAGCTCCTCGGCGATGGCGTAGGCCACCGCGGACTCGAAGCCCTCGCCGTTGGTGGGGTCGTTGTCCACGAACCACGGCTCGTAGGCGGGGGTGTCGGTGCCGATCGTCAGCCTGCCCGCCTGGACCAGCGGCAGGTCGGCGACCGCGCACTCGTCGGCGGTCGCGCTCTTGCCGCTCTGCTCCTCGGGCTCGTCCTCGGCGGGGGCGCACGCGGCGACAGCGGTGGCGAGGAGGACGGCGGCGACGGGGGTGACGACTCGGGACAGACGCATGGCGGAATCGTAGAGCGAGCGCCGCGCTTGCAAGAATGGCGGGCATGACGCGCGTGGTGATCGTCGGTGGGGGACCCGGTGGCTACGAGTCGGCCCTGGTGGCCGCCCAGCTCGGGGCGGAGGTCGTGGTCGTCGACTCCGACGGCGTCGGCGGTTCGGCGGTGCTGACCGACTGCGTGCCCAGCAAGACGCTCATCGCGACGGCCGAGGTGATGACCGATCTCAGCGAGGCCGGCGAGCTCGGCATCGACATCGCGGCACCGCGGGTCGACCTCGCCCGGGTCAACGCCCGGGTCAAGGCGCTGGCGCTCGCGCAGTCCGCCGACATCGGCAGCCGGCTCGCCGGCGAGGGCGTGACGGTCGTCGCCGGCCGCGGCCGCCTCGACGGCCCCGCGCGGGTGGTGGCGACCCTCGCCGACGGCACCGAGGCGACGTACGACGCCGACGCGGTGCTGGTCGCGACGGGCGCCACCCCGCGGGTGCTGCCGACGGCCCAGCCCGACGGTGAGCGGATCCTCACCTGGGAGCAGGTCTATGACCTCGACGAGCTGCCCGAGCACGTGATCGTGGTGGGCTCGGGCGTCACCGGCGCGGAGTTCGCCAGCGCCTACCAGTCGCTCGGCATCCCGGTCACCCTGGTCTCCTCGCGGGACCGGGTGCTCCCGGGCGAGGACCAGGACGCCGCGCAGGTGCTCGAGGACGTGCTCACGCGGCGGGGGATGACGGTGCTGTCGCGCTCCCGGATGCAGTCGGTCGCGCGCGAGGGGGACGTCGTCACCGTGACGCTGGCCGACGGTCGCGAGGTCACCGGCTCCCACTGCATCCTCGCGCTCGGCTCGGTGCCCAACACCGCCGGGCTCGGGCTGGAGGCGGCCGGGGTCGCCCTCGACGACGGCGGCTTCGTCACGGTCGACCGGGTCTCGCGGACCTCGGCGCCCGGCGTCTACGCCGCCGGCGACTGCACCGGCGTGCTCATGCTCGCCTCGGTCGCGGCCATGCAGGGTCGCATCGCGATGGCCCACGTGCTGGGCGACGCGGTCCAGCCGCTCGACCTCGGCGTCGTCGCCTCCAACGTCTTCACCTCCCCGGAGATCGCCACCGTCGGCGTGACCCAGCAGCAGGTCGACGCCGGCGAGGTCCTCGCCGACGTGATCGTGCAGCCGCTCGCGACCAACGCACGGGCCAAGATGCAGGGCATCGTCGACGGCTTCGTGAAGCTCTTCGTCGCCCCGGGCTCGCGCAGCCTCCTCGGCGGCGTCGTGGTCGGCCCCCGGGCGTCCGAGCTGATCCACCCGGTCGCGCTCGCCGTGACCGAGCGGCTCACCGCCGACCAGCTCGCCCAGACCTTCACCGTCTACCCGTCGATCAGCGGCTCGATCGCCGAGGCCGCCCGCCGCCTGCACCGTGCCTGACGCCGGGCGAGCGCGTCTCCGGGGCGCCCGGGCCACGCGCGTCCGCGAAGCGCCGCCTCCCGCCGCGCCGCCGACGCACTCCTGAGAGGATGGGACCATGCGCGTTCACCTCGGCTGCGACCATGCCGGCCTCGAGCTCAAGTCCCACCTCACCGGCTGGCTGACCGAGCACGGCTACGAGCCGGTCGACCACGGCCCGTTCGTCTACGACGCGCTCGACGACTATCCGGTGTTCTGCCTGCGCGCGGCCGAGGGTGTGCGCGCCGATCGTGAGGCGGGGCTCGACAGTCTCGGCGTCGTGATCGGCGGCTCCGGCAACGGCGAGCAGATCGCGGCCAACAAGGTGCGCGGCGTCCGCGCCGCCCTCGCCTGGTCGGAGGACACCGCCGCCCTGGCCCGGGAGCACAACGACGCCTGGGTCGTCGCCGTCGGCGGCCGGATGCACACCCTCGACGAGATGACGCGGCTGGTGGAGGTCTTCTTGACCACCCCGTTCCCCGGCGACGAGCGCCACGTGCGGCGCATCGGCCAGCTGTCGTCGTACGAGACCACCGGCGACCTGCCGCCCCTGCCCGCCTCAGCCCTGGGGAAGGGGCAGCTCGGGCCCGGCCGGGCCTGATGCCCGAGGGGCACACCCTCCATCGCCTCGCCGGCGAGCTGACCGCGGTCTTCGGGGGGAGCCGCGTGCGCGTCGGCAGCCCGCAGGGCCGCTTCGCCGAGTCGGCGGCCCAGCTCGACGGCGCCCTCCTGGTCGACGCCGAGGCCTGGGGCAAGCAGCTGTTCGTCCGCTTCGAGGGCGAGCGGTTCGTGCACGTCCACCTGGGCCTCTACGGCACGTTCGCGGTCCACGACGACCTCGAGCCCGGCGCGGAGGTCCCGCCGCCGGTGGGCCAGGTGCGCCTGCGCCTGGTGCGCCCGGCGACGGGCACCCGGCCGGCGGCGTACGGCGACCTGCGCGGCGCGACCACCTGTGCGCTCGAGACGGCGGCCCAGCGCGACGCCGTCGTCGCCCGCTCCGGCCCCGACCCGCTGCGTCCCGATGGCGACCCGGACCGCGCCTGGGCGCGGATCAGCCGGAGCACCGCCCCGATCGGCACGCTGCTGATGGACCAGGCCGTCCTGGCCGGAGTCGGCAACGTCTACCGTGCCGAGATCCTGTTCCGGCACCGCATCCATCCCCTGCGCCCGGGTCGCACGCTTCGCAGCACGCAGTGGCGCGCGATCTGGGACGATCTGGTCGTGCTGATGCGGGAGGGCGTGCGGACCGGGCGGATCGACACCGTCCGGCCCGAGCACACCCCGGAGGCGATGGGCCGGGCCCCGCGCGTCGACGACCACGGCGGCGAGGTCTACGTCTACCGGCGGACCGGCCAGGCCTGTCACGTCTGCGGCAGCGCCGTCCGCTCCGAGGTCCTCGGTGGGCGCAACCTGTTCTGGTGCGCGCGCTGCCAGCCGGTGTTCCGGTCGCGGGCCGGTCGCTCATGATGGGCGCCGGGCGGCGATGGGCGCTGACCGACATCGGCACCGCCTGCGCACTCGGCGCACTGGCGGTCGCGATGGTCGTGGCGATCGGGATGTTCCCCGACGACGTGCCGGTCAACCTGGTGTTCGTGCCGCTGGTCCTCGGCGTGCTGTTCCTCAACAACCGGATCCTGCCCTGGTTCGGCGGGTTCATCGTGGCGGCGCTCACCTGCGCGGCCGTCCTGGAGCGCGAGATCTCGGCGCGCATCGCCGTCGCCCTGCTGGTGATGTACGTGATCACCTTCCTGGTGATCGGGCTGTCGCTGCGCCGCGGCGCGGGCGGGGTGGGGCCGCTGCGGGGGCAGTCGATGCTGGTCGACCTGCGCGACCGGATCCTCGCCCAGGGCGAGATCCCGGAGCTCCCGGACTCCTGGCTCGTGGAGTCGGCGCTGTCCTCGGCCGGCGGCTCGCCGTTCGCCGGCGACTTCGTGGTCGCCACCGGCGCCGACCGCGGCCGGCGGATCGAGCTGGTCGTCGTGGACGTGTCGGGCAAGGGGGAGGCGGCCGGCACCCGCGCCCTCCAGCTGTCCGGCGCGATGGGGGGCCTGGTCGCCGCGCTTCCTCCCGAACGCTTCCTCCCGGCCGCCAACGACTATCTCCTCCAGCGATCGTGGGAGGAGGGCTTCGCGACGGCGGTCCACGTCTCGGTCGACCTGGCGACCGGCGCCTTCGAGCTCCGCTCGGCGGGGCACCCGCCCGCGCTCCAGCGCGAGGCGGGCTCGGGCCGGTGGAAGCCGCTGCGCCCCGAAGGACCGGTCCTCGGCATCGTCGAGGACGCCGAGTTCGGCTGCCACCGTGGCCGGCTGGCACCGGGCGACAGCCTGCTGCTCTACACCGACGGCATGGTGGAGGAGCCCCGGCGCGACATCGACCTCGGCATCGACCACATGATGGGGGAGGCGGAGTCGCTGCTGCGCGGCTCCTGGGACGGACTGGCCCGGCGCCTGGTCGGCGCCGTCGGCTCACCCGACGACGACCGCGCCCTGCTGGTCGTCCACCGGCGGCCCTAGGCCGGGAGGCACACCCGAGGGATGGTCCGGGTGGCGGCCTCGGTTGGGGCGGGCACCCGGCGGTGTGGCACGATTGCGCGTGGTCATCGGCCGCGCGTGAGCGCGGCCCGACGTCCGGGGATGTAGCTCAATGGTAGAGCCTCAGTCTTCCAAACTGATTACGCGGGTTCGATTCCCGTCATCCCCTCGAAGTGCGGTCCGGCGGCCCGACCGGCGGGCCGTTCCGCGGGGCGTAGCGTAGTGGCTAGCGCGCCTGCTTTGGGAGCAGGAGACCGCAGGTTCGAGTCCTGTCGCCCCGACAGATCAACCCCGATCAACCCGATCGCGGCGGGCACCCACGGCCCGCGCACCACCCACTGACAGTAGGAGAACACCTGTGAAGAGCGCCGTCGAGACCTTGAGCCCGACCCGGGCCAAGCTGACCGTCGAGGTGCCCTTCGAGGAGCTCAAGCCGAGCCTCGACGCGGCGTACCAGAAGATCGCGAAGCAGATCAACGTCCCCGGCTTCCGCCGTGGCAAGGTGCCGCCGCAGGTCATCGACCGCCAGATCGGCCGCGGCGTGGTCCTCGACGAGGCCGTCAACGACGTGCTGCCGAAGGCCTACGTCGAGGCGCTGCAGGAGAACAGCCTCACCCCGCTCGCGCAGCCCGAGATCGAGGTGACCAGGTTCGAGGACAACGACGCGCTCGAGTTCACCGCCGAGGTCGACGTCAAGCCCGAGATCGAGCTGCCGGCGTACGACGGACTCGAGGCCGGCGTCGAGGACCTCGCCGTGACCGACGACGACGTCGCCGAGCAGGTCGACGCGCTCCGGGAGCGCTTCGGGACCCTCATCGACGTCGAGCGCCCGGCCCAGGACGGCGACTTCGTCGTCATCGACCTGGTCGCCACCAACGACGGCGAGGTCGTCGAGGGCGCCGAGATCTCCGGTTTCTCCTACAAGGTCGGCAACGGCGGCATGATCGAGGGCCTCGACGAGGCGCTGGCCGGCATGGCGGTCGACGAGGAGAAGACCTTCACCACCCAGCTCGTCTCCGGCGACCTGGTCGGCCAGGACGTCGAGGTCACGGTCAAGGTCACCCAGGTCCAGGAGCAGGAGCTCCCCGAGCTCGACGACGACTTCGCCCAGGAGGCCTCGGAGTTCGACACCCTCGATGAGCTGCGCGAGGACGTCCGCGAGCGGCTGACCCGCGGCAAGCGGCTCGAGCAGGCCGCGGCCGCTCGCGACGCCGTGCTCGAGGCGCTGCTGGAGAAGGTCGAGATCCCGCTGCCCGAGTCCATGGTCACCGAGGAGCTCAACGCCCGCCGCGCCAACCTCGAGCAGCAGCTCGTCATGGCCGGCATGACGCTCGAGAAGTACCTCGAGGACGAGTCGCAGACCCAGGAGGAGTTCGAGGCCGACCTCGAGCGCCGGGTGCGTGACGCGGTCGCCGCGCAGTTCCTCCTCGACGAGATCGCCGACAAGGAGGAGATGGGCGTCGACCAGGGCGAGCTGACCCAGCACATGATGCGCCGCGCCCAGCAGTCCGGCCAGGACCCGCAGGAGTTCGTCAACCACATGTTCGAGCACAACCACGTGCCCGAGCTGGTCCAGGAGATCCGCCGCGGCAAGGCGCTCCAGCTCCTCGTCGAGGGGGCGACGGTCAAGGACGGCTCCGGCAACGTCGTCGAGCTGAAGAACCTGCAGGCCGACGGCACCATCGGCGAGCCCGCCGAGGAGACCGAGGAGACCGAGGCTCCCGCCGAGGCCTGACCGGCACCCGTTCCACCGTTCGCACCCGGCATTCGGGTCGTGCTCCCCGCGGAGTCGCGACCGGGATGCCGGGTGCGGCGTTCTCGGGATCAGCGCCGGGCTTCCACCAGGTGCCGCGTCGCATGCGCGACGAACGGCCGACCCGCGCGTAACTGCTCGTCGAGCGCCAGCAGTCGGTCCCGGTAGCGCTCGACGGTGAAGTCGGACACCCACCACACGCACTTCCGCAGCAGCCACACGACCGCGCCGACGTCGTACAGCTCCATCCGACAGTGGGCGGCGCGCAGGTCGACCACGGTCAGCCCGGCCTGCTCGGCGGCGCGCCGCTCGTCCTCCGGGTCCCGGGCCCGTCGCTCCTCGGGGAGCGGGCCCAGGAACCACTCGATCAGCTCGAACGCCGACGCCGGGCCGACGTGCTGGGCGAGGTACTGGCCGCCGGGCCGCAGCACGCGGGCGATCTCGGCCCAGTCGGGCGCCACCGGATGGCGGGCGGTGACCAGATCGAAGGAGGCGTCCGGGAAGGGCAGTGGCTGTCCGGCCGCGACCTCGACGACCTCCACGCCTCGCGGACCCAGGAGCCTCCTGGCGCGTTCGGCGTTGGGCGGCCACCCCTCGGTCACCACCATCCGGCCGGGCAGTGCGGGTGCCTCGGCGACCACCTCGCCGCCGCCGGTGTCGAGGTCCAGCGCAGCGCCGTGGTCCCCGATGCCGGCGAGACGGTCGGCCAGCAGACGGGCGTAGCCCCACGGCGGACGCTCCTCGCTGGCCCGGCCGTCCAGCCAGCCGAAGCCCCAACCGCTCACGTCGGCCCGATCCGCCTCCGCCACCAGCTCCTCGAACGCGCGCACCCGAGCGAGGGTGTCACATCGTAGTGAGTGTACGACTGTGCACTGGGATCGCTAGGCTGTCCGGCGTGACCACCGCCCCGACCGTCGTCGACGCACTCTCGCTGGGCGCGGCCGTCCTCGACGACCTGGTCGTGGCCACCGCTCGCGACACCCACGGCGCGATCTCCCGCCGCGCCCACGCCGTGGTCGGCCGCGGTCTGGGTCCGGCCGGACGTCCGGCCGAGGTGCTGCACCGGGGCATCACCGGCGTCGTGTACGGCGCCGTGGGGATCTCGCTGCGCGGTGCGAGTGCCGGGCTCGCGCGCCTGGCGGAGTCGGGCGCCGGCCCGGCGCTGGAGGAGGGGCCCCGGGGCCGGTTCGTCAACGCCGCGGTCAACGGCCTGATCGGCGAGGAGCTGCGCCGGGACCGTCCGCGGCTCGCGATCGAGATGGGCGTGCGCCGCGAGGGACGCGACGTCCCGCTCACCCCGGAGGGCGTCGCCGCCGCCTTCCCGGAGGCCACCGGGCGGCTCGTGGTCTTCCTGCACGGTCTGTGCGAGAACGAGGACTACTGGCGCCGCCACCGGGATCGGGTCGGCGCGACGTACGGCGAGCGCCTGGCCGCCCGCGGCTGGACGCCCGTCTACCTGCGCGCCAACACCGGCCTGCCGCTGCGCGAGAACGGCGTGGTGCTGGCCTCCCTGATGCAGCGGCTCGTCGACGCCTGGCCGAGCGAGGTCGGCCGGATCGCGCTGGTCGGCCACTCGCTCGGCGGGCTGGTCCTGCGCGCCTCGTCGGCTGTCGTCGCCGAGGGCGCCGCCCCGGCCCCCTGGACCCGCCTGGTGAGCGACGTGGTCACCCTCGGCACCCCGCACCTGGGGTCGTGGTTCGCGGTCGGGGCCGATCACGCCAGCCGTGCGCTGGCCCGGGCTCCGGAGGTGGCCGCCTTCGGGCGGATCATCGACCGCCAGGCACCCGGCATCCACGACCTGATCGAGGGCCTCGCCGAGGACGTGCCCCCGCTGCCGCACGCCCGCTACCGGCTGGTCACGGCCACCCTCACCCGCTCGCCGCGGCATCCGGTGGCGCGGGCCGTCGGAGACCTGCTCGTCACGCCGCGCTCGGCGGCCGGTCGCGACCGGTGGGGGACCGAGCTGTTCCCCGGCGCCGAGGTCCTCCACCTCGGCCGCACCGACCACTTCGGTCTGCTCAACCACCCCGAGGTCCACACCGCGCTGGACCGCTGGCTGGCATCTCCTCCCGTGGCAGGTGGTGGCACCGGACGCGCGGGGCCATGATGGCGAGCATGACGACGAACGCCGCGCGCGAGCTGCGCGCCGAGGCCGTGATCGACGCGCCACCGGCGCACGTGTGGGCGCTGTTGACCGACTTCGGGCAGCTGGCGGATTGGAGCCCGGAGACGGTGCGGATGGTGCCGCTCAAGCGGGGCGGCCTGCGGGTGGGGCAGTGGTACCTCGGCATCAATCGCCGCAAGGCCGTCGTGTGGCCGACCCGCTCGGTCGTCGCCGACGTCCGGCCGGAGCGCCGGCTTGTGTGGGACACGCCGTCCAGCGGCACCCAGTGGGTCTGGGAGCTCGAGCCCGACGCCGCCGACGCGGGGCGGACCCGGGTGGTGCACCGCAGGCCGGTGCCCCGCACGCTGAGCCTCGGCAGCCGGATCGTGGCGCCGCTGCTGCTGGGCGGCACCGACGCCCACGCCGACGAGCTCGAGGCCGGTATGGCGACCACCCTCGCCGGGCTCAAGGCCGCGGCGGAACGCTAGCGCCGCCGCGCCCCGAGGGCCTCAGCCGGGGAAGTCCGTGAACCCGACCAGGGTGGTCGCGCCCAGCGCCCACACCGCGCCCGCCGAGACATAGGGACCCCCGAGCGGAAGCCCGTCCTCGTTGCCCGCGCGGGCGGCCTCGGACACGTCCTCCGACCACGCGACCTCGCCGGTGACGCGGTCGATGGCGTGGACGAACCACGAGGACTCGAAGTCGGTCTCGACCTGGACGAAGGCGTCGGGGGTCTCGGTCGGCGCGACGTCGCTGCCCGGGCCGGACCACAGCGTCTCGCCGGTGGCGGCGTCGAGGTAGGTCGTGGTCATCTTCCCCGCCTTGGTGTCGAAGCCGGTCACGGCGACCTGGGCGCGGTCGGCGGTCCAGCGCCAGCCGGACAGCTCGTCACCGAGGTCGGGCCGCTCCCAGACCGCCTCGCCGGTGGCGACGTCGTAGAGCGTGGAGCCGACCCCGATGCGGCCCTCGGGGGAGACCAGGCGGTCGTCCTGGCTGTCCCACGGCTGCCCGGACCGCTCGAACAGGACCTGGCCGTCGCGGGAGACCTCGATCCGGTCGTTGCCGAACCCGCGGCGGACCGTCCACGGCCGATCGAGGAAGGAGCTCTTGCCGAGGTGGGCGCTGCCGAGCACCTCGCCGGTGGCCCGGTCGAGCTCGAACTGGGTCGCGTCGGGCTGGCCGGACGGGGTGTCCTTCCAGGCGGCGACCGAGACGGCCTCCCCGCTGAGGTCGAGCGCGGGCGACCCGGCACCGAGGCCGGTCAGCTCCTCGACGGCGGCCGGTCCGTCCGGCCACACGCTCGCGAGCGTCGTGGCGTCGAGGGCCGCGACCGCGAACGGCGGGGGATAGGCGCTCTCGTCGGCACCGGGGGGCGTCACGACGAGATAGAGGACGCCGTCGTCGAGCACCGGTGCGCTGCCCGGGGCCGGGGTCACGTCGGCGCCGGTGCCGGCGCCGCCCGACGTGGCGTCGACGCGGACCAGCGCGTCGCCGCGGGTGCAGTAGAGCGACGCGTGGTCCGGGGTCCAGCAGCTGCCGAAGTCCGTGCCGCGCCACAGGACCGTGCCGTCCGCGGAGACGCCGACCAGCAGCGGAGGCGCGTCGCCACTGCTCTGGTCGGCCACCGCGGTCACCAGCACATCGCCCACGACGACGGCCGAGGGACCGGCGACCTCGTCGTCGCCCGCGGGCGTTAGCGGGGCGAACCGGCCGTTCGGGACGACGTCGTCGGCCCGCAGCTCCCAGGTCGTCCCGGGCTCGTGGAGCACGGCGGCCGCGGCCGCCGTGGGGCTCTCGGCGCCGTCGCCGGTCCGATCGGGGCCGTCGCCGCCCGGGTCCCCGCCCCCGTCG
This sequence comes from Nocardioides segetis, assembly GCF_051390595.1. Lineage (NCBI taxonomy): Bacteria > Bacillati > Actinomycetota > Actinomycetes > Propionibacteriales > Nocardioidaceae > Nocardioides > Nocardioides segetis. The sequence continues at coordinate 396,415 of NZ_JBNINR010000004.1, read as the reverse complement.
CAGGCGCCGAGCGCGAGGCCGGCCCCCAGCGTGAGGGCGGCGACCAGCCGCCCGGTGGGTGAACCCGTGGACATGGGACCTCCTGAGACGGTCGGGCGCTGCGTCCCGGCAGGCTACCGGTGCGCACCCGATCACAAATCTGCTGTCGGCGAACAGTGGCGCCCAACGCGTGGATCTGTCTCCCGCTCCGGCTAGTGTCACCCGCGTGACTCAGTTTTCCGCTGGCCCCGCGCGTGGGCCCGAGATGAACGGTGGAGCCGGTCTCAACCTGCTCGACGACAACATCTACAGCCGGCTGCTCCGCGAGCGGATCGTGTTCCTCGGCTCCGAGGTGCGCGACCAGAACGCCAACGCGATCTGCGCCCAGCTGCTGCTGCTCTCGGCGGAGGACCCCGAGGCGGACATCTTCCTCCACATCAACTCCCCGGGCGGCTCCGTCGACGCCGGCATGGCGATCTACGACACCATGAACTACATCCCCAACGACGTCGCCACGGTCGGCATGGGCCTGGCCGCCTCGATGGGCCAGTTCCTGCTCTGCGCCGGCGCGAAGGGCAAGCGCTACGCGCTCCCGCACGCGCGTATCATGATGCACCAGCCGTCGTCGGGCATGGGCGGCTCGGCGTCCGACATCAAGATCCAGGCGCAGCAGTCGCTGCACATCAAGAAGGTGCTCCTCGACCTCATCGCCGAGCACACCGGCCAGAGCGTCGAGCAGGTCACCGAGGACGCCGACCGCGATCGCTGGTTCACCGCGCAGGAAGCGCTGGAGTACGGCCTGGTCGACAAGGTGGTCAAGAGCGCCAAGGAAGCCTCCGACGAGGGCCGCCCGGCCCACAAGAAGGACTGAGTGATCAAGGCATGAACTACTACATCCCGCAGTGGGAAGAGCGGACCTCCTACGGCTTCCGCCGGATCGACCCCTACGCCAAGCTGTTCGAGGACCGCATCATCTACCTCGGCACGCCGATCTCCGATGACGTCGCCAACGCGGTCATCGCCCAGCTGCTGTGCCTGCAGTCGATGAACCCCGACCAGGACATCAGCATCTACATCAACAGCCCCGGCGGCTCGTTCACGGCGCTGACCGCGATCTACGACACGATCCAGTTCATCAAGCCCGACGTGCAGACCGTGTGCATCGGCCAGGCGGCCTCGGCGGCGGCGATCCTGCTCGCCGCGGGTGCCAAGGGCAAGCGACTCGCGCTGCCCAACAGCCGGATCCTGATCCACCAGCCCTACACCGAGGGCACCTTCGGCCAGACCTCGGACATCGAGATCCAGGCCAACGAGATCCTCCGCATGCGCGAGCTGCTCGAGAAGATGATCAGCGACCACTCCGGGAAGTCGATCGACGAGGTCAGCCGCGACATCGAGCGCGACAAGATCCTCACCGCCCAGGGCGCGATCGAGTACGGCCTGATCGACGCCGTGCTGGAGTCGCTCAAGCAGACCCCCGCCCTGGCCTGAGTCCGGACGGACCAGGCGACCGAGACGACGACGAATGACCCGACCGTACCCCTCGTGTCACGCTCCCGCGGGAGCGCGTCAGGCGGTACGGTCGGGGAGTTCGATTGTGAGGAGGACCCGTGGCACGCATCGGTGACGGTGGCGACCTGTTGAAGTGCTCGTTCTGCGGCAAGAGCCAGAAGCAGGTCAAGAAGCTCATCGCTGGTCCGGGTGTCTACATCTGCGATGAGTGCATCGACCTGTGCAACGAGATCATCGAGGAGGAGCTCGCCGAGGGCTCCGAGGTCGAGCTCGCCGACCTGCCGAAGCCCAAGGAGATCTTCGAGTTCCTCAACTCCTACGTCATCGGGCAGGAGCAGGCCAAGAAGTCGCTCGCGGTCGCGGTCTACAACCACTACAAGCGGGTCCAAGCCGGCGTCCAGGCGATCGGCGGTGCGTCGGGCAAGCACAGCAAGGACGAGGTCGTCGAGGTGGCCAAGTCCAACATCCTCGTCATCGGTCCGACCGGGTGCGGCAAGACCTATCTCGCCCAGACCCTGGCCCGGATGCTCAACGTCCCGTTCGCGATCGCGGACGCGACAGCGCTGACCGAGGCCGGCTACGTCGGCGAGGACGTCGAGAACATCCTTCTCAAGCTGATCCAGGCCGCCGACTACGACGTCAAGAAGGCCGAGACCGGCATCATCTACATCGACGAGATCGACAAGGTCGCCCGCAAGGCCGAGAACCCGTCGATCACCCGCGACGTCTCCGGTGAGGGCGTCCAGCAGGCGCTGCTGAAGATCATCGAGGGCACCACCGCCTCGGTGCCGCCGCAGGGCGGCCGCAAGCACCCGCACCAGGAGTTCATCCAGATCGACACCACCAACATCCTGTTCGTGGTGGGCGGCGCCTTCGCCGGGCTCGAGCACATCATCGAGCAGCGGGTCGGCAAGAAGTCGCTGGGCTTCACCGCCGAGCCCCGCGGCCAGGCCGAGCGCGACGCCGACGACCTGCTCGCGCAGGTCCGGCCCGAGGACCTCACCAAGTTCGGCCTGATCCCCGAGTTCATCGGCCGCCTGCCGCTGATCGCCAGCGTCAGCCCGCTCGACCAGGACGCGCTCGTCCAGATCCTCACCGAGCCGCGCAACGCCCTGGTGAAGCAGTACAAGAAGCTCTTCGACCTCGACGGCGTCGAGCTGGAGTTCACCGACGACGCCGTCGCCGCGATCGCCGACAAGGCCCTCGAGCGCGGCACCGGCGCGCGCGGCCTGCGCGCCATCATCGAGGAGGTCCTCCTCCACGTGATGTACGACGTCCCCAGCCGTGGCGACGTCGAGAAGGTCGTGGTGACCAAGGAGGTCGTCGAGGACGACGTGGCGCCCACGCTGGTGCTGCGGGAGACCAAGAAGAAGAAGTCGGCCTAGCGGCTCACCCGGCGGCGACCTCGAGTCGCCGCGCGCGCAGTGGCCAGCTCCCGGAGCTGAGCGCCGACCACCGGGTCGGCGATCCGGGCCACGGCACTCGTGTCGACGGTCAGCCCTCGGCCGGCTCCTCAGCGATCTCGGCGGTGACCGACAGCTCGGTGGCGCCCTCGACGACCGTGAAGACGAGCTCGCCGACCACGTTGCCGCTGCGGCGCAGGTCGTCGGCCGCCTTCTCGGCCGCCTCGACCAGACGGGCCGGTCCGGTGACCTCGACGCGGGCCAGCGGCGCGCGCATCTTGACCTTGGCGGCGGACTTGGCGCCGCGGATGCCGGACAGGGCACCCGCCACCGCGTCGATGAGCGAGCCGTCGGAGGCGGCGGGGGAGCCGAGCTCGGCGACGGTCGGCCACGCCGCGCGGTGCACCGAGCCCTCCTGCCACCACGACCACACCTCCTCGGTCACGTAGGGGAGGAACGGCGCGAGCAGGCGGAGCTGGACCTGCAGCGCGAAGGCCAGCGTGGCCTTCGCCGAGGACGACGCGTCGCCGTCGTCGGCGTACGCGCGCTCCTTGACCAGCTCGAGGTAGTCGTCGCAGAACTCCCAGAAGAACTTCTCGCTGACCTCGAGCGCCGTCGTGTAGTCGTAGGCCTCGAACGCCTCGGTGGCACGGCGGACGACGCCGGCGAGGCGGCCCAGCAGCGCGGTGTCCACCGGCTGGCTGACGGCGGCGGCGCTGAACGTCGTCGCGCCGACGCTGCCGAGGACGAACTTCGACGCGTTGAGCACCTTCATCGCCAGTCGGCGGCCGACCTTCATCTGGGTCTCGTCGAACGGCGAGTCCAGGCCGGGGCGGGCGATGGCGGCGCGCCAGCGGACCGCGTCGGCGCCGTACTTGTCGAGGATCTCGTTGGGCACGACGACATTGCCCTTGGACTTCGACATCTTCTTGCGGTCGGGGTCGACGATGAAGCCGGAGATCATCGCGTGCGACCACGGCGCGACCTGGTTCTCGAAGTGCGCCCGCACGACGCGGCTGAACAGCCAGGTGCGGATGATGTCGTGGGCCTGCGTGGCGAGGTCCATCGGGAACACCCGCGACCACAGGTCGGGGTCGGACTCCCAGCCGCCCGCGATGTGCGGGGTGAGCGACGAGGTCGCCCAGGTGTCCATGACGTCCGGGTCGCCGATGAAGCCGCCCGGCTTGCCGCGCTGCTCCTCGGTGTAGCCGTTGGGCGCCTGGGTCGAGGGGTCGATCGGCAGCTCGGCCTCGGTGGGCAGCAGCAGCCGGGTGTAGTCGGGCTCGCCCTCGGCGTCGAGGGGGTACCAGACGGGGAAGGGGATGCCGAAGAAGCGCTGCCGTGAGACCAGCCAGTCGCCGTTGAGGCCGCCGACCCAGTTGTCGTAGCGGTGCTTCATGTGCGGCGGCAGCCAGTCGATCTCGGCGCCGCGCTCGAGCATCTGCTTGCGGATCTCGCCGTCGCGCCCGCCGTTGCGGATGTACCACTGGCGGGTGGAGACGATCTCGAGCGGCTTGTCGCCCTTCTCGTAGAAGTTCGCCATCCGCTGGGTGGGCTTGGGGTCGCCGTCGAGGTCGCCGGACTCCTTGAGCTTGGCGACCATCGCCTCGCGCGCCGAGTGGACGGTCTTGCCCTGGAGGTCCTCGTACGCCGCCGCGGCGGTCTCGCCCGACAGCCACTCCGGGGTCTCCCGGGTGAACCGGCCGTCGCGGCCGATGACCGTGCGCACGGGCAGCTGCAGCTCGCGCCACCACTGCACGTCGGTGAGGTCGCCGAAGGTGCAGCACATCGCGATGCCGGCGCCCTTGTCCTTCTCGGCGGCGGCGTGGGCCAGAACGGGGATCTCCACGCCGAAGACGGGGGAGGTGACCGTGGTGCCGAACAGGTCCTGGTAGCGCTCGTCGTCGGGGTGCGCGATGAGCGCGACGGCGCTGGCGATCAGCTCGGGGCGGGTCGTCTCGACGTACACGGGGCTGCCGTCGGGCTTGTGGTAGGCCACCCGGTGGTAGGCGCCGGCGTAGTCGCGGGCCTCCAGCTCGGCCTGCGCGACCGCGGTCTGGAAGGTGACGTCCCACAGGGTCGGCGCCTCCTGGAGGTAGGCCTCGCCGCGGGCCAGGTTGCGCAGGAAGGCCCGCTGGCTGACGGTCTGCGCCTTCGGGCCGATCGTGGTGTAGGTGGTGTTCCAGTCGACGCTGAGGCCGAGGGTGCGCCAGAGGTCCTCGAAGACCTTCTCGTCCTGCTCGACCAGCTGCTCGCACAGGGCGATGAAGTTGGGCCGGCTGATCGGGATCTGCCGCTTCGGGTCGGGCTTCTCGGGCGGCGTGAAGTCGGGGTCGTACGGCAGCGAGGGGTCGCAGCGCACGCCGAAGTAGTTCTGGACCCGGCGCTCGGTGGGCAGCCCGTTGTCGTCCCAGCCCATCGGGTAGAAGACCGACTTGCCCTGCATCCGCTGGAAGCGGGCGATGAGGTCGGTGTGGGTGTAGGAGAACACGTGCCCGACGTGCAGGCTGCCGCTCACGGTCGGCGGCGGGGTGTCGATCGCGTAGACGTTCTCGCGGGGCTGGGTGCGGTCGAAGCCGTAGGTGTCGGCGTCCTTCCACCGCTCCGCCCACTTCTCCTCGAGGCCCTCCAGCGCCGGCTTGTCCGGTACGACGACGGCGCCGGGGGCGCTGGTCGGGTCCGGGGTCTGCGTGCTGTCGAGCTCGGTCATGTTCCCAGCCTATTGCGAGCGGGTGTCCGGGGTTTAACCGGCGGCTACTCTCGGACGATGCGCCTGATCCCGGGAACCGTCACCACTCTCGTCACCGGCCTCGCGCTCGGCGTCGCCCTGCCGGCCGCCCTGCCCGGCTCGCCGCCGGCAGCCTCGGCCGCCCCTGCTGCTCCCGCGGCGGGGCCGGAGACGGTCACGCTGAGCGGGAGCGGCTGGGGGCACGGGAAGGGGCTCTCCCAGTGGGGCGCGCGGGGCGCCGCGAGCCAGGGCCTGAGCGCGGCGCAGATCCTGGACTTCTACTACCCCGGCACGCAGCCGGGGCAGGCGGGCGGCTCGGTGAAGGTGCTCATCACCGCCGACACGTCCAGCAATGTCGTGGTCCAGCACCGGGCGCGGCTGAAGGTCCGCAGCCTGGAGACCGGTCGGTCCTGGAAGCTCGGCAAGCGCGGCGCGAAGCGCTGGAAGCTGACCGCCCACGGCGGCGACACGAAGCTCTCGGTGCGGACCAACCGCTGGCGCAAGGTCCGGATCATCCCGGGGCAGGCCGAGTTCACGGCCCGGGGCGGGGCGATCCGGCTCTACGTGCCCGGCGGCTCCGCCGACTACCGCGGCCGGATCCGCTCGGTCGTCCCCACGGGTGGTCAGGGCCGCGACACGGTCAACGTCGTCGGCGTCGAGAAGTACCTGCGCGGTGTCGTCCCCTCCGAGATGCCCGCGACCTGGCACCCGCAGGCGGTGCAGGCGCAGGCGGTCGCGGCGCGCACCTACGCGATCTTCGAGCGCGACAACAACGACCGCGGGCCCTTCGACGTCTACGACACGATCCAGTCCCAGGTCTACCGCGGCGTCGCCGCCGAGCAGCCGGGTTCCGACGCGGCGATCAAGGCGACCGCGCGGCAGGTCCGCACGTACGGCGGGGCGCCGGCGTTCACCCAGTTCTCCTCGAGCAACGGCGGCTGGACGGCGCCGGGCACGCTGCCGTACCAGGTCGCGAAGGCGGATCCCTACGAGGCCGGCTCGGGCAACCCCAACAACTCCTGGTCGGTGCCGCTGACCGATGACGCGATCGAGGCGCAGTTCCCGGAGATCGGGGACTTCGAGCGGTTCGAGCTCGTCACGCATCCCGACCCGAACGCCGGCGGTCGGGTCACGGGCGTGAAGGTGGTCGGTGCCACGACCAGCACGCCCCTGACCGGCGACCAGTTCCGGGTCAGGTTCGGGCTGAGGTCGACGCTCTTCCGGCTGGCCTGAGCCCGGGTCGGCCGGCGCGTAGGAAGGCCCGCAGGAGCAGGCCGACCACGAGCGCCCAGAACGCGGCACCGATCCCGAGCACGCTGATGCCGGAGGCGGCGACGAGGAGTGTCGCCGCGGCCGGCTCCCGCTCCGCGGGCTCGGCGAGCGCGTCGCCCAGCGCGGCGCCGAGCGTGCCCAGCAGGGCGAGCCCGGCAGCCGCCTGCATCACGCCGTCCGCCGCGGCGACCACCAGCGTGGCGAGCGCCGTACTCGCGACGGCGAGCACGAGGTAGGCCACCGATGCGCTGACCGCGGCGATCCAGCGCCGGCGCGGGTCCGGTCCGGCGCCCGGCCCGGCGGCGAGAGCGGCCGTGATCGCGGCGAGGTTGATCGCGTGTCCGCCGGTCGGGGCGCCGACCACGGTGCCGATGCCGGTGACGGCGAGGGACTCCCGCCAGGGCACGCGGAAGCCGAACCCGCTCATCACCGCGGCGCCGGGCACGTTCTGGGAGGCCATCGTGACGACGTAGAGCGGCAGGGCGATGCCGACCAGCGCCGACAGGGACCAGGTCGGCGTGGTCCAGGTCAGGTGCGGCGCGAGGTCGGCGCTGTCGATGCGCGCGGTGGCGACGACCGTGACGAGGGCCACCACGAGGGCTCCGGGGACCGCCCAGCGCGGCGCGATCCGCAGGAGCAGCAGCCAGGTCACGACCAGGGGAGCGACGGCGGCGGGGGAGTCGACGAGCGCGGTGACCGGTGCCAGGCACAGCGGCAGCAGGACCCCCGCGAGCATGGCCCGCGCCAGGCTGGGCGGGATCGCCGCGACCAGGTCGCCCACCCGCGGGATCAGTGCGGTCAGCACGATGAGCACGCCGGTCGCGACGAAGGCACCGACCGCGGCCGGCCAGCCCCCGGTGACTCCCGCCGACGTGGCCAGCAGGGCCGCGCCGGGCGTCGACCAGGCCAGGGTCACCGGGATCCGGTGCCGCACGGAGAGCCAGAGCATGCCGAGGGCCTGGGTGACGAGCAGGGTGGCGAGCCCGGACGCCGCCTGCCGCGGCGTCGCCCCGACGGCGGTGAGGCCGGCGAGGCAGACGACGAAGGAGCTGCTGAAGCCGACGAGCGCGGTGACGACACCGGCCAGCACCGGGCCGTGAGTACTCTGCTCGGACACGCCGCCTCCTCGTGAACACCGACGCGGCGTTCTGTTTACAGAACACCCTAGACGGAGGAGGGCCGATGGCGCGAGCCGCAGAGGCGCCCGGCGCGGGCGCCGGGGTCGGCGCCCGGATCCGGGTCCTGCGGGAGGCCCGCGGCCTGTCCCTCTCCGCCCTGGCCGCGCAGGCCGGCATCGGCAAGGGATCCCTCTCCGAGCTGGAGACGGGCCGGCGCAACCCCACGCTCGACACGCTGTACGCCGTGGCGGCACCGCTCGGCGTACCGCTCGCCGCGTTGCTCGACGACCACGACGGCGCCGTGCTCGCCGACGACGGGATGGTCACCACCCGGGTCCGCGTGCTGCGCGAGCCCGACCGCACCACCGAGGTCTACCTGATCCGCCTCGCTCCTGGCGCCGCACGGATCTCGCCCGCGCACTCCTCAGGCGTCGAGGAGCAGCTCGTCGTGCTGTCCGGCGTCGGCGTCGTGGAGCACGACGGCCGGGCGGTGCCGGTCGGCCCCGGCGACCACGTGCGCTTCGCCGCCGACCGTCCGCACGCCTACCGGGCGGGACCCGACGCCGAGCTCGAGGCCGTCAACGTGATCGTCACACCTGTCCCACGAGTATGAGTCGGGACGAGAAAACTCACGCTGGGACGAGGAAGCTTCCTCGTCCCAGCGTGAGTTTCACCGGCCGGCCGGTGAAACTCACGCGGCGCTCAGAACGGCGGCCGCCCCGTCCCGCTCACCCGGAACCGACCCCAGGGATCGACGTCGGCGACCTTGCCGGCGGCCTCGCCGTGCGGGGTCCGCAGGGTGACGGGCGAGCCGCTGCGGACGCTGTCGAGGCGGGCGGTGGCGGCGATCCGGCCGTACCAGTGGAAGTGGCCGTCGAGGGGCTGGAAGGCGCCGCGCAGGGTCACGGTGACGGCGTGCTCCGCGCCGTCGGCCACGAGCGTCGCCGGCCCGTCGTACTCGGCCTGCGGCTCGTGCGCGACGGCCGGGTCGGTGGCGGCCGGGTCGGTGGCGGCCGGGTCGGTGGCGGCCGGGTCGGTGGCGGCCGGGTCTGTGGAGGGCGTGCTCACCGGCGTCGCTCCGTCCGGAGGGGCGTGACGCTGCCGGCGCCGCGGCCGGCGTCGAGGCGGGCCAGGTCGACGCCGCTCTCCGCTGCCGCGCCGGAGAGCGCGTGCCAGATGAAGTCGCTCAGGTAGGCCGCGGCGGCGCTGCGGGAGACGGTGTGCCGCTCCAGCCACCAGTGGCCGACGGACGTGCTGAGGCCGACCACGGCGTGTGCCCAGGGCTCGGCCGCGCCGGTGTCGCCGCCGAGATGGCGCAGCGCGTCGCCGAGCAGGCGGGTCAGCTTGGTGGCGACCTGGTCCTTGCCCGCGGCCAGCGGGTCGGTGCCGCCGGCGGGCCGGCTGAGCAGGAGGAAGGCCTGGGGATGCTCGGCGAGGGTGTCGAGGTACGCCGCCACGCCCGCGCTGACCCGGTCGCGCGCGGAGGCGGGGGCGAGCACCGCGGTGAGGACGCGCGCGAGCACCAGGTCGGCCGCCCAGGCGCCGACCGCGGCGTGCAGCTCGCCCTTGTCGGCGAAGTAGCGGTAGAGGACCGGCTTGCTCACGCCGGCCTCGGCGGCGATGTCGGCGACGGACGCGTCCGGGCCGAGCGTGTCGATCGCGCGCACGGCCGCGAGGACGAACTCCTCGCGCCGTTCGGTGCGGTGTCGGTCCCAGCGGGTCGTGCGCCCGTCGTGCTTGACGTTGGAGGCCATGGGGACCAGGGTACTAGTATCCGTTACCAGCGGTAATATGTAGTCATCACTGAGGAGCCAGGAGGCAGACCGTGACCCTCGTCGACGACGTCACCGGTGCCAGCGGGTCGGACGCGCTGGCGCAGCGCTTGCTGCGCTCGACCGCGCGCCAGTCCTACGACCCCGAGGTCGATCTCGACTGGAGCGCACCGCCCGTCCCGGGACTGTGGTGGATGCAGCCGGAGCGGATGTCGCTGTACGGCACGCCGATGTGGAAGCGACTCAGCGAGGAGCAGCGGATCACGCTCTCCATGCACGAGGTGGCGAGCATCGCCAGCGTCGGCATCTGGTTCGAGATCGTGCTCATGCAGATCCTGCTGCGCGACGCCTACAGCGCGGACCCCCGCTCGGCGCGGACCCAGTTCGCGCTCACCGAGGTCGGCGACGAGACCCGGCACACGGTGATGTTCGGCCGCGCGATCGGCGCGATGGGCGTGCCCGCCTACGGTCCCCGCCCGATGCCCCGCCGGCTCGCGAAGCTGGGACCGCTGACCTTGCGGGGCGCCAGTGCCTACGCCGGCATCCTCATCGGTGAGGAGCCGGTCGACCGCTGGCAGCGCGAGATGATGCGCGACGAGCGGATCCAGCCGCTGACCCGGATGGTCGCCCGGATCCACGTCACCGAGGAGGCCCGGCACGTCACGTTCGCACGCGACGAGCTGGAGAAGGCGGTGCGCGGCCTGAGTCGCGCGAAGCTGCGCTGGCACCAGGCGATGACCGCCCAGGTCGCCTACGTCACCATGCGCTCCCTGGTCCATCCCGACGTGTACGCCGCCGTCGGGCTCGACCCCGCCGAGGCCCGCCGCCAGGCGCTCGGCAACGAGAGCTACCGCGAGACCATCGCCTGGATGGGCGAGAAGGTGATGCCGGTGCTGCAGGCCAACGGCATGGTCGCCGAGCGCGACCGCAAGGTGTGGCGGGCCTCGCTGCTCATGCGCTGACCGCGTTGCCCGCGTCGGTCCGCGCCCGCCACCACCCGACCGTCGCGCGCATCGCGGCGTCGAAAGGCGTCGGCCGGGAGTCGAGCACGAACGGCGCCGTGAACTGGAAGCTCATCTCGGCCAGCTCGCGGGTGTCGCGGTGCACCAGGCCGAGCGTGCGCAGCGCCCCGGCGGGGATCGACCTCCCCGACGAGGTCCTCGTCGTCGGCGACCCGGCGGCGCTGTTCGAGCCCACCTCGCGACGCTCGCCGCGGACCTCGGGCTCAGCGCGTGAACCGCTGGCGGGCGGCGATGACCTCCGCGTAGATGTCGGGGCCGAGCGCGGCGCCCTCGCGTCGTACTTCCCGCGGGTCGAGGACGAGCAGCCGGTTGAGCCGGACCTCGCTCGGGCGTCCCCGCGGGTCCCAGGCGCCGGTGCCCACGTCGAGCCAGTACCGCCCCGCGGCGGCCTCCTGGGCCTCGTCGCGGTCGTGGTCCTTGCTCGTCATGACGAGGCAGTGCAGCACCGGCCGGCCGTCCCGACCGGTCGCGGTCCCGATCACCAGCACCGGCCGGTCCTTGCCCTGGCGCGGGTCGTCCTCGTAGGGCACCCAGGCCCAGACCACCTCCCCGGGGTCGGGGCGGCCGTCGGCCACCGGCGCGTAGGTGCCGTCGGGCTGTCCGCTCATCGGGGTGCGCCTTTCGTCTCCGCGCTCGGCCGGTCGGTGCAGAACTGGCCGAGAAGGCCGGGGGTGGCCGCCTCGGCGAGGCCGACCGCCGCGGTCACGGGGACGTCGGGGACGTGGACGCGTCCCTTGCCACCGGCCGTGGTGGCGGCCAGCGAGACCAGGCCGGCCCGGCGCTGGAACCAGGTCGCGCGCTGGTTCCAGCCGATCACGTGGTCCGCGGCGAGGGCGTCGCGGGTCCGCAGCACCGAGCCCGACCGCATCACGACATGGCCGTCGAGGAAGGCGTGCCCGAGCGCCCGGGCCCGGTCCGCGGCGAGGGCGAGGGCGACGGCGACCGGGATCGCCGCGGTCGGGATCAGCCAGGCCGGGGCGCCGGCGAGCACGGCGGCCACGGGTGCCGCGACGAACGGCAGCGCACCCAGCAGGGCGCGGCTGAAGCGCCTGGTGCGTGCCGCCGGCCCGTGGGGGAGCAGGTCGCCGGTCACCGGTGCCGTCGTGCCGAGCACCGCCGCCGCGACGTCGTACCCGGTCGCCCGCGGCGCGGGCGGCAGCAGCACGGCCGAGCTGGCCTGGTCGCCGCTGAGGCCGGTGACGATCGCGCCGACCCGCCGTCCCCGGGCGAGCCGCAGCGCGGCGGGCTCGCCGAGACTGACGCCGGCCAGCCGCGCGACGTCGATGCTGGTCTCGCGGCGGGTGAGCAGGCCGCGCCGCACGTGCCAGGCGGCGCCGTGCCTGCCGAGCACGAAGCCGCCGTTGGTGACGAGGTAGCCGCCGACCGCGAGCAGCGTCACCAGGAGGGCCGCGCCGACGACCAGGGTGAGGACGAAGGACTGGCCGATGGCCGCGAGATCGTCCTCGCTCACCCGGATCTCGACCGACTCCATGAGCTGGAGACCGACGCCGACGATCGCACCGAGACCGACGAGGACGGTGCCGCTGAACGGGGCGTACCACAGCCAGCGTGGCGAGAAGCGGGCCACGACGTGCTCCGGCTCGGCGGCGGCGCCGGGCGCCACCGCGTCGGCGGCCGTCGCGGTGCGCAGGAGTCCCGCCCGCAGGCGCGCCGCCTCCTCGTGGGGCAGTGCGTCGAGCTCGAGCCGCTCGTCGCTGTCGCTGACGACGCTGCCGGTCCCGATGACGACGGTCGCCAGGCCGAGCACGCGGTGGATCGGCGAGGCGCTCAGGTCGACGGTCCGGACCCGGTCGACCGGGGTGGAGAGCGTGTGCCGCTGCAGCAGGCCGCGACGCAGCTCGACCCGCCCGCCGGCGATCCGGTAGGTCGTCGTGAGGTAGCGGACGACGCCGAGCCCGACCGGCACTCCGACGCCGAGCAGGGCCCACGGGCCCACCCCGGACGCGCTGCCGGCCACGACCAAGCCGAGCAGCACCGGCAGGAACTTGCCGACCTCCTTGATCGGGTGGACCAGGAGCATGCGGGGGTCGAGGCGATGCCAGCCGTCGGGATCCGCCGCCCGCGGGGCGGCCGGAGGCGGCGGTGGTGGCGGAGGCGGTGGTGGCGGGAGGCTCACGTGGCGTCGCCCTCGACCAGGTCGGCCTTGCGGGTCAGCTCGTCGACGAGGGCGAGCGCGACCGTCCGGTCGAGCCCCTCGATCTGCAGCGGGCCAGCGGCGGAGGCCGTGGTCACGGTGACGGTCGCGAGTCCGAAGAGCCGAGCCAGCGGTCCCTGGGCGAAGTCGACGGTCTGGACCCGCGACATCGGGGCGATCCGCCGTTCGCGGGCCCACCAGCCGCGTTGGGTGTAGACCGCGTTCGCCGACACCTCCCAGCGGTGTACCCGGTAGCGCCATTGCGGTACGACGACCGCGGCGCTCGCACAGCCGACCACGGTCAGGCCCACGAGCCACCAGCGCAGCGCGTCGGGGCCGGCGAGCACCGCGGCGACGATGAGCGCGGTCGCCACCAGCAGGCCGGAGATCGCCGACTCGACCTGCCACATCAGCCGGGCCCGCGGGCTGACGCGGTGGGCGGGGTCACGCAGCTGGCTCACGCTGGCGAAGCCTAGTCGTGCGCGCGAAGGTGCCCGGACGGGACTACGTCCCGGGCGCCGGGCGGAGACTCCACCCGAAATGACCATGGCGTACCAGCCTTCGGTCAGGTTCGTCGCGCTCCCGCGTGCGCGCGCTCGAGCGGTCCTAGCCTGATGAGCATGCTGGACACGGTGACCCTGCGCGTGGCCTTCGGGCTCGTGGCGATCTGTGTCCTCGTGCTCTTCTACGGCGTGACCTACCGCTCGACGCGCTCGTCCTACAGCGGCTGGTGGTGCGCCTCGCTGGCCTTCTTCGTCGTCAGCGCCCTGCTGTTCCTCTGCAACGGCACACCCGCCCAGGTCGTCGCGAACCCCCTCGGCAACACCACGGGCGTGCTCGGCGCCGCCTGCGTGTGGGCAGGTGGACGCTCCCTGCGCGAGCTCCGCCTGGGCAGGTGGCAGCTGGCGGCGGTGCCGGTCACCGTCCTGGTCGCCTCCCTCGCGGACGATCCGCGCTCGGACATCTGGTCGGGAGGCGCGGTCTACCTGGCCGGCATGGCGCTCCTGATCGGCGCGTCGGCCCGAGAGCTCGGCCTGGTGCTGCGCGAGCTCGACGCCGGCCCGGCCACGCGCGCCCAGTTCCGGTTCGTGCTCACCGCGATGGCCGTGGTCTCGGCCGCGATCGCGCTGTTCTACCTGGCGCGCACCGTCGCCTTCGTCGCCGTGGGCCCGTCCCACCCGTTCTTCCAGGCGGTCTTCGGGGGGCAGGTCACCACGCTGCTCATGATGGTGCTTCTCGTCGTGGTGACGTTCAGCATGTCGGCGCTCAGTCACGAGCAGCAGACCTCGGAGCTGCGAGTGCGCGCCACCCGCGACGGGCTGACCGGCCTGCTCAACCGGTCCGAGTTCCTGCGCGCGGCCCAGCGCGAGCTCGACCGCGGCCCGGCCGGCCGCGACGCGGCGGTCGTCGTCGCCGACCTCGACCGGTTCAAGAGCATCAACGACGGCCTCGGTCACGCTGCCGGCGACCGTGCCCTGACGGCGTTCGCCGCCGCCTGCCAGGAGGTGGTCGGAGTCCGTGGCCTGCTCGGCCGGCTCGGCGGCGACGAGTTCGTCCTGCTCGTCCGGGGTGCCGTCGCGGAGGACGTGGTCGAGAAGATCGCGCGACGCTACCGCGGTGGTGACGCGGCCGCGATGCCGACGGTCAGCTTCGGCATCGCGACCGTCCTGCCCGGCGACGACATCGACCGCGCGATCGCCGACGCCGACGGCGCGCTCTACGCCGCCAAGTCGGCGGGCCGCGCCCGGGCGGTGCGCGTTCCGGGCCCCGACGACCGACGGGGCCCGGTCGAGGACCGGCGTACGGCGTAGCCGGGTCAGCCGCGGGGCAGCCGCGGGGACAGCCTCAACTGGTGCCCGACCGTGCGGCTGAACCCGTCGTCGGCGGTGTAGCGCTGGGCCCCGAACCGGACCACGCCGACGCCGACCCGCACCCATGCGGGGTCGCCGATGCAGGGCGTAGGGATGGTGAAGGTGATCGTGCGGCGACCGCGGTCGGTCACGAAGCCCGGGCAGGGGACCGCGGTGTCGCCGAACGTCAGCCCGGACTCGGTGGCGCCGGCGAACCGCATGTGCTCGAGGTTGTAGACGCCGCCAGGCGTCCGGACCGCGCCGGTGACGACGAAGCTCTTGCGGGGAAGCCGTCCGCGGGTCCGCAGGTGGAGGACCAGCGCCTCGGTGCCGTGGCTGACCCGCACCTTCCGGATGTCGAGGCCGCGCTCGCGGGGTGCGGGCTGCGCCTTGTCCTCCGGGAGGGTGGCGCTCATGACGTCGCGCGCCGGGTCGGTGTGGACCAGGTCGGCGGCGGAGGCGAGGCCGGGGCCGGAGAGGACGAGCCCGGTCGCGCCCGCGAAGGCGGCGGCGAGGCGGAGGACGGTGCGCTGAACGGGGGTCATGGAAGTCATCCTCTGACGGATCCGTCGTCGGGGTGGCGGAAATCGACGGGCCCGCCGGTTAACAAACGTTAACCTCGTGGCCTACCATGGAGCCATGACCCACTTCGAGCTGTCGCGTGAGCACGAGGAGTTCCGGCGGACCGTCCGGGACTTCGCCGAGTCCACCATCCGTCCGCACGTGGCGGAGTGGGACAAGGCCCATCACTTCCCGACCGACGTGGTCCAGAAGATGGGGGAGCTGGGGCTCTTCGGCCTGACCGCACCGGAGGAGTACGGCGGCGCCGGGCTCGAGGCCGCCGACGGTCCCTTCACCTCGCTGTGCCTGGCGATCGAGGAGCTCGGCCGCGTCGACCAGTCGCTGGGCGTGACGCTCGAGGCGGGGGTGGGACTCGGCATCAACCCGATCCTGACCTACGGCTCCGACGAGCAGAAGAAGACCTGGCTGCCCGACCTCGTGGCGGGCCGGCGGCTCGCCGGCTTCGGGCTCACCGAGCCGGGCGCGGGATCCGACGCCGGCGCGACCAAGACCCGGGCGGAGCTCGACAACGGCGAGTGGGTGATCAACGGCGGCAAGCAGTTCATCACCAACTCGGGCTCCGACATCACCAGCCTCGTGACCGTCACCGCGCGCACCGGGGTCTCGGAGTCGGGCCGGCCCGAGATCTCCGCGATCATCGTCCCGGCGGGCACGCCGGGCTTCGTGGCGGAGCCCGCCTACGACAAGCTCGGCTGGCACATCTCCGACACCCACCCGCTCTCCTTCATCGACTGCCGGGTGCCCGAGGACCACCTCGTCGGCGAGCGCGGCCGCGGCTACGCCCAGTTCCTCGCGATCCTCGACGACGGCCGGGTCGCCATCGCGGCGCTGGCGGTCGGCCTGATCCAGGCCTGCGTCGACCTGTGCGTGGAGTACTCCCTCGACCGCCACACGATGGGCGGCCCGATCGGTCGCAAGCAGGGCGTCGCCTTCCAGATCGCCGACCTCGAGGTGATGCTGCACGCCTCGCGGATGCTGACCTATCGCGCCGCGGCGATGAAGGACGCGATGGAGGGCGGCCGGGGCCCGTCGATGAAGGAGTTCAAGCAGGCGGCGTCGGTGGCCAAGCTCTACGCGAGCGAGTCGGCCGTGACCGCCACCCGGATCGCCACGCAGGTCTTCGGCGGCTACGGCTTCATGGAGGAGTACCCGGTCGCGCGGTTCTACCGCGACGCGAAGATCCTCGAGATCGGCGAGGGCACCTCCGAGGTGCAGCGGATGCTCATCGCTCGCGGCCTCGGGCTCCCCGTCGAGTAGGGACCGGCCGTGCCGCGCGTCAGCGGGCCCAGAGGTCGGTCCAGGAGTGACCGAGCTCCCGGACCATCGCGCGCACCAGCGGCAGGCTGACCCCGACGACGTTGTGGTGGTCGCCCTCGATGCCGGTCACGAAGCCACCGCCGAGGCCGTCGACGGTGAACGCGCCGGCGACGTGCAGCGGCTCACCGGTCGCGACGTACGCCGCGATCTCGTCGTCGGTGACCTCGGCGAAGTGGACGGTCGTCGACGCGGTGGCCGCGACCTGATGTCCGTCGGCGCGATCGTGCAGGCAGTGCCCGGAGTGCAGCACGCCCGAGCGACCGCGCATCGACTCCCAGCGCCGGACCGCCTCGTCGGCGTCGGCGGGCTTCCCGAGCGCCACGCCGTCGAGCTCCAGGACGGAGTCGCAGCCGAGCACGAGCGCGTCGCCGGGCAGGTCGTCACGTCCGGCGACGGCTCCGCACTTGAGCTCGGCCAGTCGTAGCGCCAGCTCGGCCGGAGGCACGTCGCGGACCTGGGACTCGTCGACGCCGGAGACCACCACCCGGGGGTCGAGGCCGGCGCTGCGCAGGGTCGCGAGGCGGGCGGGGGAGGCGGACGCGAGCACGAAGGTCGGCACGCGCCTCACCCTAGATGAGCAGCTCCACGGGAGAAGCGGACGGCTCAGCCGACGACGCGGGCGAGCTGCTGGGCGGCGTCGACGACGGCACCCCCGAGCGTCTCGACGTCGCCGACGTCGAAGACCGACACGCCGACGCTCATCGGTACGCCGTCGGCGCGGCTCGGCACCGGTGCGGAGACGCCGTGCACCGACGGGACGACCTCGGAGTAGCTGACGGCGTAGCCGCGGGCGCGGGCGGTGCCGATCTCGTCACGCTCCCCGGGCCGGGGCGGCTGCCCGGCGAGGATGGCCATGCCGGCCGAGCCGCGGTCGATCGCGTCGAGCTGGCCAGGGCGGAAGGCGATGTGGGCCGACGCGTTGCGCGGCTCGACCACGAGGAGCGCGCGGACCCGGCCCGCGTCCTCCTGCACGACGAGGTGGGCGGTCGCGCTGACCCGGTCGGCCAAGTCCTCGAGGAGGGGGAGCGCCGCCGCGCGCAGGTCGCGCTCGACCGGTTCGGCGAGGGGGACGAGCCCGGCGCCGAGGTGGAACAGCTTGGCCCGGTCGCGGCGCAGCAGCCGGTGTGCCTCGAGGGTGCGCAGCAGGCGGTGGGCGACGGTCCGGTGCACGCCCACGGCGTCGGCGATCTCGGTGATGGTCATGCCGCCACCGTGGGCGCACAGCACCTCCAGCACGCGCAGTCCTGAGTGGAGCGTCTTCGACATCGAGCCGTCGAGGACCACCTCGTCTGCGTCGCTCATGCGCCTCATTGTGACGACCTCCTGTGCCGTGACGTGCTCCGGGTCACGCCGAGGGCTTGACCCCGCGACTGTGACGTGCTTAACCTCATGCCCGGTTATAGCACTAAGCGTGCGAATAACGCACAATCCAGGACGAAGGAGGCGTGATGGTCGAGGTTCCCGACGAGGTCGTCGCGGCGCTGACGCGGCTCTACGCCCGTCAGTCGCGGCTGATCGACGAGGGGGACGCGACCGGCTGGGCGGCCACGTTCACGCCGGACGGCAGCTTCGACTCGCCGTCGTACCCGGCGCCGGTGCGCGGGACCACGGCGCTGGTCGCCTTCGCGGCGGACTTCCGTGACAGCTGCGCCGCGACCCGGACCCGTCTGCGTCACGTCGTCACGAACGTCGACGTGCTGCCCGGGGCCGACGCCGACCGGGCCCGCGCCCACGCCTACCTGCAGATCGTCGCCACGCCCGAGGGCGCGGAGAGCCGGCTGGTCCGGCTGACCGTCCTCACCGACGACCTCGTCCGCACGGACGGTGCCTGGCGGGTCGCCCACCGGCAGGTCCGGCGCGACGACGACACGCCGATGCCGAGCTCGAGCGACCCGACCGACCCGACCGACCCGACCGACCCGACCGACCCGACCGACCCGACCGACACCGTCCAGCGAGGAGCCTCCGCATGACCCAGCCCACCACCACCGACCACCCCGGACGCGTCCGGGGGACGCCGATGGTCGTCGACCACCCGGACCTGCGGGGCAAGGTGGCCGTCATCACCGGAGCCGGCCGCGGCATGGGTGCCCGGTTCGCGGCGGCCCTCGCCGCCCGCGGCGTCCACGTCGTCGGTGCTGACCTCGACGCGGACCTGATGTCCGCGACCGCCGAGGCGCTCGCCGTCGAGAACGCCGGTGTCGCGGACGCCGGCCAGGTCGTCGGCACCGCGGTCGACGTGCGCGACCGCGACGCCCAGCAGCGCGTCGCCGAGCTCGCGGTCGAGCGGTTCGGCGGGGTCGACCTGTGGATCAACAACGCCGGCGTCTTCCCCGAGGCCCCCGCCACCGACATCCCCGTCAGCCAGATCCAGGCGACGCTGTCGATCAACGTCGAGGGCGTGCTGTACGGCGCGCAGGCCGCCGCCTCCGTGATGGCCGAGGGCGGTGCGATCGTCAACATGGCCTCGGTGGCGGCTGTCCGCGTGCGCCGGGGGCGGGCGGCGTACTGCTCGTCCAAGGCTGCCGTCGCCCACCTCACCGAGTGCCTCGCCGTGGAGTTCGGCGACCTCGGCATCCGGGTCAACGCGATCGCGCCCGGCTTCGTCGACACCGAGATGACCCGCTGGGTCCAAGACGACCCGCCGGCGCTGGCCAAGGCGCTCGACAGCATCCCGCTCCACCGGCTGGGCTCCCCGGAGGAGATCGTCGGTCCGATGCTGTTCCTGCTCTCCGACAGCGCCCGCTACGTGACCGGCCACATCCTGGCCGTCGACGGCGGCTCCCGGCATGTCTGAGACTCCCCGCGGCGACCGGGTCGTCCTCGTCACCGGCGCCGCCGGTGGCATGGGAGCCGGCCACGCCCGGGCGCTCGCCGCGGCCGGATGGTCCGTCGCGCTGGCCGACGTCGCCGACTGCACGCCCGTCGTGGAGGAGATCCGCGCGGCCGGTGGTGTCGCCGAGGGCCACCGGCTCGACGTCACCGAGCCGGCGGCATGGGCGAGCGTCGTCGCGCGGCTCCACTCGACGTACGGCGCCCTGCACGGGCTGGTGAACAACGCCGGGATCTCCCGGCGGCTGCGGTTCCTGGACACCACCCACGACGTGTGGCGACAGGTCATGGCGATCAACGTCGACGGCCCGTTCTACGGCATCCAGGCGTGCGCGCCGCTGATGCGGGAGTCCGGCGGCGGCTCGATCGTCAACATCTCCTCGATCGCCGGGCAGATCGGCTACTTCTCGCCGTCGTACTCGACGTCGAAGTGGGCGCTGCGCGGTCTGACCAAGTCGGCGGCCGGCGAGCTGGCGGACTGGGGGATCCGGGTCAACTCGGTGCACCCGGGCCTCGTCGAGACCCCGCTGCTCGCCGGCTCCGACGGCTTCGTGGACTCCGCCGTCGCCAGCATCCCGTTCGGCCGGATGGGCCGACCCGCCGAGATCACCGAGGTGGTCGCCTTCCTGCTGGGCGACGGGGCGTCGTACATGACGGGCGCGGAGCTGACCGTCGACGGCGGGCTGGTGTCCAACGGCACGTACCACCGCATCCTCACCGAGATGGAGGGCGAGCTCTGATGAGCGACCACGACTACGACGTCATCGTGATCGGTGGCGGCGGCGCGGGCCTCGCGGCCGCCGCGTCCGCGGCCGAGCGCGGTCGCAGCGTCATCCTCTTCGAGTCCGAGGGCGAGCTCGGCGGCTCCACCCAGCTGTCGGCGGGCATGTTCACCGCCGCCGGCACCAGCGTGCAGAAGGCGCTCGGCATCGACGACTCCGTCGAGCGCTTCTTCCAGCACTACATGGACCTCAACCAGTGGCTGCTCAAGCCCGGCCTCATCCGGCGCTTCTGCGAGCTGGCCGCCCCCACCCTGGAGTGGCTGCTCGACCTCGGCGTCGAGATCCCCGCCCAGGTGTCGCCCGACGCCCACACCCCGGGGCTCACCCGCGCCGGCGTCGAGGACGTGTGGCGCGCCCACGTCCCCAAGGACCAGGGCTACGGTCTCGTGCAGGTCCTCGACCGGGCCCGCAAGGCGCACGGCGCCGAGGTCGTGCTGCACACCCGGGTCGAGCGGCTCCTCGTCGACGGCGGCCGGGTCGCGGGCGTCGTGGCCGACGGCGTGGAGCTGCGCGCCGGCGCCGTCGTCGTCGCCTCCGGAGGGCTCGCGCAGGACCCGGCGCTCGTCGAGCGCTGGTTCCCCGACGCCCTGCGCGCCGGCGACTCGCTCTTCGTCGTCGCGGCCCCCGGCTCGCGCGGTGACCACCTCGCCTTCGGCCACCAGGTCGACGCCGCCGTCGCCGGCGAGGGCTGGGGCCTGATGCTCCCGACCGCGCAGTTCGTGCGCCACCACCACTGGCAGGCCGGCTTCCCGCCCCGCTCCCGCGTGCACGTGAACGACAGCGGCCGCCGCTTCATGGACGAGGACGCGTCGTACGCCGTGTCCGGGGGCCAGATCGACGCCCAGGGCGGGCCGGTGTGGATGGTCTTCGACGAGACGGCCCGTCGCGCCCTCCCCGAGGGATATGCCGACTGGACGCCGGGCCGGGTCGACGAGCTCGTCGCCACGGGCGCGATCCTCCGGGCCGACGACCTCGCCGCGCTCGCGGCGCGCATCGACGTGCCCGCCGACCGGCTCGAGGCCACCGTCGAACGGTGGAACGACCAGCTGCCGCACGGCAGCGACCCCGACTTCCAGCGCGACCAGACGCTGGCGGCGAAGGGGGCCACCGAGCCCCCGACGCCCATCGCGACGCCGCCGTTCCACGCCACGCGCGTGTTGCCGGCGGAGCTCGTGTGCACCCATGCCGGGCTCGAGATCGACGCCGGTGCGGCGGTCCTCGACGAGCGGGGCCGGACGATCCCGGGCCTGTTCGCCGCCGGGGAGGCCGGAGGCGGCGTCCTGGGCAACCGGTACGTCGGCGGCGGCAACGCCGTCGCCAACGCCCTGACCATGGGCCGCCTGGCCGGTCAGAACGCCGCCGCCTCCTGCTGAGGCTTCGCCCGCTGCGGCTGCGCAGCAGTACCATCCCAACCACTGGATCACTGGAGTACCTATGTCCACCAGCACCCCCGCGGCACGCTCGGGCGCGGCCGTGAACGGCGCCACCGTCCTGAAGAAGGTGCAGCGCTCCGTGCTGCCCGCGGCCTTCCTGCTCTACATGTTCAACTACATGGACCGGGCGGCGATCGGCTACGCACAGCTGCAGATGTCGACCGATCTCGGCATCAGCCTCGCGACGTACGGGACCATCGCGGCGATCTTCTTCGTCGCCTACACCGTGCTCGAGGTGCCGAGCAACATCATCATGAAGAAGGTCGGCGCGCGGATCTGGCTGGCCCGGATCGCGATCTCGTGGGGCATCATCACGATCCTCACCGGCTTCGTGCAGAACACCACGCAGCTCTACATCGCCCGGATCGCCCTGGGCGTCGCCGAGGCGGGCCTGTTCCCGGGCCTGCTGCTCTACATGACCTTCTGGTTCCGCTCGCAGGAGCGCAGCCGAGGCATCGCGGGCTTCTCCCTGGCCCAGCCCGTCGCGCTGCTCATCGGCAGCGCGTCCGCCGGCGTGATCCTCGACCACGTCGACTGGTTCGGTCTCGCCGGCTGGCAGTGGGTGTTCATCCTGCAGGGCCTGCCGCCCGTGCTGCTCGGCGTGTGGGTCCTCGCCTACCTCGCCGACCGGCCGAGCAAGGCGCGCTGGCTCAGCAAGGAGGAGTCCGACTGGCTCGAGGGCGAGATCAGCAGCGAGTACGACGCCGAGGACGACGGTCACCTGGAGATCTCCCTCGACGCCGTCAAGAACCCCAAGATCCTCTACCTGGCGTTCATCAACCTGCTCTACGCCGTCGGCCTCTACGGCATGACCTTCTTCCTGCCGCAGATCGTCGCCCAGCTCAACCCCGACTACTCCTCGACGAACATCGGCCTCGTCGGCGCGATCCCGTACGTCTTCGGCGCCGTCGCGATGCTGCTCGTCGCGCGCTACTCCGACCGGCTCGGCAGCCGCAAGCCGGTCGTGATGACGACCCTCGCCGTCGCCGTCGTCGGCCTGGTCGTGACCATGGTCTTCAAGGAGACGCCGGCCCTCGGCATGGTCGGACTGTGCCTGCTCGCCATCGGCGTGTTCTCCTACCTCGGCCCCTTCTGGGCGCTGGCGGCGGAGGCCCTCACCCGCTCGCAGACCGCGGTCGGCCTGGCCACGATCAACGCGATCGCGGCCGCGGGCGGCTTCTTCGGCCCCTATGTCATCGGCAAGACGGCCGCCGCCGACGACGTCATCTTCAGCCTCACCTTCCCGGCGGCCTGCATGACCCTGGCCATCGTGCTGCTGATCTGGGTCAAGCCCGCGAAGGGCACTCCGGCGGCGCTGACCGAGACCGTCTGAGGCGAGCCTGTCGCCCACGCCGACCCGGCGGGACCCGACCGTGAGCCGGTCGGCCCGCCGGGTCGGTCGTTGCCGGTTCCGGGCGCGTTCAGGGCGCGCAGGGCGCGCTCAGGCGAGCGCGGCGGAGATCGTCGCGACGGCCCGTCGCACCGGCTCGACCGCGGAGACCATCAGGTCGGGCCGGGAGGTCACCACGTTGACCGCGGCCAGCACGTGCCAGCCCGGCAGGGGAGCGGCGATGCCGTACGCCCCGGGGTTGAGCTCGGCCTCGGTCGTGACGTGCCCCGCGGCGCGGACCTCGGCGACCCGTGCGGGCTCGCCGGGACGCGGCGGGCCGGACGCGAGCGCGGCCAGGCCGCCGGCGCCGCGGTCGAGGGGGTCACGGTTGCCGAGACGGTAGGAGAAGCGCGGGCCGTCGGTCGGCGGCTCGGCGACCACCGTGGTCACGGCCGCGTCGCCGCTGATCTCGACGAGACTCGCCGTCGCGTCGATCTCCAGCGCCAGTTGGTGCAGGACGGGCTCGGCCACGTCCCGCAGCCGCGGCCGGCTGTGCTCGGCGAGGTCGGCCGTGGTCGGGCCGACGGTGTAGCGGCCCTCCTCGTCGCGCGCCGCGAAGCCCGTGCGGTGGAGCGAGACCAGCAGGCGATAGGTGATCGAGCGGTGCAGGCCGCAGGCGGTGGCGGCCTCTGCCACGGTCAGGCCCTCCGGGTGCCGGCCGAGCTCCAGCAGCACGGCCAGGCCGCGCTCGAGCGTCTGCGAACCCGAATCCGACACCCGTTCCTCCTCATGCCTCGATCCGTGGCGCCGCTCAGCTGGTCGGCAGGATCCTGCCACGGACCTCGCCGAGACCGATCCGCCCCCGGGCGCCGGGGGCCGTGTAGCGCAGGACGACCTCGTCGCCGTCCTCGAGGAAGGTGCGCTCCACGCCGCCGGCGGTGAACGGCTCACGGCCGCCCCACGACAGCTCGAGGAAGGAGCCGCGCTGCTCGCGCTCCGGTCCGCTGATCGTCCCCGAGGCGTAGAAGTCGCCGACCCGCAGCGACGCGCCGTTGACGGTGAGGTGCGCCAGCATCTGTGCCGGTGACCAGTACATCGAGCGGTACGGCGGCCGCGCGACGACGGTGCCGTTGAGCTCGACCTCCACGTCGATGTCGTAGCCCGAGGGGCCCTCCTCGCGGAGGTAGGGGAGGAGGGGGACGTCCTGGCCCGGAAGCGGCACCCGGGCCGCCTCGAGCGCGGCGAGCGGCGTCACCCAGGCGCCGATCGACGTCGCGAAGGACTTGGCGAGGTTGGGGCCGAGCGGGACGTACTCCCAGGCCTGGATGTCGCGTGCCGACCAGTCGTTGACGCCGGTCACGCCGAAGACGGTCTCGGCGAACTCGCTGGTGCCGACCCGGGTGCCGAGGGGCACGGTGCGGCCGACGACGAAGCCGAGCTCGGCCTCGATGTCGAGCCGGCGGCTCGGGCCGTACGTCGGCGCCGCCTCGTCGGGCGCCTTGCGCTGACCGGCGGGCCGGCGGATGTCGGTGCCGGAGACCACGATCGAGCCGGCGCGGCCGTGGTAGCCGACGGGCAGGTGCTTCCAGTTGGGGAGCAGGGCGTCGCCGTCGGGGCGGAAGATCCGGCCGACGTTGGTGGCGTGGTGCTCGGAGGCGTAGTAGTCGACGTAGTCGGCGACGGCGAACGGCAGCGCGCAGGTGACGTCGGCCAGCGGCAGCAGGCTGAGCTGCTCGCGCCGGCTGGGGTCGGTGAGCAGCTCGACCACCCAGGCCCGGACCTCGGCCCAGGCCGCCGGCCCGGCCGCGAGCAGCGGGTTGAGGGCGGGGACGTCGAGCAGGGAGCTCCACTCCGGCCGCAGGGAGCGGGCCGCGGCGCCCAGGTCGAGCACCAGGTCGCCGATCCGGACGCCGATCCGGCCGGGGCCGTCGCTGCTGGTCGTGGTGACGACGGCGTAGGGCAGGTTGTCGACGTCGTACAGGCTGCCGGCGGCGCCCGGGACCCAGGTCTGCTGGTCGGTCATCGGCGGATCTCCTCGGTGGTCTCGTGGATCGGTGCGGGGGCGACCAGGCCGAGGGCGACCAGGTCGTCGTAGGGCTCGGCGACGCTGCACGAGCCGTAGGAGGTGAAGGCGGCGCGGGCCGCGGCGAGGTCCGCGTCGGCGCGCACGGCGTCCGCGAGGGTGGTGGCGTCGCGCTCGGCGAGCGTGGCGACCAGCGTCGCGTGGTCGGCGCCGGCGACGGCGCGGGCGGTCGCGAGCAGGATGTTCAGGTAGCCGTGGTGCTCGAAGCCGGTGTCCCGGCCGGTGTGGCGCACGGCGTTGTGCAGCCCCGCCGTGCACTTGAACGGGATCGCGCGCGCGACCGCGGCGGCGATCCACGTGGCGACCTCCTCCTCGGAGGGGAACGCGGCCGCCTCGGTGCCCCCCGTGCGGAACTTCAGCCGCAGGCCGTGGGTGGCCACGGCGTCCAGCACCTCCGCCCAGCCGGTGCCGCCGGGGCGGGGGACCTCGACATGGGTCGGCGGTCCGGCGGGGGCGGCGGCCGCGATGGCGGCGACCTGCGCGGCCGGCCCCGCGGTGCCGCCGAGCTTCACCTCCAGGCCGGCGAGGGCCACGCCCGCCGCGGCGGCGCGGGCGGGCACGCCGGCCACCTCGTCGGGGCCGGGCACGACCACGCTGACCGCGACGCCGGTGGCGTCGAGCGCGGCGAGCTCGTCGAGCCGCGCGGTGTCCACGACGAGGGGACCGACCAGGTCGGCGTAGGGACGCTCCGGGTGGGCGCAATGGGCACGAACCGCCTCGGGGAGGGGGGCCAGGCCGGGCGGGAAGATCGCGGCGTCGTCGACGAGGTGCTGGAACGGCGGAGGGATGGACACGCCCCCACTGTAGCGTCTAGTGTTCGGAATGAGAACAAGCGTGTTCTGATATCGAACGCAACGCACGAGGTGCACCAGGAGGGTGGCGATGGCGTACTACCGGCAGGTCGGAGAGGTCCCGCAGAAGCGGCACACGCAGTTCCGGGACGCCGATGGGCGGCTCTACTACGAGGAGCTGATGGGCGAGGAGGGCTTCTCCTCCGACTCCTCGCTGCTCTACCACCGCGGTGTGCCGTCGGCGATCACCTCCGCCGAGACGTGGGAGCTGCCCGACCAGACCCGGGTGCCCAACCATCCGCTCACAACGCGCCACCTCCGGCTCCACGACCTCACCACCGGCACGGACGCCGTCACCGACCGTCGTCTGGTGCTCGGCAACGCCGACGTGCGGATCTCCTACGTGGTCACCGGCGGTGCCGACGCCGGCCCGTCCCCGCTCTACCGCAACGCGATCGGCGACGAGTGCGTCTACGTCGAGACCGGCGCCGGCACGGTCGAGACCGTCTTCGGCGTCCTGCCCTACCGCGCGGGCGACTACGTCGTCATCCCGCGTGCCACCACCCACCGCTGGGTGCCCGCCGAGCCGTCGCGGCTCTACGCCATCGAGGCCAACAGCCACATCGCACCGCCGAAGCGCTACCTGTCGCGCTACGGCCAGCTGCTCGAGCACGCGCCGTACTGCGAGCGCGACCTGCACGGACCGACCGCCGTCCACCTGGCCGACGACCACGCTGCCGGCAGCGGAGCGAGCGACGTCGAGGTCCTCGTGAAGCACCGGGTCGGCGGCCAGGTCGTCGGCACCCGCTACACCTACGCGACCCACCCGTTCGACGTCGTCGGCTGGGACGGCTGCCTGTACCCCTACACCTTCAACATCGACGACTACATGCCGATCACCGGCAAGATCCACCAGCCGCCGCCGGTGCACCAGGTCTTCGAGGGGCACAACTTCGTGATCTGCAACTTCCTGCCGCGCAAGGTCGACTACCACCCGCTGGCCGTTCCGGTGCCCTACTACCACTCCAACGTCGACTCCGACGAGGTCATGTTCTACGTCGCCGGCGACTACGAGGCGCGCAAGGGCTCGGGCATCGGACTCGGCTCGATCTCCCTGCACCCCGGCGGCCACGCCCACGGGCCCCAGCCCCAGGCGATCGAGGCGTCGCTGGGCGCGGAGTACTTCGAGGAGTCGGCCGTCATGGTCGACACCTTCGCGCCGCTCGACCTCGGCGAGGGCGGGCGGGCCGTCGAGGACCCGGACTACGCCTGGACCTGGGCCCGCGCGCTCGACTGACCGAACCCGCGGTCCCGGTCAGCCGGCTCAGAGGCGGGCGAGCGCGGCCTGCAGCGGGTCGAGGCCGAGGCCGCCGAGGTCGAGCGCGGCGGTGTGGAACGCCTTGAGGTCGAAGGCCGCACCATGGCGGGTCCGGGCGTCCGCGCGCGCGTCGAGCCAGATCCGCTCGCCGACCTTGTACGACGGCGCCTGGCCCGGCCAGCCGAGGTAGCGGTTGACCTCGAACCTCAGCGAGCCGTCGTCCATCCGCGAGTGCGCACGCATGAACTCGTAGGCCAGGTCGGCGTTCCAGGTCTCGCCGGGCCGCCAGCCGAACGGGTTGTCCGCCGGCACGGTCAGCCCGAGGTGCACGCCGATGTCGACGACCACGCGCGCGGCGCGGAAGCCCTGCATGTCGAGGAACCCGAGTCGATCGCCCGGGTCGGCGAAGTAGCCGAGCTCGTCCATCAGCCGCTCGGCGTACAGGGCCCAGCCCTCGCCGTGGCCGCTGACCCAGCACAGCAGCCGCTGCCAGCGGTTGAGCAGGTCGGCGCGGTGGACGGCCTGCGCGACCTGCAGGTGGTGGCCGGGCACGCCCTCGTGGAAGACCGTCGTCGTCTCGCGCCAGGTCGAGTAGCGCTCGTGGTCGTCGGTGAACGAGAACCACATGGTGCCGGGCCGGGAGAAGTCCTCGGTGGGCGGGGTGTACCAGGCGCCGCCGTCGTTGATCGGCGCGACCTTGCACTGCAGCGTCCGGATCGGCTCGGCGATGTCGAAGTGCACGCCGTCGAAGTCGGCGAGGATCGTGTCGGACCTCTCCTGCATCCAGGCCTGGAACGCCTCGCGGCTGCCGCAGTCGCGCTCCGGGTCGGCGTCGAGGGCGGCGACGGCGTCGGCCACCGAGCCGCCGGGGACGATCCGCGCGGCGGTGGCGGCCATGTCGTCCTCGATCCGCTTCAGCTCCTCCCAGCCCCAGCGGTAGGTCTCCTCGAGGTCCACGCTCGCGCCGAGGAAGTAGCGGGACGCCAGCGAGTAGTGGTCGCGGCCCACGCCGTCGACGTCGCGGCCGCGGGGGAGCAGGTCGGTCTCGACGAACCGCCCGAACTCCGCGTACGCGGCCGAGGCGCTCGCCGCCGCGGCGGCCAATGCGTCGCGGACACCCTCCGGGGCGGAGGCGACGACGCCGGCGAAGTAGTCGCCGGCAGCCCCCTCCTGCCCGGTCCAACCGCGCACCTGGCCGGCCACCTCGGCGTACTGCCGCTTCGCGGACACCCGGCCGCCGGCCGCCTCCTCGAGCAGCGTGGCGCGGTAGCCGTCGAGCGCGGCCGGCACCGCGGCCAGCCGGTCGCCGATCGCCTCCCAGTGCTCCGGGGTCTCGGTCGGCATCAGGTCGAACACCTCGCGCACGGCGTGGATCGCGCTCGAGATCACGGAGAACTCGCTGCGCTCGACGCCGGCCTCGGCGCGCTCGACGGTGAGCCCGACGCGCTCGACGAAGGCGGCCTTGGCGACCGCCTCGCGCTCGTCGACCGTCTCCAGCGCCGCGACCTCGGCCAGGGCCCGGCGGTGCAGCTCCTCGGTGGCGGCGAAGCCGTCGGGGGAGAGATCGGGCAGCTCGCCGTCGTGGCCCGGGATGCCGGCGTAGGTCGCCGTCAACGGATCGAGGGCGGCGAGGTCCTCGACGAAGCGGTCGGTGCGGTCGTCCACGAGTCGCGTCATGTCGGAACCCTAGGACGCGCTCCCGACGACGGCATCCGCATATCGCCGCGCCAGGACGCGCAGGTGGCCGACCAGGGCGGCCGGGGACTCCACCGTGAAGTCGAGCCCGAGCATGCCGATCCAGACCGCCACGATCTCCAGGCTGTCGCCGCCGGTGACCAGCACGCAGCGGCCGTCGGGACGGGACTCGACCACGCCGACGGCCGGATTGATCCTGGCGAGCACCTCCTCGGCGGGAGCGTCGACGACCAGCCGGGCATGGACCGACCAGCCGGTCCGGGCCACCTCGCGGACCACGAGCTCGGTGAGGTCGTCGGGCTGAGGCGAGGGGCGGAACGAGCGACCGCCCGGCATCCGCAGGGTCAACCAGTCCACGCGGTACGGCGCCCACGAGTCGGTTCCGGGGGAGCGGCCGACCACGAACCACCGTCGTTGCCAGGCCACCAGCCGGTAGGGCTCGATCTCGATCCGGTCCTGCTCCGCGCCGTAGAACGCGCGCAGGCCGCGGTGGTCGCGGATCGCGTCGGCGATCTCGGCGAGCACGCTCGCGTCGACCGCGGGGTCCTCGACGTTGGAGTCGGTGTTGGCGGGGCCGGCCTCGGTGGCGTCGCGCAGTGCGGCGATGCGGCGGCGGAGCCGGTCGGGCAGCACGTGCTCGAGCTTGGTGAGCGCCCGGCCGCCGCTCTCCTCGAAGCCGGCCACGCCCGTCACGGTCCGCAGGCCCACCGCCACGGCGACGGCCTCCTCGTCGTCGAGCAGCAGCGGGGGGAGCTTCGCGCCGGCGCCGAGACGGTAGTGGCCGGACCGCCCGCGCACCCCGTCGACGGGGTAGCCGAGCTCGCGCAGCCGGGTGACGTCGTTGCGCACCGTCCGCTCGGTCACGTGGAGCCGGGCGGCGAGCTCGGGCGCGGTCCACGCGACCCGGGACTGCAGCAGCCCGAGCAGCTCGAGCAGGCGTTCCGAGGTCGTCCTCATCGCCCTGATTAAACAGGAACGTTCTGTTCCGGTATGCGTCCTAGCGTCGGAGACACCCAGAGGCACCACCACCACCGACCGAGAGGCCCGACCATGTCCGAGCAGATCACCCCCTTCGTCATCGACGTCCCCCAGGCCGAGCTCGACGACCTCCGCGCCCGCCTCGACCGCACCCGCTTCGCCCCGGCCGCGCCCGGCGACAGCTGGGACCACGGCACCCCGGAGTCGTACCTGCGCGCCATGGTCCGACGCTGGCAGGCCTTCGACTGGCGCGCGGTCGAGGCCCGACTCAACGCCTACGACGGCTACGTCACCGAGATCGACGGCCAGCGCATCCACTTCCTCCACGTCCGCAGCCGCCACGCCGACGCCATCCCGCTGCTCCTCGCGCACACCTACCCGGGATCGCAGCTGGACTTCCTCGACATGATCGAGGCCCTCGTCGACCCCGAGGCCCACGGCGGCACCGCCGAGGAGGCGTTCCACGTGGTCATCCCGTCGCTTCCGGGCTTCGGCTTCTCGACGCCGGTCGCCGACGGAGGCTGGACGACGCGACGTGCCGCGGCGGCGTACGACGTGCTCATGCGCCGGCTCGGCTACGACTCCTACGGCGTCCACGGCAGCGACCTGGGAGCGATGGTCGGGCGCGAGCTCGCCGTGCTGGACCCCGAGGGCTTCCGGGGTGCGCACGTGCTCCAGCTGTTCTCCTTCCCGAGCGGCGACCCGGCGGAGTTCGCCGCCTTCGGTCCGAAGGAGTACGCCGCGCTCGAGCACATGCAGTGGTTCCAGTCGGTCGGCGGCTACAACCAGATGAACGCCAGCCGCCCGCAGACGATCGCCGCGGGCCTCGCGGACTCTCCCGTCGCCGTGCTGGCCTACGGCGAGCTGTTCGAGAGCTTCGGCAACGGCACCAGCCTGGTGACTCCCGAGCAGGTATTGGCGCAGGCGACCCTCTACTGGCTGACCAACACCTACGGCTCGGCCGCCCGCTACTACTACGACGAGCAGCGCGCCGGCACCGACCCGGTCGTCAGCACGGGACGGATCGGCGTGGCGGTGTTCAAGGACGACTTCCAGACCATCCGCTCGCTCGCCGAGCGGGACAACACCGGTATCGCGCATTGGTCGGAGCACCCGCGCGGCGGGCACTTCGCCGCGCTGGAGGTGCCCGCGGACGTGGTCGCGGACCTGCGGGCGTTCTTCGCCTGAGACCGCCGCGCGGGCCGGGCCCCGGGCTTTCCTCCGGGGCGTGGCTGCGCCAAGGTAGAGCCCGTGACTTCCGGTTCCACCCCGATGCCCGTCCGTGGACCGCTCGACGGCGACCGTCTCGCCGCTGCGTCCGAGCTGACCCCCGACCTCGCCTTCGAGCTGCTCAGCGAGGCGCCGTCGACCAACGAGGTCGCGGCGGAGCGTGCCCGCGCGGGTGCGCACGAGGGCCTCGTCGTGGTGGCCGACCACCAGTCGTCGGGCCGGGGCCGCCTCGACCGCACCTGGCAGACGCCCCCCGGCACGGCGGTGACCTTCTCCCTGCTCCTGCGCCCCACGGTGCCGCCGGCGTCCTGGCCGTGGCTGCCGCTGCTCGTCGGCCACAACGTGGCGAAGGCGCTCGTCGCGCTCGGGTACGACGCCTCGGTGAAGTGGCCCAACGACGTGCTGCTCGACGCCGATCGCAAGGTCGCGGGCATCCTCGTCGAGCGCGTGGAGACGCCGACCGGACCGGCGGCGATCGTGGGCGTCGGCATCAACGTCGGCATGAGTGCCGAGGAGCTCCCCGTCCCGACCGCGACCAGCCTCGCCGTCGCCGGGACCGACGTGCCCGACCGGACCTCGGTGCTGCTCGGCGTGGTCGCCGCGGTCCGCGAGGGGTACGACATGTGGCAGGCCGGTGGCGAGCAGGGCACCGCGCGCCTCGCCGCGTCGTACCGCGCCCAGTGCGCGACGCTCGGCCGCGACGTGCGCGTCGAGCTGCCGGGCTCCGGGGAGCTGCTCGGGCGGGCGACCGACATCGACGACGACGGGCGCCTGGTGGTCGAGACCGCCGCCGGGACCGAGCGGGTCGGCGCGGGCGACGTGATCCACGTCCGCCCGGCCTCGGCCTGAACCGTCGCGTTTGGTGGGATGATCGGGCCGTGGCCATCTCGAAGAAGCTGCTCAACCCCGGCGAGCGCCTGATCATCAGCACCCGTCAGCACCCCAAGGCGCTGTTCGGGCCGATCCTCGCGCTCGTCGTCCTGCTCGCCATCGGCGTCGCGGCACAGGTGATCCTCGAGGACACCGGCTTCCAGCGCGTGCTCACGCTCATCGTGTGGGTGCTCGCGATCCTCGGGATCCTGTGGTTCTCGGTGCGTCCCTTCCTCGACTGGCTGACCACCGTCCACGCCTTCACCGACCGCCGGCTGATCACCCGCAACGGGATCATCACCCGCCGTGGCCACGACATCCCGCTGGCCCGGGTCAGCGACATCGCCATGGAGATCAACCTGATCGACCGTCCCTTCGGCTGCGGCAGCCTCCTGATCTCCGACGCCTCGACGTTCGGCACCGTGCGGCTCAACGACATCCCGCACGTCGAGGCCACGCAGCGCCGGCTCAACGAGCTGCTCCACGAGCTCCACAGCGGACAGGCCCCCCGTCGGGACGAAGGTGTCTGACACCGCCCCGGAGCGGGCCTGCCTCGGGGAGGAGCCCCAGCTCACCGCGGCGGAGGTCGCCGAGCGGGCCGGCCTGCCGCTCGACCAGACCCGCCGGCTGTTCCGCACGCTCGGCTTCGCCGAGCACGGCGACGAGCGCGCCTACACCGGCGCCGACGTCGCCGCCATCCGGTTGATGACGCAGATCCTCGAGGACGGCGTCATCGACCTCGACGTGGCGCTCAACGTCACCCGGGGGGTCGGCATCACCATGGCGCGCCTGGCCGACTGGGAGGTCGGCGAGCTGGTGCAGCACGTCGCGGACGGCGCACCCGAGGGCGAGCCGGTCGCCGAGGACCCCGGCGCCTGGGTGCTGGCCCGCCTGGGCGAGCGGTTCGAGGGCCTTCTCGTCTATGCCTGGCGCCGCCATCTCGCCGCCGCGGTGGCCCGGATGGAGTCGGTGCGCGCCCTCGACGACGATCCGCACACCACGGACCTCAGCGTCGGCTTCGCCGACATCGTGGGCTTCACCGCGCTGTCGAACGAGGTCTCCCGCGAGCGGATCGGCGAGCTCGTCGAGGTCTTCGAGGCCCGCTGCGGTGACGTGATCGCCCGCGAGCAGGGCCGGCTGATCAAGAGCATGGGCGACGCGGTGCTGTTCGTGAACGACGACCCGATGGCCGCCTTCGCGACCGCCGAGGGCATCATCAACGTCATCGGCCGCGACCCCCGGATGCCCGACGTACGCGTCGGCCTCGCGTCCGGCGGCGTCGTGCTGCGCATGGGCGACGTCTTCGGCCCGCCGGTCAACCTCGCGGCCCGGCTGACCCAGGTCGCGCGCCGCAACCGGATCATCGTCGACCACGCGACGGCCGACCTGCTCCCGGCCGACCAGGTGGAGTCCCGGCCACTGCCGGCGCGCCCGGTGCGCGGCTTCGGCGTGGTGGAACCTGTTGCAGTCAGGCGTGCCTGACCTTTCACCTTGACCGAATTCCCTGGTCAGCGCCAGTTTTGGGGTGGCTTCTCAAGGCAAAATTCTCGCCATTCCGTATCCCGGACGCGGTCATTTCCTTACGTTGAGCCCTGTGATCGAGGTGCAGGATGTTCGGGTCGACCCGTCGACCCGGCGCATGTGGCGTGGGGACCGCGAGATCCTGTTGTCGCGCAAGGAGTTCGACCTGGTGCACGCGCTCATCGCGCGCGCCGGCTCGATCGTCACGCGTGAGGAGCTGATGCGCGACGTGTGGGGGGTGACCTTCTGGACGTCGTCGAAGACGATCGACGTCCACCTCGGCTGGGTACGACGCAAACTCGGGGACGACACCCGCCAGCCCCGGCTCATCACGACGATCCGTGGTCAGGGCCTGCGCTTCGAGCTCGACGAGGCCGTGGAGGCCGGCTCGGCGTAGACGGCCCGGACTGCGTAGGGTTTCGGCCGTGTCGACGACCGAACCCGCGCCCCGGATCGCCGTGATCGGCGGCGGTCAGCTCGCCCGGATGATGGCGCAGCCCGCCGTCGCCCTCGGCGTACCGCTCCGTCTGCTCGCCGAGGCCGCGGGCGTCTCGGCCGCGCAGGTGATCCCGGACCAGATGGTCGGCGACTACCGCGACCTCGCCACCCTGCGCACAGTCACCGAGGGCTGCTCGGTCGTCACCTTCGACCACGAGCACGTCCCGACCGAGCACCTGCGCGCTCTCGCCGCCGACGGCGTGATCGCGCACCCGGGCCCCGAGGCACTGGTCCACGCGCAGGACAAGGTCGTGATGCGCGAGGCGATGGGTCGTCTCGGCGCCCCGCAGCCGCGCTGGGCGGTCGTCGCGTCCGAGGCCGACGTCGAGGCGTTCGGGCTGCCGTGCGTCCTCAAGGTCTCCCGGGGCGGGTACGACGGCAAGGGGGTCTGGGTGGTGCGCTCGCTCGCCGACGCGGCCGAGCCGCTGGCCGCCGCCGAGGCGACGGCGTCGATGGGGGTCCGGCTGCTCGCCGAGGAGCTCGTCGATTTCCGGCGTGAGCTCTCCGCGCTGGTGGCCCGGGCCCCCAGCGGCCAGGCCGCGGCGTACCCGGTCGTCGCGACCCTCCAGGTCGACGGCGTGTGCCGCGAGGTGATCGCACCGGCGCCCGACCTCGATCCCGCCCTCGCGACATCGGCGCAGGAGCTCGCGCTCCGGATCGCCGGCGAGCTGGACGTCACCGGCATCCTGGCCGTCGAGCTGTTCGAGGCGACCGACGCCGACGGACGCCCGGTCGTCTACATCAACGAGCTCGCGATGCGGCCGCACAACACCGGCCACTGGACCCAGGACGGCGCGGTCACCAGCCAGTTCGAGAACCACCTGCGCGCGGCCCTCGACCTGCCCCTCGGCTCGCCCGCACCCCGAGCCCGGTGGACGGTGATGGTCAACATCCTCGGCGGCGACCGCCCCGACGTGGCTCGCCTCTACGACGGGTACCCCCACGCGCTGGCCCGCGACCCGCAGCTGCGGGTGCATCTCTACGGCAAGGAGCTGCGCCCGGGCCGCAAGGTCGGCCACGTCAACGTCTACGGCGACGACCTCGAGGACTGCCTGGAGCGGGGGCGGCACGCCGCCGCGTGGTTCCGCGGCGACCTGGGCGACGAGAGCGAGTAGTCCGACACTAGGCTCGCGCCCATGACTGCGCGCGTGGGCATCGTGATGGGCTCCGACTCCGACTGGCCGGTGATGAAGGCCGCGGCCGAGGCGCTCCAGGAGTTCGGCGTCGCGTACGAGGCCGACGTGGTCTCCGCGCACCGCATGCCCACCGAGATGCTGGCCTACGGGCAGCAGGCGGCGGGCCGCGGCCTGTCGGTGATCATCGCCGGCGCCGGCGGCGCAGCGCACCTGCCGGGCATGCTCGCGGCGGTGACCCCGCTGCCGGTGATCGGCGTGCCGGTGCCGCTGAAGTACCTCGACGGCATGGACTCGCTGCTCTCGATCGTGCAGATGCCGGCCGGGGTGCCGGTGGCCACCGTCGCGATCGGCGGCGCGCGCAACGCCGGCCTCCTCGCCGTCCGCATCCTCGCGGCGACCGATCCCGCGCTGCAGAAGCGGATGACCGACTTCCAGGCCGAGCTGAAGGCCGTCGCCGAGGCGAAGGGCGCGGTCGTCCGCGACCAGTAGGGGCTCAGGCGCCGCGCCGGCGCCATTCGATCGCCGGGCAGGTGTCCATGACCATCGGGACACCGGCCGCGCGGGTCCGCTCGAACGCGTCCTGGTCTACGACGCCGAGCTGGAACCACACGCCGCCGGCGCCGATCGCGACGGCCTCGTCGGCGAACCGGCCGGCGTCCTCGGAGCGGCGGAACACGTCGACCACGTCGATCGGGAAGGGCACGTCGGCCAGCGTGGCGTAGCCCTGCTCGCCGAGCACCACGGGCGCCGAGGGATGGATCGGCACGATCTTCTTGCCCCGGCGCTGGAGCAGGGCCGCGATCTCGTAGGCGGTGCGGCCCGGGTTGCCGGACAGGCCGACGATCGCCCAGGTCGTGGTGTCGTCGAGCATCCGGTCGATGACGGCGGGGTCGAGGTGCGCGGGAGTGCTCATGACGACCCAAGGTCCTCGGCGCCCGGGTTCTTCCCGCCGAGCGCCTCGCGCACCCGCCGCACCACCTGCTCGACGTCCTGCTGCCCGCCGGTGATCACGATCGTGGCGGGTCCCGCCGCCGCGCCGCGCAGCAGCGCGACCGCGTGGCCCAGCGCCCGGTCGACCAGCGCCTCCGCCGTCGCGGCATCGTCGACGTCGCCGCGCAGCCACTGGCGCAGCACGTGGTTGTGGCCGATGACGACGGCCGAGGCGACGAGCTCGGCGCGCAGCGGGCCGTCGGGCTCGGCGTCGAGCCAGCCGTGCACGTGCCGGGCGAAGAGTCGGACGTAGCGCTGCACGCTCGCGATCTCCCGGTCGCGGATCGCCGGCACCGTGCTCGCGAGCCGGTAGCGGGCGCGCGCGGTCGGGCCCTCCGCCAGGTAGTGGGCGAGCACGATGCCGGCGGCCTCGCGCAGGGCGAGCTCCCGCCCGGCGGGGGAGGCCGTCGCGAGGCGGCTGTCGATCCGGGTCAGCAGCGCGTCGTGGTCGGGCAGGACCACGTCCTCCTTGCCGCGGAAGTGGCGGAAGAAGGTGCTGCGGCCGGTGGCCGCCCGGCTGGCGATGTCGTCGACGGTGGTGCCGTCGTACCCCTGGGCCTCGAAGAGCTCGAAGGCGGCGGCGACGAGGCGGTCGCGGGCGGTGGCGGGCACCGGCGCAGCCTAACTCGACGGGACGGAGTCTCGCGAGTACGATACTGAGTACCAGCCCGATCCGGGAGAGCCCGTCCAGGAGAGCCGTCGTGAGCGACCACCCGATGTACGCCCTGTCCGAGGAGCACCAGGCCGTCCGCGAGGCCGTCCGGGCGCTCTGCGACGCGAAGGTCGCACCCTTCGCCGCCGAGGTCGACGAGGAGGCGCGCTACCCGCGCGAGGCGGCCGAGGCGCTCCAGGCCGCCGACTTCCACGCGCCCCACGTCCCGGAGGAGTACGGCGGCGCCGGCGCCGACGCGCTCGCCACCGTCCTGGTCATCGAGGAGATCGCCCGCGCCGACGTCTCGGCCTCGCTCATCCCCGCCGTCAACAAGCTCGGCTCGCTGCCGCTCATGATCGGCGGCTCGGAGGACCTCAAGAAGAAGTACCTCGGCCGACTGGCCGCCGGCGAGGGCTTCTCCTACTGCCTCTCCGAGCCCGACGCGGGCTCGGACGCCGCCAACCAGCGGACCCGCGCGGTGCGCGACGGGGACGGCTGGGTCCTCAACGGCACCAAGCGCTGGATCTCCAACGCGGGGGAGTCGGAGTTCTACACCGTCCTCGCCACGACCGACCCCGAGGCCCGCTCCAAGGGCATCTCGGCGTTCGTCGTGGAGAAGTCGGACGCCGGCGTCTCGTTCGGCGCACCCGAGAAGAAGCTCGGCATCAAGGGCTCGCCGACGCGCGAGGTCTACTTCGACAACGTCCGCATCCCCGGCGATCGGATCATCGGAGACGAGGGGAAGGGCTTCGAGTACGCCATGAAGACCCTCGACCACACCCGGGTCACCATCGCCGCCCAGGCTGTCGGCGTCGCCCAGGGGGCGCTCGACTACGCGCTCGGCTACGCCCAGGAGCGTCAGCAGTTCGGCAAGGCGATCGCGGACTTCCAGGGCCTGCAGTTCCTGCTGGCCGACATGGGCATGAAGGTCGAGGCGGCCCGCCAGCTGACCTACGCAGCCGCCGGCCGCTCCGAGCGCGGCGACAGCGACCTCACCTTCTTCGGCGCCGCGGCCAAGTGCTTCGCCTCCGACGTCGCCATGGAGGTCACCACCAACGCGGTGCAGGTCCTCGGCGGCTACGGCTACACCCGCGACTACCCGGTCGAGCGGATGATGCGCGACGCCAAGATCACCCAGATCTACGAGGGCACCAACCAGGTGCAGCGGATCGTGATGGCCCGCCAGCTCCTCGCCGGGGTGCAGAGCACCCTCTGACAGGCACCCCCGGACGCGCCGACGCGCCCGGCGCCGTACCGCATCCGTGGCCGGGTGTCACGCGACCGCGCAAAATTCTCCCCCTCGAGCCGTAACGAAGTTCACAGCACGCCGGTTGGGTGATACAGGTTCGCCTGTCGCCATCCGGGGTCGGGCGGAGCGTCACATTCATCCTCTCGGGAGAGATGAGGTTCGATGCGTCGTCACGTGGTGCCGTGGAGTGCCCTGGTGGCACTCGCCGTGTTCCTGCTCGCCCTGCTGGGGATCGTCGGCAGTCCCGCGAGCGCCGATCCCTACACGCCTGCCGTGCCGACGTCGTGCCGGATCACGGTGCCGGCCACCGTCGCCGGCGACCGCGTGGTCGTGCGGGTGGACGTCACCGCCGCCGGCAGCGTCCAGCCGCGGGGCACCGTGACCGTCGACGGCGATCGCGTCTCCCCGGGCGGCTCCGCCGCGGACCGCTGGAGCAGGACGGTGCGCTACGAGGGCTCCCGGGTCGAGATCGTCGGCCCGCGCCTCGAGCGCGGGAAGCACCAGGCGACCGCCACCTTCGTCCCCGACGACCCGACCCGCTTCCTGCGCTGCAGCGACAACGTCAGGTTCGAGGTCGACGCCGTGGACGAGTCCGGTGGGGGCAACGGTGGCAGCGGCGGCGGTGGGCTGCCCAACACCGGGGGCCCGCACCTGGGATTCCTCCTCGCCGGGATCGGGCTCGTGGCCGTCGGCGGCGGACTCGCGGAGCGAGCGCGCCGCCGGACGTGACACACGCGTCCGCCTCGCGTTGGATGGGGTGGGGCTGTCCGACGCGAGGCCCCGCCGAGGAGGGATTCCATGACGCAGACCGACGCGCCCGACAGCCCCGACAGTGACGAGCAGTCGGCGCCCAACCGGGTCCGCCGGCGCCGGTCGCGGCCCGCGGACGGCTCGTCGGGCCAGGCGGCGCCGACCCGGCGACGGGTCACCTTCTGGCTCGGCTGCGGCCTGATCGCCGCCGGGCTGGCCGTGCTCGGCTGGGTCGCGTGGCAGTTCTGGGGCACCAACTGGCAGTCCCAGCAGCGTCAGGGCGAGGTGCGGCGGGCGCTCGAGGCCGGCTGGGGTGACGGCCAGGACGTCGTGCGGACCGAGTTCGGCAACGCCACGGCCATCGTGCACATCCCGCGGTTCGGCAAGGACTACTCCGTCCCCGTGCTCGAGGGGTCCAGCGACGCCGTGCTCGCCGCCGGCATCGGCCACATGGAGGACACCGAGGCGGGCGGCGTGGGCAACTACGTCCTGGCCGGTCACCGGGTCACCCACGGTGAGCCGTTCGCCGAGCTGCCGTCGCTCGAGCCGGGCGACGAGGTGATCGTGGAGACCCGCGCGGCGACGTACACCTATGTCCTCGACACCGGCGGCGAGGACCTGATCGTGCCGTTCACCGAGACCTGGGTGCTCGACGAGGCGCCGGTCAACCCGTCGGGCGGCACCCAGCCACCCGCGGACGTCGGCAACCAGCTGATCACGCTGGTCACCTGCTCGGAGATCTTCCACACCGACAACCGATCCGTCGTGTTCGGCCACCTGGTGAAGTCGACTCCCGCGGGTGGCGGCGAATCAGGCTAGGATCGGTGACGCACTGCCCGCCACCTTGAACGAGCCGGGTCGTTGCATGGGGAAGTTCAAGGAGGACACGTGCTCAAGAAGCTGGCTGCGCTCGCCATGCTCACGGCGGCATTCGCCGTCGCGCCGTCGACGCCCGCTCAGGCCGACGGCTACACGCCCAAGATCCCGACCGTCACCACGATCAAGGTGATCGCCAACGAGGCCGGCAAGCCGGTCGTGCTCGAGGTCAGCGCCAGCGCCAACCACCCGACGCCGCCGGCCGGCACCATCGCCATCACGCTGGCGACCGGTGGCACCGCCGCGCGGGGGGCGCGCGCGGTCGTCGCCGCTCCGGTGTTCACCACGTCGGTGCACTTCGTCGACCGGCCGATCCGGTTCGAGGGGCCGCGCCTGCCGAAGGGCCGCTACGTCGCGACCGCGGCGCTGACGCCCGACAACGCCGCGCTGTTCCTGCCGTCGTCCGGCACCACCCAGACGTTCCGCGTCGCGAGCGACGACGACAACGGCGGCGGTGGCGGCGGGGGCGACCAGGGCGCCGGCCTGCCCAACACGGGTGGCCCGGACCTGCTCTGGCTGCTCCTCGGCGGCGGCCTCGTCGTCGCCGGCGCCGGCGGCGTCAGCTACGGACGTCGCCGCGCCCCGGCGGCCGCCTGATCGACCACCCGGCGCAGCGTTTCCCTAGGGCGCGAACCACGACGTGCTGCGGGCCATCCCGAGCGCCCGGGCCGGGCCGTGCCAGTTGGCCTGCATGTGCAGCCAGGGCCGGGCGAACCACAGGAAGCCGTCGACATGGCGCTTCGCGGCCCGCGTCGTCTCGGCCGACAGCCCCCAGCGCGGGTCGCCGACCCGTGAGGTCGGCGGGATGCCGAGGGTGACGCAACCCCGGCGGTCCGTGGCCGACCCGCACACCCGGGCGTTGTCGTTGACCGGACCCTCCGCGTCGACCTCGGGCCAGGTCATCCCGTTGCCGTTCTGCGCGGTGTCGACGACGAAGTGGACGCCCTTGACCCCGCGCTCGCGGAGGATCTCGACTAGCTCGGTGCCGTAGGCGACCGACTCCTCGGTGCCGACGTAGTGGGTGGCGTTGAGCGCGAAGCCGCGCGCGTCGGCGATGCCGTTGGCGAGCAGCAGATCGGCCGCCTGCGACGCGCGGGGTACGCCGACCTGGGGTGTGCTGCTCCAGTCGGCGGCACCGGCGTCCAGGTAGACGCTG
Source organism: Nocardioides segetis (assembly GCF_051390595.1). NCBI lineage: Bacteria > Bacillati > Actinomycetota > Actinomycetes > Propionibacteriales > Nocardioidaceae > Nocardioides > Nocardioides segetis. The sequence goes on along the minus strand of NZ_JBNINR010000004.1, from coordinate 355,535 downwards.
GTGTTCGGCTGGGCGGAGAAGGCCCTGACCGCGTGCTTGATCAGCGCGCTGGTGACGGCGCGGTTCGAGCACCACCAGAACGGCAGGTCGGGCTGCAGGATGACGGCGGCGTGCTGCTTGCCGAGCGCGCGGGCGGCGTTGGTGATCCAGCGCCGGTACTCCTCCTGCGCGCCGGCGGAGGGCGTGCGGCTGCACACGGCGTGCTCCCACGGATCCATCCGGAAGACGGCGAGCTGGACGAGGACCTTCGGGTCGCCGCCCGAGGCGTTCTCGACGTACTCCTCGACGACCGACCCGATCCGCTCCGGCGATCCGCTCCACGTGCCGAGCCACAGCGACTTCGGGCGCAGCGCGATCCGCGCCAGCTGTCGCCTCGCCTCGCCGCCAGCCGCCTGGTAGGCGGTCCAGGTCTGCTCCAGCCCACCGCGGTAGACGCCCCAGCGGCGCTCGGCGAGCGGATTGCGCAGGTTCTGGGCATGGGCCGGCTGTGCCCGCTGCCAGACCTCCTTGTCCGGCCGGTAGGTGCGCCGCGGCGGTGGAGGCGGCGTCGTCGGCTGCGCAGCGGGGTGCGGGACCGCCGCCGGTGGGGGCGGGGTGGGCGCGGTGCTCGTGGCGGGGGCGGCCGGCGTCGGCTCGGGGCTCGGCCCGGCGGCCGGCGACTCCTCGGCCCGACAGCCCGCGAGGGCCAGCAGCGCCAGCAGGGTCACCACGGTGACACCCGCCAGCAGCACGGCGCGAGGACGGGGTGCGGTGGTTCCCGGGGTCTGCAGCATCGCGCCGAGGCTAACCCGGACCGCTGCCGAGCCCGTAGTTCTAGACTGGAACGCGTTCCCTGTCCCGTCCCCGGAGGTCACCATGCCCTCGCTGCGCTGCCCCTGCGACACCACCCTGCGTGCCGACACCGACGACGAGCTCGTGGAGAAGGTGCAGGCGCACCTCGCGGCCGAGCACCCGGGACGGGAGTACAGCCGCGAGGAGATCCTGTTCATGGCGATGTGAGTCGCCCGGTCGCGGTTCAGGTCAGCCGGGGGAGCTCCGAGGCCTTCCCGGAGAACCGCGGGGTCCGCTTCTCCAGGAACGCCGCGACGCCCTCCTTGCCGTCCCCGATCGAGGTCCAGAACATCGCCAGCGAGTCGGTGAGGTGGGCCTCGAGCGGGTCGGCGGCCGCGCTGTTGCGGTAGAGGAGCTGCTTGGCCAGGCCGAGCGCGACCGGCGAGCGGTCGGTGACGAACGAGCGCGCCAGCTCGTAGGCCGCCGGCAGCAGGTCCTCCGGCTCGTGCAGGCTGCGCACCAGGCGGCCGGCGTGGGCCTGCTCGGCGGTGAGGATGTCGGCGGAGTAGACCCACTCCAGGGCCTGCTGGATGCCGACGATGCGCGGCAGGAACCACGACGAGCAGGCCTCGGGCACGATGCCGAGCCGCCCGAAGACGAAGCCGATCCGGGCCTTCGTCGACGCCAGGCGCAGGTCCATGGCGAGCGTCATGGTGGCGCCGATGCCGACCGCGGGCCCGTTGATCGCCGCGATCACGGGCTTCGGCAGCGCGTGGATCGCCAGCGTGATCTTGCCGCCCGTGTCGCGCACGCCCTCGGCGAACGGCGGCTCGTCGTACGCCGAGCGGAACTCCGCGGGCGTGGGGGACAGGGACTCGTCGAGCCCGAACACGTTGCCCTCGGCCGAGAGGTCCATGCCGGCGCAGAAGGCGCGGCCGGCGCCGGTGACGACGACGGCTCGGACGGCGTCGTCGCGGGCGTCGGTCACGAAGACCTGCAGCAGCTCCCGGGCCATGGTCAGGTCGAAGGCGTTGAGCGCGTCCGGCCGGTCCAGCGTCAGCGTCGCGATGCCGTCGTCGTCGACCTGCCAGGTCAGGGTCTCGTACACGGCTGTCCTCCGGTCGGGTCGGTCGGGTCGGTCGGGTCGGGTCAGTCGGCCAGACCGGTGGCGGTGCACAGGTCGGCGGTGATCTCGTCGGTCCGGTCCTCGGCGATCCTGCCGAAGAGCCGCTTCGAGCGCTCGGCGTCCCACGTGGTGTCGGCGCGCGCGAGCGGCACCGTGCAGGACTTCTCGACCTTGGTCATCGCGAGCGCCCAGCGCCCCGCGTCGACCGGGCCGGTGCTGTCGCCGAAGCGGAAGAAGTCCGGGACCGAGCTGTTCAGTCCCCACCAGCGCAGCGGGTTGAGCACCGACCAGGGGGAGAGCACCTTGTCGCCGACCGCGGCGATGACCTCGCGCTGCTGCTGGACCCGCGCCAGGTCGGAGATCGGGCTGTACTTCCGTGCGCGGGAGTAGGCCAGCGCGGTCGCCCCGTCCACCTCCTGGCAGCCCTTCTTGACGTTGAGCCCGGAGTCCTTGTCCTTGATCCGCTGCTGGGGGCAGATCTCGATCCCACCGACCGCGTCCACGACGCCGACGAGCCCGCCGAAGCCGATCTCGACGTACTGGTCGACCCGCAGGCCGGTCGCCTTCTCGAGGGTCTGCACGAGCAGCGGCGTCCCGCCCTTGGCGTAGGCGGAGTTGACCTTGCTCACCCCGAAGCCCGGGATGTCCAACGGGGAGTCGCGGGGGATCGACACCAGGGTCGTCGGCCCGTCGCCGGTGTGCAGGAGCAGGATGGTGTCGGTCAGCTCGGAGGCGGCGTCGCCGGTGTGGAGCCGCTTGCGCTCCTCGGGCGAGAGCCCGGCCCGCGAGTCGCTGCCCACGAGCAGGTAGGTCGTGCCCGGCTGCTCGGCGGGGCGCTCGGCGCTCGGCTCGAAGTCGACCTTGTCGACGCGGTTCCAGGCCACGAACGGCACGGCGACGGTGTAGACCAGCCACAGGACCAGCGCGAGCAGCACGAGCCGGACGTAGGTGCGCGGGCGCGACCAGCGACCCCGCCGCGGCGGACGCGGACCCCCGGGCGCTGGGGAGGCCGGGGCCGGTCGGCGTCCGGGAGGCGGCGGCGTGCCGCCGTACTGCTCCGCGGGAGGCAGGCGCCGCGGCGCCGGGTGCGCCGCCGGGGGCGGGGGCGGAGCGTCGCCGGGACGCCGTTGCACGGGGATCCGCCGGGTCGGCTCGGGATCGGAGCCGCCGCGGGGCGTGCCGTAGATCCAATCGAACTGCCCGTCGGGGTCCTCGCCACTGGGGCGACCGGAGCCACCGGTGCCGTCGCCACGCCCTGCCATGCGCATGACGCTACCGTCAGCCCGTGAGCGAAATCGTCGCGGCACGCACGCCGTCGTACTCCCGCATCGAGCTGGCCACGCTGACGTCGCGTGCGCAGGCCAACCTCCTGGGCAACATCCACGGCGGCGAGGTGGTCAAGCTGGCCGACTCGACCGCGGGGGTCGTGGCGCAGCGCCACAGCGGCGGGCCCGCGGTCACGGCGGCGCTCGACGAGATGGCGTTCCTGGAGCCGGTCCGGGTCGGCGACATCATCCGGACCTTCGGCCGGGTCAACTGGGTCGGCACGTCGTCGATGGAGATCGGGGTGCGCATCGAGACCGAGCCCTGGGACGCCGCGGGAGAGGTGCGTCACGTCGGCTCGGCGTACTTCGTGTTCGTCGCGGTCGACGCCGCGGGCCGCGGCCGGCCGGTGCCCGCCCTCGAGCCGGAGACCGACGAGGACCGGCGCCTCCTGCACGAGGCGGAGGTACGCCGGGCCCACCGGCTCGCGCGGCGCCAGCAGATCGACGAGATCCGCGCCCGCGGCTGATCGTCACGGGCGCTCGGCGACCTCGCTCAGCGCCGCCGCGACGGCATCCACGGCCGCGGGCCGCGGCGGAGCGCCGTAGGTCGAGAGCTGGACCCGGCGGTGCGCCGCCAGCCGGCGGCGTACGACGTCGCGGTGCTGGTGCGCGCGCAGGGCCAGGCCGGGCAGCACCGTCACCCCGAGGCCGCTCGCGACGAGGGACTGCACCGCGACGTAGTCGTCGCTGGCGAAGGCGATCGCCGGCGTGAACCCGGCGTCCGCACACAGGGTCAGCAGCTCCCGGCGGCAGCGCTCGCAGCCGGTGACCCAGCCGGTGGCGGCATAGTCGGCGAGGTCGACGGCACCCTCGGGCGCCCGGTCGGCGGGGGTCACCAGATAGAGCGGGTCGTCGACGACGGGCACGACGGTGATCTGCTCCGGCTCCGGCTGGTCGGGATAGGCGAAGGTGAGCGCGAGGTCGATCTCGCCCGCCCGCAGCAGCTCGTGCGCCTCCGGCGGCTCGGCCTCCACGAGGTCGAGCTCGATGCCGGGATGACGGGTCGCGAGCAGGGCGAGCGCGTCGGGGACGAGGGTCGCGGCGCCCGACGGGAAGGCCGCCAGCCGGACCCGTCCCGACTGGAGGCTCGTCGCGGCCGCGAGCTCGGCCTCCGCCCGGGCCAGCAGGCCGAGGATCTCCTCGCCCCGGCGGGCCAGCCGCTCGCCCTCGGGTGTGAGGCGGACGCCGCGCCCGACCCGCTGGAGCAGCACCGCGCCGGTCTCCGCCTCGAGCCGTCGCAGATGGTGGGAGATGGTCGGCTGCCCGTAGTGCAGCGCGGTCGCCGCGGCGGACACGGAGCCGGTGCGGTGCACGGCGACGAGGGCCTCCAGCCGACGCAGGTCGATCACCCGACCATGCTATCGATGTCGTCGATGGTTCTCGTCGAAAGGAACTATTGGACCGATGGGTGATCGCTCGCGGAGGATGGGAGCATGCTGGCCACCGACCTGACGTTCGACGCGATCCTCGCCGCCGCCGAGATCGTGGGCCGCGAGCTGCCCGCGACACCCCTGCAGTCCCACCCGCTGCTCGACCGGGCGCTCGGCCGCCCGGTCCTCGTCAAGCACGAGAACGTGCTCCCGACGGGCGCCTTCAAGGTCCGCGGCGGGGTCCACCTGGCGGCGCGGCTGGAGGCTGCCGAGCGCGCGCACGGCCTGGTCACCTGCTCGACCGGCAACCACGCCCAGTCCGTGGCGTACGGCGCCCGGCTGGCCGGCGTCCGCGCCACGATCGTGATGCCCGCCGGTGCCCCCGCCGCCAAGCGGGACGCGGTGCGGGCGCTGGGCGCCGAGGTGGTGCTCGCCGGCGCGAGCCTGGGCGAGGCCGGCGAGCACGCCCGGGCCCTGGCGGCCGACACCGGCGCCTCGTTCGTCTGCCCGACCGACGAGCGGATCGTGCTGGGACACGCCACGGCGTACCTCGAGCTGTTCGGCCAGGCGCCCGAGCTGGGCACGCTCTTCGTCCCCGTCGGCAGCGGCACCGGCGCCGCGGGTGCGTGCCTGGTGCGCGACACGCTGGCACCGCGGTGCCGCGTGGTCGGCGTCCAGTCCGCGGCGGCTCCGGCCGGCTGGCGGTCCTGGCGAGCCGGCACGATCGAGACCGCGGCCGCGACCACCCGCGCGGCCGGCCTGGCCACCACGACCGGGTACCCGCGCACCCAGGCGGTCCTGCGTGATCGCCTCGACGACTTCGTGCTCGTCGACGACGACGCCATCGACGCCGCCGCGGGGCTGCTGGCCACCTGTGCCCACACCCTCGCGGAGGGTGCCGGCGCGGCCTCGCTCGCCGGCGCGGTGGCGGCGGGGGACACGGTGCACGGGAGCGGCCCGGTCGCCGTCGTCTGCACCGGTGCGAACGCGTCGGCCGACGAGATCGCCCGGCTGGCCGGCTCGGTCGCCGCCGCCTGACCCATCGCGGCCCTGACCCATCCCGGCCCTGACCCGTCGCGGCCGGCCTCGCCGCTCGCGGCGCGTCGTCACCGGAGTGACCCGTGGGACTGGTGATACTGGGCGGGTGCAGGAGAGGACCCCCGTCGACGACCGCGCCGCCCGGGTGCGGTTCCGCCGGGCGCTGACGCTGATGGCGTTCACGCTGGTCGTGCCCGGCTCCGCGCAGCTCATCGCCGGCAACCGCGCGATCGGCCGGGTCGCGGTGCGGATCTGGCTCGCCTCGCTCGGCACCCTTCTCGTCGTCGCCGCCTGGAGCTGGCTCGACAACGGCTTCGCGCTCTCCCTCGCGTTCAGCCCGACGGTCATGCTCGTCGTCCGGCTGTACCTGATCGTCGGCGCGATCTGCTGGGCGGCGCTCTTCGTCGACGCCTGGCGGATCGGACAGCCGCTCAGCCTGCGGCTCCCGCACCGTCGCGCGGTCGTCGGCATCAACGGCATCCTCTGCTTCTCCGTCGCGGGCACCCTGCTCTTCGGCGCCCACCTGGCCGCCGCACAGCGCGAGTGGCTCACGATGTTCGCCGACGGCGACCTCGGCAGCGCCCACGGCGGGCGCTACAACATCCTGCTCATCGGTGGCGACTCCGGCAACGACCGCTGGGGCCTGCGCACCGACTCCATGACGGTCGCCTCGGTCGATGCCACCACCGGCCGCACCGTGATGATCGGCCTGCCCCGCAACATGCAGAACTTCCCGTTCCGCGAGGGCAGCGTGATGGACGAGCAGTTCCCCCGGGGGTTCGACTGCGACGGCTGCTACCTCAACGGGGTCAGCACCTGGGTCGGCGACCACGCCGACCTCTTCAAGGGCTCCGAGAACCCCGGCATCGACGCCACCGTGTCGGCGGTCGAGGGGATCACCGGCCTCGACCTGAACTACTGGGTGATGGTCAACATGCGCGGCTTCGAGCGCCTGGTCGACGCCTTCGGCGGCGTCACCCTCAACGTCCGCCAGCGGATCCCGGTCGGCGGTCTCGGCAAGGACGTCACCGGCTACATCGAGCCCGGCGAGCGCAAGCTCGACGGGCACGACGCCCTGTGGTACGCCCGCGCCCGCGAGGGCTCCGACGACTACTCGCGGATGGCACGCCAGAAGTGCGTGTTCTCGGCGCTCGTCTCGCAGGTCAGCCCGGCACAGGCGCTCACCAACTTCCAGGAGATCGCCCAGGCGTCCAGCGCCATGATCCAGACCGACATCCCCGGCGGCGCGCTCAGCGACTTCGTCCAGCTCGCCCTGCGGGCGCGGACCCAGAAGATCTCCTCGGTCTCCCTGGTGCCCCCGCGCATCGACACCGCCCGGCCCGACATCGACCTGGTCCAGCAGATGGTCGCCGACGCGATCGACCGGGCCGAGGGCGACCTGAAGGCGGCCAAGAAGGGCAGCGGCGGGTCCACCGGCGGCGACGAGAAGCCGGCCGACAAGGCGCCCGCCGGTGGGGCTCCGTCGGGCGACGAGCAGGCGAGCGACGACGCGGGCACCGTCACCGGCGGCTCGCTGGGCTCGCGCAACGAGGGCTACAAGGCCAACGAGACCGACGACGTCGCCGCCGCCTGCTGACCGCTCTCGCCGCTACCAGGCGGTCGCGCTGAGAGCGGCCACCGCGGCGTCGTACGTCGCCCGGTCGGGTGCCGCCACGATCCCGCCGGCCAGCGCTTGGGGGACGAGCGGCCCCCCGTCGTGCCGGCCGATGGCGCCGCCGGCCTCGGTGAGGATCAGCGCGCCGGGGAGGTGGTCCCACGGCATGCTGCGGCTGTAGACGAGGGCGCGGGCGTCGCCGGCGATCAGGTGCGGGTAGTCCACGCCGCAACAGGCCCAGGTCAGCTCCAGGGTGCCGAGGGCGCCGAGCTCACGGCCCACCCACGACCGCCGGGCGGTGCGGAAGGGCGTGGTGGCGCTCGGCGCGGCGACGGTCAGCCGCTCACCGTCGCGCCACGCGCCGGCGCCACGCTCGGCGACGTACGACGTCGCGTGCTGGGGCTGCCAGATCCAGCCGCGGGTCACCTCGCCCGCGCGCACCTCGGCCACCATGACCGCGTGGTCGGGGGAGCCGTGGACGAAGTTCTTCGTCCCGTCGACCGGGTCGACGGTGAAGGCATGGTCGGCGCCGGCGAACCGATCGATCAGCGTGGGATCGGCGCTCATCGCCTCCTCGCCGAGCACCAGCGCGTCGGGATAGGCCGCCCGCAGGGCGGCGGTGATGAGGGCCTCGGACTCGTGGTCGGCCACCGTCACGAGGTCGCCCGGGTTCTTCTCCGTGACCTGGTCGTCGGCGAGGGCGCGGAACCGGGGGTCGATCACCTCCGCGGCGACGTCCTGGAGCAGGGTCAGCACGGCGGCGGTGTCCACGGGGCCACCGTAACGGGACGTGTCGACGAGACAGTGCCAGGGTCGGTGGGGTTGGCTAGCGGCATGCGCTTCACCGAGCACGAGCTCACCGCGGCCCTCGCCGGCGCCGCCAAGGTCGTCCTGGCCGCCGACCGCCGCCACCGCAAGCGTGGGGTCGACATCGACACCGCCTGGGACCAGATGGACCGCTACCAGCGCTTCAAGGTCCTCGACGCGCTCGGCGACCAGGTGCTGCCGGTGCTCGTGGCCCTCCCCGACGTCGACGTCGCCCCCGGCACCCGGGCGACCTACGACGACGCGGTGGTCGCCGGGGTCGTCGACGGTCTCGTAGGGCAGCGTCGCGGCCGGCTGCGGCGCGCGGTCGAGGTCAAGGCCCGCACCGCGCTGGTCCAGGCGGCACTCGCGGCGATCCCGCCCCGGCTCGACCCCGACGCGCTGCTGAGCGACGAATCCTGATCGGGCCCGCACGGACAGTAGGGTCGCCCTCGTGCGCGTGCAGGCCGTGGTGGTGACCTTCAACCGGCTGGCGATGCTGCGGCGCCTCGTCCCGCGACTCCAGGAGATCGACGGACTGGAGCGGATCCTGGTCGTCGACAACGCGTCGACGGACGGCACGGGCGAGTGGCTCGCCGCTCTCGGCGACCCGCGGGTGCGCCACGAGACGCTGGCCACCAACACCGGTGGAGCGGGTGGCTTCCACCACGGCCTGGGCTGGGCGGTGCGCGAGGGCGCGGACCTGGTGTGGCTGATGGACGACGACGGCCTCCCGGCGCCCGACTGCCTCGACCTGTTGCTGGCGCGCGTCGAGCGCGACGGCCTCGAGTTCTGTGGGCCGGCGGTGCTGGCCGAGCAGGACCCGGCGCGGCTGTGCTTCCCGATCCGGCTGCCCGGCGGGACCCGGGTGGTCCACGACATGGCGGCCGTCGAGGAGGCGGCCGCGGACGGCCTGATCGACCACGTCGTGATCCCCTTCAACGGCGTGCTGGTCACCCGCGACCTGGTGGAGCGGATCGGGCTGCCCCGCGAGGAGTTCTTCATCTGGGGCGACGACGTCGAGTACCTCTGGCGTGCGCAGCGGGCCGGCGCCCGGATCGCGACGGTGGTCGACGCGCACTTCCTGCACCCGGCCACCGACGATCTCGGCACGCCGATGATGTTCGGCCGCACCACCTACAACCACACGCCGAGCGACCTCAAGCACTACTGCATGGCCCGCAACAACACGCTCAACCTGCGCGCCTACCGGGGCTGGCCGCACGTCCTGCTCTTCTGGCTGAAGACGGTGTGGTTCTACCTGTTCACCAAGCCCCGGCCCGCGCGGATCCCGCTGAGCGCCCGCGCGGCGGCGGCCGGCCTGCGCGGCGACTTCACCGGGCACCGGCGGTACCTGCCGTGAGCGGCCCGCGCCCAGGCGAGCGGGTCGCGGTCGTCGTCGTCACCTACAACCGCGCCGACCTGCTCGAACGCATGCTGGCCGGGCTCGCCGACCTCGACCGCGCACCCGACGCGGTGTTCGTCGTCAACAACGCCAGCACCGACCACACCCGCGACGTGCTCGCCCGCAGCACGCTCGCCGGCCTGGTGCCGATCCACACGGCCGACAACCTCGGCGGCGCGGGCGGCTTCCGGCTCGGCCTGCAGACCGCCTACGAGCGCGGCTTCGACGTGATGTGGCTGATGGACGACGACGTCGTCCCGGCGCCCGACTGCCTGAGCAGGCTGCTGGCGGCCGACGGCTCGTGCCTGATCGCGGTGCGCGAGGACCGGTCGGGAGCGCTCGTCGAGAAGGCGGCCGTCCGCTTCGACCTGCGCAACCCGCTCGCGATCCGGCCGAAGACGGCCAGCATCGACTCGACGTACCCCAGTCGGGCCGCGATGCCGGAGACGGTCGAGGTCGAGAACGTCGCCTTCGAGGGCTTCCTGGTCCGTCGCGAGGTGGTCGACCGGATCGGCCTGCCCGACGCGTCGTACTTCATCTTCTACGACGACGTCGACTTCGCCATCCGGGCCCGGCGCGCGGGCTTCCCGATCCGGGCCGTGCGCGACGCGGTGCTCGTGCGGCAGCTGGACTTCGACCAGCAGCACGACCTCGCCGGCTGGAAGGGGTACTACATGTACCGCAACCTGTTCGTCGTGCACTTCCGGTACGGCGAGAACCCGCTCGTGCGGCTCAAGCCGGTGCTGATCGCGCTGGCCGTCGTGGCCCTCAGTCCGCTGCGGGGTGGTCGGGCTGAGGCACGGAACGTGTCGCGAGCGCTTCGGGATGGGTGGCGGATGCGCTCCCTGCCGGCGCGCTGAGCCCGGCGACCGGGTCCGGCACCAGCCGGGCCCGCAGACCGACGCGGTTGCCGGTCGCGATGCCCGCGATCCACACCGCGAAGGCGCCCAGTGCCGCTCCGGCGATCACGTCGACGAAGAAGTGCCAGCCGAGGTAGACGGTGGCGAGCACGGTCAGGCCGAAGAAGGTCCAGGCGCTGATCCGCACCCAGCGGGCGAGCTTCACCAGCTGCACGATGAGGCAGATCGTCATCATGATGCCGACGTGGAGCGACGCGAAGGCCGCGATGGTCTGCAGTGTGCCCGCGCCCACGGGGTCCGCGAGGACGGCGACGCGGTCGTCCCACATCGAGCTCGCCAGCCTGCTGACGTAGGTGTCGGGGAGCGCGGCGAAGGTCCGCGGGTCGGAGTAGATCGGGCCGACCGTCGGGAGGAGCACGTAGAGCACGGCGCCGAGCGCCCAGTCGACCGCCACGGCCGTGACGTACCACTCACCTGCCCGGGTGTGCCGGGTCCAGACCAGGGCGATCGCGATCGAGACCGGCACCAGGGCGATCCACACGATGTAGACCGCCGAGAAGAAGTGGGCGGCGAGGCCGGTGCCGAACCAGGCGTGCAGGATGGCGGCCGGGTCGTGACCGGCGAAGAGGAACTTGTCGAGGTCGGCCAGCGGGTCGTCGTAGATCTTCTCGTGGACGAACGGCGCCATGCTCTTCACGTTGCGGAAGGCGGCGTAGCAGAGATACCACGCGATGACCCCGTTGAGCGCGAACTTCCAGTGCGACAGCGGCCAGCGCTCGCGCAGCACCGTGCGGAAGGTGCTCCCGATCCGGCGCGGCCAGCCGCCGCCGGGCCGGCCGGCCGCGATGAGCGTGCGGGGCACGACGTCGATCGCGATCGCGCCGAGCACGATGGCGGGGAACCGGATGTAGCCCGGGATCAGGCTGTCGGGGTCCTGGATCGGGATGTTCTCGACGAGGGAGAAGACCACGGTGAGAACGGCCAGCCCGAGTCCGGCGAGCCATGCGAGGGCGAAGGATGGCGCGCCGCGTCCGGTCGTCTGGTGCGTGTACACCAGAACAGGATATGCGCCCTCTCCCTGGGGCGCTGGACACACCCGACCGCGCGTTGCGAATGGGGAAGCCAGGGGAACATCCGTAAACTGACCGATCGTGTCTGTCACCTCGTCGAACTCCGGCCTCCCCGATGTGGTCGTCGTCGGCTCGGGCTTCTTCGGTCTCACGATCGCCGAGCGCTGCGCCGCCGACCTCGACCTGAAGGTCCTGGTGATCGAGCGCCGCTCCCACCTGGGCGGGAACGCCTACAGCGAGCCCGAGCCCGAGACGGGGATCGAGGTGCACAAGTACGGCGCGCACCTGTTCCACACGAGCAACGAGCGGGTGTGGGAGTACGTCAACCGGTTCACGTCGTTCACCGGCTACCAGCACCGGGTCTACTCGACGCACAACCAGCAGGTCTACCCGCTGCCGATCAACCTCGGGACGATCAACCAGTTCTTCGACGCGGCCTACACGCCCGCCGAGGCGCGTGCGCTGATCAAGGAGCAGGCGGCCGAGCTGGGGGACAAGGAGCCGGAGAACTTCGTCGAGAAGGGCGTGTCCCTCATCGGGCGCCCGCTCTACGAGGCGTTCATCGCCCACTACACCGCCAAGCAGTGGCAGACCGCGCCCGAGGAGCTCTCGGCCGACATCATCAGCCGGCTCCCGGTCCGCTACACCTACGACAACCGCTACTTCAACGACAAGTACGAGGGCCTGCCGACCGACGGGTACGCCGCCTGGCTGGCCCGGATGGCCGACCACCCGAACATCGAGGTCGTGCTCGACACCGACTTCCTCGCCGACGGCGTCGCCGAGCGCTACAAGGGCAAGGTGCCCGTCGTCTACACCGGCCCGGTCGACGAGTACTTCGGCAACAGCGAGGGACGCCTGTCCTGGCGCACGGTCGACCTGGTGCCCGAGGTGCTCGACGTCGACGACTTCCAGGGCTGCGCCGTCATGAACTACCCCGACCCGGACGTCGACTTCACCCGGATCCACGAGTTCAAGCACTTCCACCCCGAGCGCGACTACCCCGCGGGCAGGACCGTCATCGTGCGCGAGTACAGCCGCTTCGCGGAGGACACCGACGAGCCGTACTACCCGGTCAACACCGCCGAGGATCGTGAGAAGCTGTTGAAGTACCGCGACCTGGCCGAGCGCGAGCCGATGGTCCTCTTCGGCGGCCGCCTCGGCACCTACAAGTACCTCGACATGCACATGGCGATCGCCTCGGCGCTGTCGATGTACGACAACCGGCTCCGACCGCACTTCGCCGACGGCGCCGAGCTCAAGAGCGGCGGGGTCGACGCATGAGCGCGGTCGCGACGGACTCGACCACCGAGGGGACCGTGCAGCGGCTGCTCCAGCGCCAGATCCTGCCGCTCGACACCGACCCGGACGTCCTGCCGCTCTACCTCGACTGCGAGGAGCCCAACCTCGACGAGGACAAGTACGTCGTCGGCGGCTCCCGCGCGGCCAAGGAGCTCAACAACGCCTCGATCCGGCAGAAGACCTCGACCGGGCGCGCCGTACGCCCCGACCAGGTGCTCTCCCGCACGGCCGTGCTGGTGCCGTCGGGGGAGAAGGTGTCCTTCGGCACCTACTTCAACGCGTTCCCCGCCAGCTACTGGCGCCGGTGGAGCGTCGTCACGTCCGTGACGCTGACGGTGACCGTGCGCGGCTCGGGCGCCACCGTGATCGTCAACAAGTCGATGGCCAACGGCCGCCAGCAGAAGGTCGACAGCGGCGTCACCGAGGCCGAGGGCCCGACCACGCTGACCTTCGAGCTCACGCTCGGCCCCTTCATCGACGGCGGCTGGTACTGGTACGACGTCGTGGCCGGCCACGGCGACGTCACCGTCGAGTCGGCCGAGTGGACCGCGTCGGTCCCGGCCGACCGCGAGCGGCACGGCACCGTCGACCTGGCCATCACCACGATGAACCGCCCCGACTTCTGCGCCAAGCTCCTCGCGCAGCTCGGGACCCCGGAGCTGCTGCCCTATCTCGACACGGTCTTCGTCATGGAGCAGGGCACCCAGCTGGTGCGGGACAGCGCGTTCTTCCCCGGCGCCGAGGCCGGTCTGGACGGGCGGCTGCGGGTGATCCAGCAGGGCAACCTCGGCGGCTCGGGCGGCTACGCCCGCGGCCAGCTCGAGTCGGTCCGCAAGGGCACCGCGACCTACGCGATGATGATGGACGACGACGTCGTGTGCGAGCCCGAGGGCATCATCCGCGCCGTCACCTTCGGCGACCTCGCCAAGCGGCCCACGATCGTCGGCGGCCACATGTTCAGCCTGTACGCCAAGAGCCGGCTGCACAGCTTCGGCGAGATCGTCCAGCCCTACCGGTTCTGGTGGATGTCGCCGCGCGACGGCTTCCAGGACTGGGACTTCGGCGCCCGCAACCTGCGCTCGGCGCGGTGGCTGCACAAGCGGCAGGACGTCGACTTCAACGGCTGGTTCATGTGCATGATCCCGCGCCAGGTGCTCGAGGACATCGGCCTGTCGCTGCCGCTGTTCATCAAGTGGGACGACTCCGAGTACGGCCTGCGCGCCAAGGCCGCCGGCGTACCGACCGTCACCTTCCCCGGAGCCGCGGTCTGGCACGTGCCGTGGACCGACAAGAACGACGCGCTCGACTGGCAGGCCTACTTCCACCAGCGCAACCGGTTCGTGGCCGCCCTGCTGCACTCGAACTATCCGCGCGGCGGCCGGCTCCTGCACGAGAGCTTCGCGTTCGACCTGGCCCACCTGGTCTCGATGCAGTACTCCACGGTCGAGCTGCGGATCCAGGCGCTCGAGGACGTGCTGGCCGGGCCCCACGGCCTGCACGGGATGCTCGGGACCCGCCTCGGCGAGGTGAACGCCTTCCGCAAGCAGTTCACCGATGCACAGCTGCACGCCGACCCGGACGACTTCCCGCCGGTGCGGCGCGAGAAGCCGCCGCGCAAGGGCAAGGACCTCAGCGACGTGCCGGGCCGGCTCTCGAAGGTGATCACCGCCGGCCTCGCGCCGATCCGCCAGCTGAAGAGGCCGCGGGACCTGTCCCGCGAGTTCCCCGAGGTCGAGATCCGCGCGATGGACGCGAAGTGGTACCGCATCGCGAGCTTCGACTCCGCGATCGTGTCGATGAACGACGGTACGTCGGCGGCGCTCTACCGGCGCGACCGCGAGCGCTACAAGGCGCTGGTGCGTCGTACCGTCCAGCTCCACAACCGGTTCCGCCGCGACTGGGACGAGATCGCGGCGCAGTACCGCGCCGCGCTCGGTGACATCACGTCCCCGGAGACCTGGGAGAAGACCTTCGCGCCGTGGGCGGAGGGCGAGGGCCGATGACCGCGACGACGCCCGACGAGGCGGATCTTCCGCCGCTGCGTCCCCCGTCGGCCGACAACGGCCTGATCGGGGTCCTGCGCCGGCGCTACCTGCTCAAGCTGCTGGTGCGCCGCGAGATCAGCGCGCGCTACCAGGGCTCGTTCCTCGGCCTGATCTGGTCCTACATCAACCCGCTGACCCAGTTCTGCATCTACTACTTCGTGGTCGGCTTCATCTTCAACCTGCATGCCGACATCCCGAACTTCGCGATCCACCTGTTCGCCGGCCTCACCGTCGTGCACTTCTTCACCGAGACCTTCGGTGCGGGCACCCGGTCCATCGTGCGCAACCGGGCGCTGGTCGTGAAGATGGCGATGCCGCGGGAGATGTTCCCCGTCGCCACCATGCTGGTCTCGCTCTACCACGTCGTCCCACAGATCGTGATCCTGATCATCTCGGCGCTGCTGTCGGGCTGGACGCCCGAGCCGGTCGACCTGCTCGCGCTCCTGCTCGGCCTGCTGATCTGCGGTCTCCTGGGCCTGTCCGGCGCCCTGTTCTTCAGCGCCGCCAACGTCTTCTTCCGCGACTTCGGCAACATCGTCAGCGTCTTCAACAACTTCGTGCGCTGGGGCGTGCCGATGATGTACTCGTACGCGATGGTCGACGAGCGCTTCGGCAGGTTCGCCCAGTACTACCTCTTCAACCCCCTGGCCGACGCCGTCCTGCTCTTCCAGCGAGCGTTCTGGGTCGGCACGGTCGACGACCCGGAGCACAAGGCCGTCGTGGCGATGCCCGACCACCTGCTGCTCAACGGCGCCATCATCGTGGCCATCTCGGCGCTCATCCTGTGCGTCGCCCAGTTCGTCTTCACCCGGCTCGAGAACAAGATCCCGGAGCGCCTCTGATGGCCACATCGATCGTGGTGGAGAACGCCACCAAGTACTTCACCCTCCGCTACCACCGCACCTTCAAGGAGGTCGCGGTCGCGAAGGCCAAGGGACGGCAGACGACGGAGACCTTCAAGGCCGTCGACGACGTGTCCTTCACCGTCGAGCAGGGCGAGTCGATCGGCATCATGGGCCTCAACGGCTCCGGTAAGAGCACCCTGCTCAAGATGATCAACGGCGTGATGAAGCCCGACGAGGGATCGATCCTCACCCGCGGCCGGATCGCCGGCCTGATCGCCACCGGCGCCGGCTTCCACAACCAGCTGACCGGCCGCGAGAACCTCTACCTCAACGCCGCCATCCTGGGGATGACCGAGCAGGAGATCCGGCGCAAGTTCGACGACATCGTCGAGTTCGCCGAGCTCGGCCCCACCCTCGACGGCCCGGTCGGCCACTACTCCTCGGGCCAGAAGGCCCGGCTCGGCTTCGCGATCGCCATCCACGTCGACTCCGACATCTTCCTCGCCGACGAGGTCCTCGCCGTCGGCGACAAGCCCTTCCGGGTCAAGTGCATGAAGCGGATGCGGCAGATCCGCAAGAGCGGCCGCACCCTGTTCTACGTCAGCCACTCGCCGGACTCGGTCATCAAGATGTGCAACCGGGTGCTCGTGCTGGAGAAGGGCCGCCTCGGCTTCGACGGTGACCCGGTCGAGGCCGTGCACTACCTGCGCTACGACGAGGGCGACGACGTCGACGACGACGAGATCGCCAACGACATTTAGGACTGGGCCGAGCGTGTCGCAGATCGGGTTCGCCGCACGGTCCTCGCTGCGCTCGGACCGCGGGCTTCACCCGATGCGCTGCGCGCATGCGCCACGCTGCCGGCCGCGCGGTCGAGTCCGGTAGGTGGTCCCGTTCGCGTGGCGGCCACCCTGCTGCCACGGCGATAGCGCCGGCCTTGTCGTAGCCGCGCGCTGATTGGATGGCGCGAGCGCGGTCGGTGACCCGGCGCAGTTTGAACTCGGGAGGTCGTCGACCCGGCGCAGATTGAACAGGGCGTTGCGCGGGACGGGAGTCCCGACTTCCCCCGTTTTGCTGCGCGGGGGAGCGGCGGGGCGGGAGGATCGGAGCCACGACGCGAAGGAGGGCGCGCGTGGTCACCTCCGTATCACCTGAGATCTCATCCGAGCCGTCGTCCCGCGCGGCCGCGATGACGCCGGGTGCTGCGCCGACGCCGGTGGACGACCCGATGCTGGCCTATGCGGACGCCGCGATCGCCCACGCTCTCGCCGCGCTCGACGAGAGCGCCGATCGGTCGGTCGACACCGCGGGCGCGCTGGAGCGCGCACGTGTGCGCCTGCGAGGCGAGTCCTCGCCGTTCGCGACGCTGTGCGCCAACGCCGCAGCGAGCGAGGAGGCCGCCGAGCTGCTGGCCCTGGTGGTCGCGGTCGAGGTCGACCCCGCGCGAGCGGCGCAGGTGGCGGTCCTCGACGGGACTGGGCGGAGCGCCCGGCTGAGTCTCGGCGCGGCGGCGCGGCTGCTCGGCGACGTCAGCCGGTGTGCCGCCGCGATCGGGCCCGGGTCGGCGCTGCTGCGGGCGGCGTTGGTCGAGCTGAGCGAGGAGGGGACCTGGGCCGCGACCCGGATCCGTCTCGCGCCCGGCGTCGTCTGGGCGCTCGCCGGCGACACGGCACCGGACCCCGATCTCCCCCTCGGCAGTCACTGGGCCGCCGGCGACGCCACGGCGGCGCAGGCGCCCGGTCTGGTCCTCGTCACCGGCCCCGACCGGGTACGACGGCGCGAGCTCGGCCTGCGGCACTGCCCGGTCGCGACCGTGCTGGTCAGCCCGGCACCGACCGAGGCAGCCGGGTGGGCCGCGCTGGTCCGGGAGGCCACGATCGCCGGCGGCGGGATCGTGCTCGAGCTCGACGACGACCTGTCCGAGCCGGGCCGGCGGTGGGTCGAGCGCGCGACCCATCTGCGCTGGGTGGTCACGAGCCGGGACGAGCTCGTGCTGACCGCGATGCCGGCCCGACACCGGGTCGAGCTGACG
The DNA here is from genome assembly GCF_051390595.1 of Nocardioides segetis. Lineage (NCBI taxonomy): Bacteria > Bacillati > Actinomycetota > Actinomycetes > Propionibacteriales > Nocardioidaceae > Nocardioides > Nocardioides segetis. The sequence goes on along the minus strand of NZ_JBNINR010000004.1, from coordinate 337,927 downwards.
GCGAGCGACGACGTCGTCGACGAGGACGAGTGGCGCGCGGCCCTCGGCGACGTGCCGCACACCCACCGGCTCAACGCGACGCAGCTCGACCAGGTGCGGCGTACCCTCCCCGCGGTCGACGGCGATGTCGACGCCGCCGTGCGCCGCCTGCTCGGTGGCCCGCTGGCGCGGCTCGCCCATCGCGTGCGACCGCGCAAGAGCTGGGACGACCTGGTGCTGAGCGAGGCCAAGAGCGCCCAGCTGCGCGCGGTGGTCGGCCGCTACCGCCACGGCCCCACGGTGTACGACGAGTGGGGGGTCACGACCGCCTCCGGACGTGGCGTCGTCGCGCTGTTCACCGGCCCTTCGGGCACCGGCAAGACGCTGGCGGCGGAGGTCGTCGCGCACAGCCTCGACCTCGACCTCTACCGGATCGACCTGTCGACCGTGGTCAGCAAGTACATCGGCGAGACCGAGCAGAACCTCGACCGACTCTTCGACGCGGCCTCCGCCGGCAACGCGGTGCTCTTCTTCGACGAGGCGGACTCGGTCTTCGGCAAGCGGGCCGAGGTCAAGGACGCCCGTGACCGCTATGCGAACCTCGAGGTCTCCTACCTGCTCCAGCGGCTCGAGGAGTACGACGGCGTCGTGGTGCTGGCGACGAACCTGCCGGGCAACATCGACGAGGCGTTCCTGCGCCGGATCCACGAGGTCGTCCACTTCTCCGAGCCCAGTGTCGACGAGCGGCGCGCGATCTGGCAGCGCCACCTCGCCGACGGCCGGATGCCGGTGGACGAGATCGACGTCGGGGGTCTCGCCGCTCGCTTCGACCTCACCGGTGGCCAGATCCGCAATATCGTGCTCGCCGCTGCGTTCCGGGCCGTCGACGAGGGGACCCGTGTGTCCCTGGCGCACGTCAACGCAGCGATCGCCGGGGAGCTCCGCAAGCTCGGCCGGATGGTGAAGACGGAGGACTTCGATGAGTGACCACCACGACCGGACCCATGCCGGCCACGAACACGACGCCTCGACGCCGGTGGCCGAGCAGCCGATGCGGGTGGGCGCGGCCGACGATCACGCCGAGCACGAGGCGGAGTCCCGTGCCCAGGCCGCCCTGGCCCGGCTCGCGTCGCGCGGTGGGACGCTGGCGCTGAGCGGTGCACGCGGGGCTGCTGACAGCACGGGAGGCGACGACGGCGGGCGGATCCGACGCGCTCCCAGCGCGACGACCCCGGGCCGGATCGGTCTCGCCGGCGGCGAGCTCGACCCGGACGCCCACCAGGAGATCCGTGCCCGCCGTGGCGGCGGGGAGCCGCTGCCGGAGGCCGTCAGGTCGTCGATGGAGTCCGCGTTCGGCTGGTCGTTCGGCGACGTCCGCATCCATCGCGACGCGACCGCCGCCCGGCTGTCCCGGTCGATCTCGGCCGACGCCTTCACCACGGGCACGGACATCTACTTCGGCGAGGGGATGTTCGACACCGGCTCGGAGCACGGCCGCCACGTCCTGGCCCACGAGCTCGGGCATGTCGTCTCCGGCGGGTCCGGCGTCCACCGCTGGAACCCCTTCAAGAAGAAGGAGAAGTCGCCGGAGGAGCTCAAGAGGGCGGAGGACGCGAAGCAGCGCAAGGAGGCGCTGATCAAGGCCCGCGCCGAGCTCAAGGCCAAGGACAAGGCCACGCGGCAGAAGGCCAAGGAGGTCAACGCCAAGAACAAGGAGGTCTCGGCGTCGATCAAGGGCGAGTACTCCGGCAACACCGATCCCCGGTTCAAGCCGCAGGCGCTCAAGGACCTGGAGATGAAGCTCAAGGACCAGCTCGACCTCGAGCGCTACGTGCGCTCGAAGGCGCGCCACGAGGTGATCCAGGGGCAACCGGAGACCGACGAGCTGCGGGCCCAGGCCGACCTCGCCGAGGAGCAGGCCGTCGACGAGCTGTGGGCCAAGGCGCCCGAGGACCTGCGGGCGTTCCGGCCGCTGCGCTACGACGAGTTCGACAGGGCGCTCAACGAGGTGCGCGAGGCGATCAACGAGGCCCGGGCCCAGGAGCAGGGCGACATCGCGAAGAAGCTGGAGGAGAACGAGTCCTCGTTCGGCGCGCCGATGTCACCCAAGGACGCCGCCAAGAAGGTCGCCGAGCAGCGCGAGCTCGAGCGACGCCGTGCCCGCAACGTCCAGAGCAAGGGCGAGACCCTCGAGCAGCGGGGTCAGGAGGACGAGCAGCGTGCCCGGCAGAAGGGTATGGACAAGGTCGCGGAGATCGCCCAGGAGCGCCCCGTCGGCAAGGGCGAGGAACAGCAGGTCAAGAAGGACGCCGCGCGCAAGGGGTTCGAGGAGCGCTACGGGCACGACCAGGACCTGCTCGATGCCAAGGACGGGCTCAAGACCACCGCGAAGGTGACCGGCTATGTCGGCAAGGGCGACAAGGCCCTCAACAAGCAGCTGATCAGCCGCGGCTACCTCGAGAAGGAGGGCGTGCCCGGAGAGGCCAACGAGCTCGCCGCCAAGAGCGTCGGCGGTCTGGCCGAGATCTTCAACCTCCTCTCGCAGTTGCTCGGGCTCGCCGACCAGATCCGCGACATCAAGAAGGGGATGGCCGACCCCGGAGCCAGGCTGAAGGCGACCCAGACGGCGGTCGGCGCCTTCAGCTCGGGCGCCAAGATCACCCGGATCACCTTGCGCGCCGCGCGCGAGGGCGTGGAGAAGTTCGGCGGACAGGCGCAGGTGATCAGCGACGTGGGGACGGCCCTCCCGATCGTCGGTCTGATCACGGCCTCCCTGGGCACCATCGACAAGGCGATCGAGCTGGTGCCGCTGGGCCAGCGGCTCGGTGAGGGCCTGGTCACCGTCGACGAGGCCGTTCTCGAGCGGAAGGGGCCGCTGGCGGCGTCGTTGCAGCGGGTCAACTCCCGCAACGCGCAGCTGGTCGAGAAGGCCAGCTTCGGCCTGGCCAAGAACATCACCATGCTCGGGCTGCACGTCGCCGAGATCGCGAGCGCGGGCGGCTTCGGTATCCCCGCCGCCGCGAAGCTGACCTTGACCATCACCGACTACGCGCACCAGCTCGGGCACAAGATCTACGACACCGTCAACGAGAGCCAGTCCTCCACGGCCAAGAAGGACTTCGGGGTCAAGCACAAGGAGGGCGCGTCCCGCGACGTCCTCAAGTACGACATCGGCACCTCGATCGACGTCATCATCGTCTCGGCCCAGAAGCACAAGCTCGACTACGCCCGCAAGCTGCTCAAGGGCTACGGCATCCGGGACAACGAGATCGACGGCATGCGGCACTACGAGATCCGCGACAAGGTGCTCGACGGCCTCGACGCCGAGGGCGACCCCAAGACGGTCACCGAGAAGGTCGAGTCGGCCAAGAACGCCGTCAAGGAGAAGCTCGGCCTCGACGACGGTCCCGGCGGCGGCAAGAAGGAGGAGAAGGGCACCCTCGACAAGATCAAGGAGCTGCCCTCGAAGGTCGCCGGCGCCATCACCGGCCTGCCCGACAAGATCGCCAAGAAGGTCGCCGAGCTGAAGGCGAAGCATGCCGACGCGAAGCAGCTGGTCGACGAGAAGAACAAGCTCGGCTACCACGGCAAGAAGGACCGCGGCAAGGGATCGGTGCTGTTCAACCTCCTGCGCGGCGAGGACAAGACGGAGAAGTCGTTCGCCAAGGTCCGCGGCGAGCAGCATGTCAACGGCGTCGCCCCCGACCAGCTGTCCCGCACCAGCTCCGACCGCGACAAGCGGGCCAAGCTCGCCGAGCAGAAGCAGGTCGCTCGGCAGGTCGCGCCGGTGCACCAGTTCGACCCGGCGTTCGCCGCCAAGGTGGCGAAGGCGAACATGGCCGAGCTCTACCAGCTCGTCGGTAGCCTGCCGAAGACCGATCCGTTCTACGAGGGCAACCTCGAGTACGTCGACTTCGAGGTGGCGCGCCGCGTCCAGGAGGGCATTGCATGAACATCGACCCCGTCGCCGAGGTCGTGCGCCACGGGCCCGTCCAGCGCGCGGCGGCCCGCGTCTACGACAAGGGCGGGTGGCCGGTGACCGAGCTCGACGACGGCACCGGGTTCACCGTGGAGGTCGAGGGCACCGACGGCTCCTGGTCGGCCCTCGCGATCACCGACGACGACGCGGACCGCTTCGTCTTCTACTCGCTCTCGCCCGTGGACCCGGCCCCGGAGCGGTGGGCCGCGATGGCCGAGCTGCTGCACCGGATCAACCACGGCCTGGTGGCGGCGACCTTCGAGTTCGACCACGACACGGGCGAGGCGCGGCTGCGGACCGGCATCGAGCTGATCACGCTGCCCCGGCAGGTCCTCGAGGACGACGACCTGCTCGACGCGATCATCAACGACCTCTCCGCGGCCAACGTCGAGATCTTCGACCGCTACCTGACCGGCCTGGTCGCCGTCTCCCTGGGGGCCGATCCCGCGGAGGTCGTCGCGGCGATCGAGGCCGACCCCGAGGACGACTGAGGGCCCGGATCGACCCGGCGCGTTCAAACCCGCCGGGTCGGCGGTCCCAGGACGTTCAGATGCGCCGGGTCGGTGGGAGCCGGTCAGGCCACCCGCCACCACACGAGCAGGGCGACCAGGAGCAGCGCCGTCGACCCCAGCAGCGCCCAGGCCCACCACAGGGAGTGCGGCTCGGGCTCCGGCACGGGCGGGGGAGGTACGACGAGCACGGGCTCCGGCTCCGGATCGGGCTCCGGCGGCGGGGCGACCACCATCGGCAGGCCGCACCGGGTGCAGCTCTCGGCCGCGAGCGGGTTGACCTCGCCGCAGTGCGGGCACGGGACCGACGCGACCGTGACCTGACCGGCCGTACCGGGCAGGCGCCGCAGCGTGGCTCCGTCGGTCTCCCGGTCGCCGAGCTGGATGGTCTGCGGGGTCCAGAAGAGCGGGTAGTCGCAGCGCGCGCAGAAGTCCGCCGCGTCGCGCTGACCCAGCGCGACGGTGGCCTGGGTGCCGCACTCGGGGCAGGTCACCGGCGATCCGTTCGACGTCTGCTCCCCGGCGGTCACCGACCGGCCTCCTTGTCGTCGTCCGCCGAGGACCACAGGAGCCGCCCGGCCACGAGGAGCTCGGTGCGGGCGTGGGCGGGCACCTCGTCGCGCACCACCTCGACCAGCTCGGCCTCGGACATCATGCCGGTCGACTCCAGTCGCAGACGCACCCAGGCGGTGTCGGTCGGCGCGTCGCCGGCGGGCCAGATCCCGCCACCCTCCTCGATGGTCACGGCCGACCCGGTCACCAGCTCCAGGTAGGTGCGCAGCCCGTGGCTGGTGCCGCGCCAGGCCAGTGTCTGGGCGGCACTGGAGACGATCCGGCGCTGGAGGGTGATCGGCAGGGACGCGTCGAGCGCGCCGAGGCCGATCCAGGAACCGAGCCAGCGCACCATCTCCGGGGGCGCGACGCTGAGGTCGAGGAGGTGCTCGACGGTGTCGGCGTCGTCCAGCAGGGTGGTCCCGACGTGCTGGAAGATCGAGACGAACCGGACGAAGAAGTCCTCGCCGGTCATGGCCACCGGGAGCTGCTGGAGCATCCAGTTCGGGTCACGGCGGGGCCGGACGCGTGCGTCCGGCACCCGGGTCACGAGGGGGGACAGGGTCATCGCACGATCACCTGGGGCGCGGCGGCGAGGAACAGCGAGCGGCGGTCGAGACGGACGACCTCCTTGGCCGAGCCGAGCCGGCGGCCGGTGCGCAGGTCGTACTCGTAGAGCAGCGTCTCCTCGACCCGGGCGACCCCCTCGACGGACTCGAGGAGCTGGGTCACCGCGGCTCCGTTGAGGTCGCTGTCGAACGGCCAGCCCGCGCCGTCGGTGCCGCCCACGAGCGGATTGACGAAGCGACTGATCGCGTCGACGGCACGCTGGCGCACCAGGGCCGGGGGCCGGCCCGGCTCGCCGTGCACGAGGGCCACCACGGAGACGCCCTGGTAGTAGGGAGTGCCGATCTCGACGGCGGTGCCCACGATCCGGTGCCGGTCCAGATGCCGGGAGACGGTCTCGGTCAGGGAGGGGGGCAGCGCGTAGTCGTCCAGCGTGTGCTGGGTCGCCTCACCGCGCACCCGGGGCACGATGAGGAGCTGGACGGCACCGTTGTCCCGCTGCGCGCTCTGGCATCGGGCCCGCGCGACCTCGGTGGACGACTCGAGCGTGAGCCGCTCGTAGTCGTCCGCGGTCACGGCGCGCTGGCCGGTGCGCAGGGTCAGCGGCGCCCGTTCCTTGGCCTCGGCGACGGTCTCGGCGTCGACCCCGCCGCGTGCCGGAGCGAGGTTGACCACGCCCGACACGTAGGGCACCGAGGACCGCATCACCGAGAGGGTGCGCACGCCGACGTTGGCGGCGCGGCCGCCCCCGGACCGGTAGCCGGACACCCGGATCCACGCGCCGTCGCGCGGGATGGCGCCGTGCTGGCGCGTCGAGCCGTCGGGATAGCGGATGCGCGGGCCGAACCGGACGGTGCCCGTGCTGTCGTCCCACACGACGTGCAGGTCGTCGGGACCGGATCCGGAGAAGTCGGGCACCTCGGTCCATCGCGCGGTCCGGTCACCGTCGACGACCTCGACCACCTCCTCCGTGGTGCGAGGCAGCACCGGGGCGTGCCCGACGGCGAACGCCTGGCCGGGTGAGCCGTCGCTGCGGCCGAGCTGCTCGGCGGGGAAGCGCTCGGCATGCTCGGCGGTCACCGTGCCACCCATCGCCGCGGCACTGACCGCACGCACCCGGGGCGAGGCGCGATAGGTGGGCTCGCCGGGCGAGGGCGCGAGCAGACGTGCCCGGAGCCAGTACGCCGCGAGGTTGCCCACCGCGTTGGGGGCGTGCTCGACCGGCACCAGGAGGGAGATCGCGCCGGCCCGGTTGAGACCTCCCGTCGTGTCCTCGAAGACCCGGCAGCCGATCCATCCCTCACCGTTCCAGATCTCCCAGGCGAGCGGCGGGTTCGTCGGGTCGACGCCGATGCCCTCGGCCTCGGCGTCGATGTCGAGGCGGAGCACGACGCCGGCCAGGGTGTCGCGGAAGCCCAGGCAGAAGGTGTCGCCCGGGGACAGGTCGGGGGAGGCGAAGCAGCGGACGCCGGCGGGGTCGAAGCGGACGTCGTCCCAGACGTCCGTCACGGTCCGTCCACCGTCGCTGACCGTCATCGCGGCGTCCAGGCGTGGAGGAGCGATGGTCAGGTCGCGCAGCGTGCTGAAGACCACCGTGTCCGACTCGCCCGTCGTGAGGGTGGACACCTCCGTGGCGGCGGGTACGACGACGGGGACGTCGAGCGCCGTCGACAGCCAGAAGGTCAGGTCGGTCCGGGCGACCGAGGGCGCGAACGGCTCGATGCCCACGAGGTTCAGGAAGTGCGAGTAGAGCCGGTCCGGCACCTGGTTGACCCGGTAGAGGACCATCTCGCTCATCCAGGCGAACAGCTCGATGAGCGCCACACCGGGATCGGAGACGTTGTGGTTGGTCCACTCCGGGCAGTACAGCGGGATCAGGCGCTTGGCCTCGTCGACGATGTCCTGGAAGGTCCGGTCGTCGAGGCTGGGGGTGGGCAGGGGCATGGGTCGGGATCCTCAGCTCACTCGGCGTCGTGCGGGATGACGTAGAACGGGTACACCAGGTTGCGACGGTCGTTGGTCGCGCGCACCCGGTAGCTGATCGCGACCCGCACCAGCGACGGCTGCGCCGGGTCCGGAGCGGCCACGACGTCGTCGACGTCGACGCGCGGCTCCCAGCGGGCGAGCGCCTCGCGGACGTACTGCGCGATCAGTCCGAGCAGGTTCCCGGTGATCGGCTCGAAGAGCAGCTCCGAGATCCGGCAACCGAACTCGGGCCGCATCAGACGCTCCCCGGGCGCGGTCATCAGCACCAGGGTGATCGCCCGGTCGAGCGACTCCGGGCCGTCCGCGAGACGGATCGTGCCGGTCTGGTCGACGCCGAGCGGCCAGGCGAAGCCGCGGCCGACGAAGGAGGAGTCGTCCTCGTTCGGGCGTCCGGTCCTGGGGGTGGTGGTCATCAGTTGATCAGCACCGTCCCGCCCTTGATCGTCGTCATCCCGCCCTCCAAGGTGGCGTTGCCCTTGCCCTTGACGGTGGTGCTGGCGCCTTCGGCGGTGAGCGGCCCCTGGGCCTTCAGATCGGCCGAGGCGCCGGCGTCCAGGGACAGGTTGCCCCTGGTCTTGACCTTCAGGCTGGTGCCCTCGATGGTGATGTCACCGTTGTTGGCGAGGGTGATCGTGGCCTGGCCGTTGGTGAACGTCAGATCGCCGCCCTTGGCCTCGACGGTCAGGGTGTTGGATGCCTCGTCGAGCTTGATCGACATCTCCTTGCGGCCGTGCTTGAGCAGCACCGCCTCCTTGCCCGTCTCGTCGACCATCTCGAGCGCGTGGCCGGTGCGCGACGTCAGCCGACGGGTGTTCACCCGCCCCTGCCCGAGGAGGCGTCCGAGCTCGGGCTGCTTGTTCTTGCCGCCGAAGACCGAGCCCAGGACCACGGGCCGGCGCAGACTTCCCTCCTCGAAGCCGACCAGGACCTCGTCGTCGATCTCCGGCAGGAAGGTCGCGCCGCGCCCGTTGCCGGCGTCGAACGTCGAGACCCGGGCCCAGGCCGACTCCACGTCGTTGCCGAGCAGGGAGGGGAGCTTGACCCGGACCCGCCCGAGCTGCTCCGGATCGCTGATATTGGTCACGATGCCGACCTGGATGCCGTCGACCCGGGCCTCCGGGCGGTTCCCGCCCAAGGTGTCGACGAGCCCGCGCGGCCGGTGACTGCCGGTGTGGAACGTCGTGTGGAAGCCGCGCCGGTCGTACACGTGCTCGACCCGGGTCACGAGGTACTTGCCCGAGGCGGGGCCCACGTCGGCGATCTCCACGACCACGCCGGGGCGGATCCGCGGGTCGGCGAGCGCTGTGCCGCGCCCGATCAGGGCGTCGGAGTCCATCGAGGTCTGGATCGCCGCGGCCAGGGTCGCCGCCTCGGCCTGGACCTGCGGTGCCCCGGCGTTGGTGCGCATGGCCGTGCCGCTGATGCCCGCCACCGTGCGACCGGTGAGCAGCGCGAAGTGGTGCTGCTCGCCCCGGTCCGCTCGCGCCGTGCCCTCGATGGTCTGCTTGCTCTTGGGGTCCCAGCCCGTGACCTGGGTCTGCCGGGGCGTCCCCGCCGTGGCCTTCACCGAGAACGCGAGCAGGCGCTGGTCGGGCGTGGCGTTGCCGTCGGTGCGGGGGAACGCGAGCCGGACGGCGGCGGGCGTGATCGCGCCGACCGGGTCGACGTGCACCTTGTTCGGTGCCTCGAACCACCACATCGCGTTGTGGGCGCGCACGATCTCGTCGAGGTGGGCGAGCGAGGACCCCAGCTTCGCGGTGTACTCCGGGATCAGGCGGGAGAGCGCCGGCTCGCCGTTGACCAGGGTGAGACCCGCCTGACGGAGCAGCCGCGAGAGGACGTCGGCCGCCGACATCTTCTCGTAGGTCCCGATCGAGGTGTCCCGCGCCAGCCGCCAGGTCGGCTCCTCGGCCACCACCACCAGCTCGGGCACCTGGCCGGCCGAATGGTCCAGGGCGATGCTCTTCACGTTGCCGTGGAAGAGCACCTGCTGGGCGCCGGGAACGGTCACCCGCAGCGCCGCGTCGATGCCGAACACCTCGCCCGTGGACAGCTGGTAGCCGGCGTCGGCGAAGCGCAGGGTGAGCCGTCCGACCAGGTTGACCGCGGTCTCCACCCGCAACGAGGTGAGCAGCTCGAGGCGCTGCGCGCTGAGGGGAGCGCCCGCGACCTCGAGAGCGGCCGGGACGGGCATCGTCGACGCGGAGCCGGCCATCAGCTCTCCCGCGGGATGTCGAGCAGGGCGCCGGGACGGAGCGCGAGCGGATCCTCCACGTTGTTGGCCACGGCCAGGCGGCGCCACTGGGTCGCGTCGCCGTAGTAGCGCGCGCTGATCCGGTCCAGGGTCTCGCCCGGCTGGACGCGGTGCACGCGGCTCGGCTTCGGTGTCCCCGAGGTCGGGTTCTGCGGGCCGAGCGCGTCCGAGCTCTCGTACTGCCGCAGCTCGAGCTGGATCTCGGCGCGCAGCGGCACGCCGCCGGAGGAGAAGTAGGTGAAGCTGAGCTGGATGTCGGAGACCACCGCACGGAAGGAGTGCAGGTCCCCCCAGTGGAAGACGACGGTCGGCGGCCGGGCGTTGTTGCGCTCCAGGTCGGTGCCGGGGAGGTTCGGGTCGACCTCCATCAGCTTCAGGATCCTGCCGGTGTGCTTCGTCACCGGACTGCCGTCGGCGGTCGTGTCGAAGCGGAGGTCCATCCGCATCCACCCACCGCCGGCGCCGGCGTACTGCAGGGTCGGCACGCCCTTGCCCGGCATCGGGTTGGAGACCCAGTTGTTGCGTCGTCCGACGCTGAGGGTCTCCGGGTTGTAGAGGCAGGGCAGCCGCTCGCCGCCCTCGAGCTCCAGGAAGGCCTTCTCCAGCTCGGCCATCTCAGACCACCCGCCATTCGTGCCGGCCGCGGCGTTCGAGCTCGTCGATCACCCGGTCCTCGATCCGCTCGACCACCGCGTCCACGATCCGGTCGAGCGTGGCGCCGGTCGGCTCCGGCTCGTGGCCGTCGGTCCACGGGTCGGGTACGCCCGCCCGCCACGGATCCGGCCGGGACGAGGCCACCGCGTGGCTCTCGGTGCTGGTCTGGTGGAACACGGCAGGACCTCCCGTGGTGCGGTCGATCGGCTCGCCGGCACCGGAGCCGCGGACGAGGGACGGGCTGAGGGCGGCGCCGGGCACCGGCGCCGCGGTGAAGAGGTCGGCGGTGCGCTCGAGCAAGGAGCCGGTGCCGCCGCGGATCCGCTCGATCTCGGCCGCGGTGAACGTCGCGGGGACGCCCGGCGGCGTCGCCGACGGAGGTGGTGCCGACGGAGGTGGTGCCGGCAGCGCGGGCATCTCCCGCGCGACGGGGCCGGTGCGCGGCGGCGCGACCGGCAGCGCGCTCAGGAGCTCGGTGGACGCGGGCCCGCCCGCCGATGCCGGGACTGCCGGGCCGGGGGGCACCGATCGGGGAGCGATGACGCCCGGTGGCGCGGTCGGGAGGCCGAGGGCGGCGGCGCCCGTTCGGTCGCCGGGCGCGGCGGCCCATGCTCCCCCGACGATCGGTGGGTGCGCCGGTGGGCCGGCCGGGCCGCGGCGCCCGATGCGGGGGCCGGGCCGGGCCGGGACGTCGCCGCCGGTGGTCGCGGCCACCCACGGGGCCGTCGCGAAGCCGGCGGGAGCGGTGGATGGACTCGCCGTGCCGTTCGCGGTCGTCGGCACGATCGAGGCGGGCGCGCTCCCCGTCGGCGGTGCCGGCGAGCGAAGGGCGCCGGCCGTCGCCGGACGGATCGGGGTGTCGACGCCGAAGCCGGTCGCCAGGGCGGTGTTCCGCCGGCCGTGCCGGGTCCAGCGCCGCACCACGAGCTGGTCCGGCATCGCGATCGCCGGCCGGGACGCGGTCGGCGTGGCCGGCGGCCGGCGGCGGGCATGCCGGCGGGCGGCCGGAGTCGTCGACGAGACGGACACGGCGGAGCCGACCGGTGCCGACGCGGCCGGTGCCGACGCGGCCGGTGCCGACGCGGCCGGTGCCGACGCGGCCGAGGCGGGCGCGGTGGAAGTCGGGGCGGTGGAAGTCGGGGCGGTGGAAGTCGGGGTGGTGGAAGTCGGGGTGGTGGAAGTCGGGGTGGTGGAAGTCGGGGTGGTGGGCGTGGGAGTGGCAGACGGGGGAGTGACGGCTGTCCCTGGTGTCGGCGGCGGCGAGCTCGGCGGCTGCGCGGTCGGTGTCGCGGGCACCGTCGAGGTCGGCGACGCCGACGACGCCGAGCGTGCCGGCGGTGCTGCCGGGGCTGCCCCAGCGGGCGGAGCGACGGCCGCGGGGCGCGGCGCGACCACCGTCCCGGCCCGGTGCGGCGCGGCGCCCGCTGTCCGTGCGGCGATCGGCAGCGGGTGCCCGGGCAGCGCGGGGGCGCGGTCGAGCAGGCCGACGGCGGCGGCGCGGACCGGGGTCGCCGGGGTGAGGGCCGTGGCTGTCGGCCCGCCGGCCGGGCCGAGCCGGGCCCCCGGCGTGGTCGCGGTCCGCAGGCTGCGGGTGAAGCGGGTCGGTCCGGCCGGGAGGCTCCAGGGTGCCCGCGGTCCCGCGGCCCCGGCGACGGACGGCCGGGAGCCGGTCGGCGTGTCACCCGCCGAGGCGGACGGCGTGAGGGTGGGGGAGATGCCCGGAGGCGGCGCCGCGGGCGTCCCGGAGGCGGGTGTCCCGGTGGCGGGTGTCCCGGCGGGGGCGGCGGGGGACGGGCCGGCCATCGAGCGATGGGGGGAGCGGCGGATCACCGGTGCGGCGGCCGTCGGGGGCCCGGTCGCTGGACTGGGGGCCGCGGGCTCCTCGACCGGAGGGCGCCGTACGGCGGTCAGCCGCTGGCGATCGGCCTGGGTGAGCATCGGACCCGACGCGGTCACCTCGGCATGGCGGCGTACCCGGGCCTCGACCGAGGTCAGGTTCGACAGCATCCCGCCCGGCGTGTAGGTCTGCTCGTCCTCGACGGCCCGAGCCGCACGGGGCAGGCCGCGAGCCGGGAGCGGGCCGGCGCCGACCGGCCGCGTGCCCCGCAGCCACGGGGCGGGCGTGTCGGCCGTGCCGCCGCCGGCCGCGTCGCGCGACGCGTCGTCGGGAGTACTGGCGGGAGTGCTGCCGCCGTCCGTGACCGGATCCGCGACCGGATCCCTGGGGTGCGGCGCGATCGGTGTCCACCAGCGGGGCGGACGCATCTCGCTCGGGGAGAGGCCGGGGCCGCGCAGAGCGACCCGGACGTCGGCCGGTCGGGACACGCCACTGGCGAAGCGGCCGACGGAGCGGGCCAGGACGCCGATCTGGCGTTGGCTCTGCCGCGCGCCGGTGGCCGCCGGCAGGCGCAGCCGCCCGGCCGCGGCCCGGCCGAGCCGGGTCGCGTCGGTGGCCGCCACGGCGTCCTGGCTCACGTGACGGTCCTGGCCCGGAAGCCGTGGTGCGCGACCTCGAGCTCCTCCTCCAGCGGCGTCGGACTGCCGATCGAGAAGTCGGGTCCGCGCCACCGGACGGGGAAGACGTCGAGGAACTCCCAGGTGCGCAGCCGGGTCCCGGTGGTGTCGATCGCCGTGACGGCGCCGGTCGACCGGGTCAGCTTGTTCCCCGCCGCGGCGAACCCCTCGCCCGAGCTGCGCTCCAGCCACTCGAACAGGGCGTTGCTGTCGGTCAGTCCGCGCTTGAAGAGCAGGTGCGGCCACGACATGCGCCCCGGCACCCGGTGCGCGTACCCGTTCTGCCCTCCCTCGGCGAACTCGTGCACGGCGACCGTGACCTGGAGGCCGTGCACCTCGCGGAAGACGCCGATCTCGGTGCCGTCGAGCTCGAAGACGAACCGGTTCGCGGCGGGCAGATCGCCCCCGAGGGGCGTGACACTGCTACTGGACATGCTCGCGCACCGCCTCCCACGCTCGTTCGTTCAGGGCCACGACCGCGCGCACCATCCGGACCCGGTCCATGTGCTCGAGGTCGAGCAGGTCACCCATCGACCAGTGCAGGTGGTACGCCAGGTAGGCGATCTCCTGCCACAGGGCGTCGGTGGGGTAGCGCAACATGCCGAGACCTCACCCGTTCTTCCGCGGAAGCTCCTCGACGGCATGCCGCAACGTGGGACGGGGCTCGACGGCGACCTCGCCGGCCGAGGCCTGCTCGGTCGACGCGGCAGACACGGGCTCCGCAGCCGGCGGCTGCGACGGCGGCGCGGGCGGCTGGTCGACCACCAGCTGCGTGCCCTGCTGTGCCTGCACGAGGGCGTCGAACTCGGCCTGGTTGCCGAAGTTGATGACGCCGTAGAAGTCCTGGAGGTAGGCCAGGTCGACCGCGAACAGGCCCTCGATCTCGTGCATCGTCACCTGCGGCAGGCTGCCGAGCGTGCTGATCACCCGCGCGAGCACCAGGACCGTCAGCCGAGGGTCGTCCGGGCCCGTGACGCGCGGGTCCCGCAGGGGCTCCAGCTCGTCACGGGCCGTCGCCAGCCGCATGGTCCCGGTCCGGTGCACCTGGCCGTCGTCGTCCACGTACCCCCGCGGGAGCGTGAACTCGTAGGTCGTCCGCAGAGCGCTCACTTGACGCGCGACAGGCTCTCGACGGTCAGCGTGATGGTCTCCTTGACGGGGTCGTTGGAGTCGATGCTGAGCTGGTCGGTCGAGATCTTGCTCGGCCACCCGTTCGTGAAGTTGAACCGGGCAATCTCCGCATTGGTCGAGTCGTACATGACGATCGAGCCGTTCTTGCGGTTGCTGCTCCGGTCGCCGAGCGCGATGCCCTTCTCCCGGATGTCGTTGAACCAGCCCCAGAGCTTGTCCTGCTTGGAGTCCGGCGGCGCCATCCGCACCAGGCTGATGTCGGGCGCCTTGGTGGTCTTGCCGAGCGTCTTGACGACCTGCACCTTCCCGTTCGCGCCGGCCTGCTCCATGGTCACGACGTCGACCTCGATGTCGAGACCGGAGACGCTGCTGAGGATGGAGACGATCGAGCCGTCGATCTCCAGGAAGAAGTTGCTGGAGACGATGGGGTCGTTGTTGATGAGTGCGTCGTTGGGCATGTCAGATCCTTGGTTCTCGTCTGCGCGATGGGGTTAGCAGGAGCGGCCGCTCAGGACGCCGACTGCTTCTTCTGGCTGATCCGGAACACCACGAACTCCGCGGGCTTGACCGGAGCGATGCCGACCTCGACGACCAGCAGGCCGGCGTCGATCGACTCGGGCGGGTTCGTCTCGGCGTCGCACTTGACGTAGAACGCCTCGTCGGCGTTGGCGCCGAAGAGCGCGCCCGCCGACCACAGGCCGCGCAGGAAGGCGTCGAGGGTGCGCTTCACGCCCTCCCACAGGGTGATGTCGTTGGGCTCGAACACCGCCCACTGGGTGCCGGTCAGGATCGAGGCCTCGACCATGTTGAAGAGCCGGCGGACGTTGATGTACTGCCAGTCGGTGTCGGAGGCCAGGGTGCGAGCGCCCCAGATTCGGATGCCGCGGGTGCCGAACGGGCGGATGCAGTTGATGCCGATCGGGTTGAGCAGCGACTGCTCGTTCTGGGTGACGTTGCGCTCGATGTCGAGGACGCCGCGCATCGTGTCGTTGGCGGGGGCCTTCCACACGCCGCGGGTCTCGTCGGTGCGGGCCCACACGCCGGCGATGTGGCCCGACGGCGGGATCAGCATCTCGCGGTCGCCGTTGACGCCGATCGGGTTGTCGACCTTGATCCAGGGGTAGTACAGCGCGGCGTACGCCGAGTCGTACATGGCGACGTCGCTGCGCCAGTCCTTGATCTGCTGGGGGCTCATGCCCGGAGGCGCGTCCAGCACGGCCATCCGGTTGCCGTGCTGCTCGCAGTGGGAGATCAGCGCGGTCTGCACGGACTTCCACAGCGAGAGGTCGATGGTGCCGTCCTCCTGCGTGGCGGCGGTGACGAGGTCGGGAACCAGCACCATGGTGACGTCCTCGGCGACGGCCAGGCCGTTGATCCCGGCGCGAGCCGACTCCGAGCCGGCGAACTTGCGACCGGTGACGGGCACCGGCACCGGTGCGGCCTTCACCAGGTCGTAGACGCCGGGGCGGATCAGCTCGAGCTGACCGGACAGGTCGACGTCCTTCTCCACCAGCAGGTCGACCTTGACCTTGGTCGAGGTGCCGTTGACCGCGGTCGCGACGCCGGTCGCGCCGCCGGAGAGGTCGAGGCCGGGGAACGACTCGACCGGCTCCCCGCCCTCGAGGATCGTCATCGTGAACGTCGCGGCCGCGTCGTCGTCGGCCCCCGCGTCGTCGGAGCTGATCTGCACCGTGATGTCGGCGTCGGGCTCGAGGCTCTCGACGGCGACGGGCAGGCCGAGGGCCCGGTCACTGGCGGGCAGCTCGATGCGGGACGGCTCACCGGCCGGCTCGACGTTCGGCACCCGGCAGATGTAGGCGATGCTGCCGCCGTTGGCGAAGTAGCCGTACACCGACAGGGGCAGCATGCAGCCCGGCGCGAACCCGCCGTACAGCGCCTCGAACTGGTTCCAGCTGGTGACCAGGCGCGGGGCCAGGCCCTGGGGGTCGTTCGGGTCGTCGAGCGGTGCCCGCTCGGTGAAACCGACGAACGCGGCGACGGCAGTCGGTGCCGCCGAGAGCACCTTCTGTGACGAGACGACTTCTTCGACGTACACGCCGGGGGCGGTGTAGGTGGGCATGGCAACGGACTCGCTCTCGGGAGGGGGTGCTCGGGTGCTGGGGGGCCGAAAGAGCCGACCGGAGCAATCGTGCTCCATCACGAGGCGCGAAAAGTGCAAAACGACGAAACTGCTCCGGAGATACGCCCGGGCCCGGGTGAGCTGTGTTACGCGCGGTCGAGCGTCCGGCTCATCCGGTCTGCGTCGTGAACTGTCCGGGGGCGATCACCTGGATGACGCCGCCCCACGCGCAGTTCAGGGAGCAGTTGTTCTGCACGACCGGCAGCGACCCCACCAGGGGCGACGGCGCCGCACCGCCCCACGGCCCGGCCGGTGCGGGCACGCACGGCATCGGCGTGAGGACGCCCAGAGCCGCCGAGGTGGCCGCGGCCACCTGGGGGTTGGCCAGCGAGTTGCACATCCCGAAGGAGCCGATGTTGGCGAGCGGGATCATGTCGGTGATGACGGCCACCGGCTGCTTGCCGATCATCGCCCGCCGCGCCGGCAGCACGGTGAAGGGGGCCGGCGAGATCCCGAAGCTGCACATCAGCTGCGCGCCGTTCACGACGGGGAGGGGCATGGCGGCTCCGATCGGCTGGGTTCGGGTGGTCTTCGGCGCTCAGCGCTCGCTGCCCTCGACGGAGGCGGTGAGCGGCTCGCCCGCGGTCGTGATCACGCAGAGCACGTCGCGGTCGTCGTCCTCCCAGCTGCGCGGAGAGGGGAGCAGGTAGGTGAAGAACAGGTCGGAGTCGAGATAGTCCACGCCGACGTAGTCGCGGAACTCCTGCGCACAGTGCCCGTCCGCGAACGCCGTGAGCTCGTCCTCGCCGGGGAAGGTGCTGCCCTCCTTGTCGTAGGGGACGACGGCGTAGGCCTCGAGCGCGTGGGCATCGCCGCACGGCACCTGGTCGAGGTCGTCGACCTGGGCCTCGACCTGCTCCAGCGCGCGGAAGCACATCCCCGGCTTCACCTCGAAGACGGAGGTGCCGTCGGCGTCGTCGTCGCCGAACCACCCGCAGCCCGCCAGCAGGAGGGTGGTCGCCGCGAGCAGCGCGGGTACGGCGGCCCGGGGGTGCGGTCTCATCGTCGGATCCGATCGGCCATGGCCGCGATCCGCTCGACGGCGGGCGCCTGGTCCTCCCACGCGAACGTGTCGGCCGCGACGGTGGCCCGCACCTGGACGGCGGGTCGCAGGGTGCCACCGAGCGCCTGCCAGATCTCGCGTGCCGCGTGGCGGTCGTCCCCGAGCGAGAGCCGGATCGTCGAGGAGAGGCCGGACGGCGTGACGGCCGACGGCACGATCTCGGTGCCGGCGAGGAGACTGACGAGGTCGCTCAGCAGCTGGTGCTCGTCGCGGGGACCGCCGGCCCAGGTGCTGATCAGGTAGCTGAGCTGGATCATCGGCTGGGGCCGGCGGAAGCGCCGGCTCTCGGCGTCGTCGGGCCGGGTGACCGACCGCGACGGGTCGGCGCTGCGCTGCACGTCGTAGAGGAACAGGTTGACGGTGATCCGGGTCTGCTTGGCCGCCCACTCCTTGTCGGGGGTGGCGAAGGAGACCTCGCCGACGTCCTCGGTGAGGGAGAGCCGGTCGCGCACGAGCTGCTCGAGCGCGGCGTCGACGTTGCTGATGAACACGATGGGGGGAGGCCTCTGCTTCGACCGGTGGCGAGGTCGTCCGACCTCGGGCCGGCCGCGGCCGGCATGGACGGCCAATCTAGTGCCGGGCCACGGATGTCCGCAGGCGGTCGGGCAGATCCGGGCGCATTTGCCGATTCTCCTGCACGATGGCGCGGCCGTTCTTAGGATGCGAGGCGCCCCCAACGCACGCTCACCGGCCGGAATCTGCTGCCGGAAGTCCGGCGTGCCTGAAATCAGGTGAAAGCCGATGCAGCTGTCGACCCCGCAGCGAGAGATCGCCGCGGACCCAGGATCCGTCTCCCGGATCCTGGTCAAGGTCGTCAACACCGGCACGATCATCGACGGACTGTCGGCCCGGCTGATCGGCGCGGGCGGCGCGCAGGTCGGGGCCGAGCCGGCCATGCTGCCGCTCTTCCCGGAGGCGGAGGGCGAGTTCGAGCTGACCGTCCATCTGCCCGAGGCCCAGCCGGCGGGCCGGCACCCGCTGACGGTCGAGGTGGTCTCCCACACCACCGGTGCCGTGCAGCACGCCGACGTCGACCTGGACGTGGCCGCGCGGCCGATGCTCGGCGTGGTCCGCGAGCCGCGGATGGTCCGCGCCCGGCGCTCCGGGCGGTTCGTGCTCGCGCTGACCAACCACGGCAACGTGCCGCTGGACGTCGCGCTCGCCAGCACGCCGGGCGACGCCGGGACGACCGTGCGGCTGACGCCGGGCTCGCTGCGGCTGGACGCCGGCACCACGACGTCGGTGATGGCCGTGGTCCGCGGCCCCCGGATGATCACCGGCGCCGAGGTCGACCGCACGGCCGGCATCGAGATCGTCGGCACCCCGGCCGGTCCCGCGCCGACGACGGGCCCGGCCACTGCCGACCCGGAGACCGGTACGGCGCCGCGGACTCCCTCGCCGACCGTCGATCCCGCGGTCGAGGGGGACCCGGCCCTCACCCACAGCACCACCGTGCAGCTGCGCCAGCGTCCGCTGATCAGTCGCGGCCTGCTCACCTTCTTGATCCTGGCGTCGGTGGTCGCCCTGTGGGCGGCCATCTTCCTCTTCGGCCTGATCAACGTCTTCGCCGGCGACCCCCTGACCAAGACCGCGCCGGCCTCCTTCTTCGCCGCGGCGGCCGGAGGCGGCGGTGACCAGGACGCGGGCGGCGCGGGCGGTCCCGCGGACGCGCTGCCGAAGAGCGGTCTGCTGCCGCCGGGGGTGGGCGGGCAGATCGGCGGCACCGTCACCGCCCGCAGCGACGGCAGCCCGGTCGGCCGGATCCTGGTGGAGGCCTACCGCGCCGGGCGGGACGGCCGGATGGTGAAGGTGAGCTCGGGCGCCACGCAGAGCGACGGCAGCTACACGCTGGCCGGACTGTTCCCGACGTCGTACCGACTCAAGTTCTCCGCCAAGGGTTACGACACGGTCTGGTACGGCAGTCCGGGAGGCGGCGACGTCGGCGGTGCCGGGCAGTCCGCGCCGGGCGGTGGGTCCGGGCGCGCCGAGGCGCAGGAGATCCTCGCCGAGGCGCAGGGCACCGTCGACGGCATCGACGTGGTCATCGGCGGCCAGGAGGGCTCGATCTCGGGGAAGGTCGACCCGGGCGACTCGCTCGTGCCGGTCGCCACCACCGTGTCGGCGCGGCTGCTCAGC
The DNA here is from genome assembly GCF_051390595.1 of Nocardioides segetis. NCBI lineage: Bacteria > Bacillati > Actinomycetota > Actinomycetes > Propionibacteriales > Nocardioidaceae > Nocardioides > Nocardioides segetis. Next base: position 318,463 of record NZ_JBNINR010000004.1, on the reverse strand, counting down.
AGCGCCGCGGACGCCCCGCCGGCCGCGACCACGACCACGGACCCCGCGGGCGGCTACGTGCTGACCGGACTGCAGGCACCGGGCGCCTACGAGCTGAGCTTCGTGGCGGAGGGCTACCGGCCGACGACGGTGACGCAGAAGCTCGCCGGCGGCGAGAACCGGATCCAGCCGACCGTGCTGCTGAGTGCCGGGGGCGGCCAGATCTCCGGCGTGGTCCGCGGCGGTGCCGGCCCGCTCGGCGGGGTCACGGTGACCACCACGGTCGACGGAGAGGCGGTGTCGGTGATCACCCCGACCGTCGGCAGCGTCGGCAGCTACGCGCTGCAGAACCTGCCGACCCCGGGCACCTACGTCCTCACCTTCACCGCCGCCGGGCACGGCAGCCGCACGGAGACGGTCGCGCTCGATCCGGGGGAGAGCCGGGCCGGGTTCGACCAGAAGCTGACCGCCGGGACCGGCAGCGTCAGCGGTGTCGTGCGCGGCAGCGACGGCGGGATCGGCGGTGTCACGGTGGTGGTCGGCGGAGCGGTGAGTGCCGACGGGAAGTCCCCGTCCACGACCACCCTGACCACGGGCAAGGTCGGCAGCTTCGCGTTCAGCGACCTGCCCGCCCCCGGCGACTACACGCTGACCGTCACGGCGCCGGGCTACGCGCCGGAGACCCGGCCGTTCAGCCTCGCCGCGGACGGACCGGCGGCCACCGTCGATCTGCAGCTGACCACGCAGCTGGGCAACCTCCGGGGCAAGGTCACCCGGGCGGGCGGCGGCCTCCTCGACGGCGTCATGGTCACCGTGACCAGCGGCACCGAGACCTTCCGGACCACGTCCAGCGGCCGCGGTGGCGCGCTGCCGAACGGCGGCTTCCTGTTCGCCGGCCTGAAGCCCGGCTGGTACAGCGTCACCGCGACGATGCCGGGCTGGACCCAGCAGACCGGCCTGGTCCGGATCCGGGCCGGCCAGGACGCGGACCTGAGCCTCGCGCTCGAGGAGACGGGCTGACATGCGGGTCTCCGTCAGCCCGGCCCGGGTCGAGGTCACCGCCGGCATCCCCCAGACGATCGCGATCACGATCACCAACCCGGGCACCGTGATCGGCGGCTACGCCCTCCGGCTGCTCGGGGCCGACCCGTCGTGGGTCGAGCTCGAGGAGGAGCGGATCTCGCTCTTCCCCGACGAGTCGCGGACCCTGGTCGCGACGGTGAACGTGCCGGCCGGCCTGGCCGCGGGGGAGCGCCGGATGGCGGTCCAGGTGCGGGAGCTGACGCCGCCCGAGCGCAGCGCCGTCGAGGAGTTCGTGCTGGTCGTGCCGGAGGCGCCGAGCACGCAGGTGCGCATCGACCCGGTCACCCTCACCGCCGGGCGTACCGGCCGCTTCAGCCTCCTGATCGACAACAACGGCAACACCCCGGCGCGGGGCTGGCTGGCCGGGCTCGACGCCGAGAGCGCCATGCGCTACCGGTTCGACCCGCCGACGATCGACCTCGCGCCCGGCGAGCATGCGGTCGTCGACCTCCGCGCGCGCGGGCGCCGCCCGCTGATCGGCCAGCCGGTGGTGCGGGTCCTCGACATCCACCTGGTCGAGGGCGGTCCGCCGCCGAGCCCCGACCGCCACCAGGACGCGCCCCGCCCGCCGGATCCCGAGCAGCGGCCCGCGACGACGGCGTCGCTCGTGCAGACCGCCGTGCTCTCCCGGGGCCCGATCGGCCTGTTCGGACTGCTCGCCGCGCTGACCGTGTTCGCCCTGGTGCTGACGATCGCCCTCTCCCGGCTGGTCGGCCAGTCGGCGGCCGACCGCAACCTCGCCCTCGAGATCGCCGCCGCCGACGGATCGGGTACGACGAGCGGCAACTCCGGCGTGGCCGGCACGGTCCGGCTGCTGACGACCGGGCTCCCCGTGTCCGGCGTCGCCGTCAACGTCTACAGCGCCGAGGACCTGGTGACGCCGCTGGCGTCCGACGCCACCGACGCGGAGGGCGGCTACCGGATCGACGGCCTGGCCGCCGGCGACTACAAGCTCGTCTTCCGGGGCGCCGGGTTCGAGCCGCTGTGGTACCCGCGGTCCCTGGGCGTCGAGAACGCCGAGACGATCACGGTCGAGGCCGACCACCGGGTCGCGGGCCTCGACGTGGCGCTCGGGGGCGCGCCGGCCACGATCAGCGGCACGGTGCTCGGCGAGGACATCGCGGACGCCACCGTCTCGCTGCGCACGCCGGAAACGGCGCCGGTCGCGGCCCCGGGTGCGCCCGTCGCGACGGGGACGGTGACCGGCACGGGCGGTGCGACCGTCGACACAGCACCGGTCGCGGCGGACGGCACCTTCTCGTTCGCGAACGTGCCGTCGCCGAGCGTCTACGACCTGGTGGTGACGAAGAAGGGCTATGCGACCTCGACCCAGCGCGTCGACGTCGCGGCCGGCGAGGAGCGGCAGGGCGTCGAGATCAACCTGGTCCGCGGCAACGGGATCATCAGCGGCAGCGTGACCTCGAACGGCAAGCGGATCGACGGAGTGACGATCACCGCCACCTCGGGGGAGTCGTCCTCCTCCACGGTCTCCCTGAGCAGCGGCGACGTCGGCAGCTTCACGCTGCGCCGACTCCCGACACCCGGGGTCTACACGGTTGTCGCCAGCAAGGAGGGCTACGCCTCGCAGACCCTGAGCCTCACCCTCGCCGACGGCCAGGAGCTGACGGGGGTGGCGCTCAGCCTCGGCGCCTCGTCCGGAAGCCTGAGCGGCCGTGCCCTGCTCAGCGGCGGCGGTCCCGCCGCGGGCGTCACGGTCACCGTCACCGACGGCGTGCGCAGCGTGGAGACCGCGACCCAGAGCTCGGGGAAGGTGGGCAACTGGAAGGTCTCCGGACTCGACCTGCCCGGCACCTACACCGTCACCTTCTCGCGCTCCGACCTGGCCGCGCAGACCGTGTCGGTCACCCTGGACCAGGTCGGCACCATCACGCCGTCCTCGATCGGCGCCACGGTCACCTCCCACGGCATCGAGACGGTGATGAAGTCGTCGACGACCGTCTTGGAGGGACGGGTCACCCAGCCGGCCATCGACAACGTGGTCCGGCCGGTCGGCGAGGTGACGGTCGAGCTCAGCTCGGGATCCTCGACCTATCGGGTCACCACCGCGTCGGTGCCCTCCGACCAGCGCGGTCGCTACCGCGTCGAGGGCCTGCCGCCGGGCACCTACACCGTCAGCGTGAGCCGTGCCGGGGTCCGCCCGACCTCGACGATCCTCCAGCTCGCGGCCGGCGACACCCGCGACTACAGCCCCGAGCTCGCGAAGGCCGCGTCGTTGAGCGGGACGGTCACCGTCGCCGACTCCGGTGCGCCCGTCGGCGGGGGCTACCTCGTCGAGCTGTACCGCGCCGCGAGCTATCCCGGCTCGGTCTACCGCACGACCCGCACCGACGCGGCGGGCAACTACCAGTTCGCCGACGTCGACGCCCCGGAGGTGTACGTCGTCCAGGTGCGTCGGACCCAGGGCGCCGCTCCGATCGGCTCGGGCAACGCGACCGTCGCAGCCAGCCAGCAGGCCACCAGGAACGTGAGTGTGACGCCATGAGCATGCCGCCGATCGAGCCTGCCCCGCCGCCGCGGATCGAGGTCCCCGAGCTGGTCCGGACCGCCGCCGGCGCGGCGGTCGCGCTCACCGCGGTCGTCACGAACACCTCCGCCGAGCCGCGCAGCTACACGCTGCTCACGGTGGGCGTCGATCCCGCCTGGCTGCCCGGTCCGATCCGCAGCGGCGTCGTGGCGCCGGGGGCGTCGGAGACCCTCGAGATCCGGCTCACCCCCACCGCCGGGACGCTGCCGGCCCGCTACCCGGTCGCCGTCACGGTCCAGGCACTGGTGCCGGGGACGAGTCGTCCCGCCCCGGAGCCGGCCGCGATCGGCGAGGCGACCCTGGTGGTCAACCCCCGCGCCCAGTTCCAGCTCGAGGTCACCCCCGAGCGGTCGACCCTGGTCCGCCGGCGCCGGCTGAGCGTCGTACTCCGCAACGGCGGGGCGACCGACACCACCACCGAGCTGCAGGGCAGCGCGACCCCCGGCCTGGAGGTCCGCCTCAAGCGGCGCACCGTGACGCTCGCCGCCGGGGAGGAGGTCCAGGTCCCGGCTCGGCTGGTGGTGACCCGGCCGCGACCCTTCGGCAGCACCAGCCAGCACTCGTGGACGGTCACCGCGACCACGGCGGAGGTGGTCCGCCGTGCCCGGGGGATCGCCCGGCAGCGCGCGGTCCTCGGCAGCGGCTGGTTGCGTGTTGGAGCCCTGCTGGCGGTCGTCGGCATCTGGATCACCGCGGCGGTGGTCTTCATCCCGCCGCTCGCCGACCGGTTCGGCGCCGAGCCCGAGGACGCGGTGGTCGCCGGTCCCGCGGGCGACGACGAGCAGGGCGGTGCCTCCGCGGAGGGCAGCGGCGCCGGCGGCTCGGGAGCGGACGGGAAGGGGCGGGTCACGGTGGTCCGGGCGGAGTCGCCCGCGACACCGAAGGGCCTGCAGCTCAACGGCACGGTCAGCGCCGAGGACCCGTCGGGAGTGACGGTCACCCTCGCCCCGACGTCGCTCGTCGACGAGGGGGCCACGGGTGCCTCCTCGGCAGCCGTCCGCCCGGTCGCGTACGGGAAGACGCCCCGGTCCGCCGTGCTGGTGCGGGTGCCGGGCGAGCTGCCTCGGACCCGGACCGCCACGACCACCGCGGACGGGACCTGGTCCTTCCCGGACGTCACCGCACCCGGCTACTACCTCGTGACCTTCACCAAGCCGGGTTACGACCCCCAGAGCTTCGTCGTGGACGCGGCCACCGCCGACCCGACCAAGCCGATGGAGGTCGAGCTCGAGCCCGGCGACGGCAGCCTGTCCGGCACGGTCCGCGGCCCGGACGGGCCGGTCGGCGCGGCGACGGTGACCATCAGCGACGGCACGAGCACCCTGACCACCAGCAGCGCGTCCCGCAAGAAGGTCGGCGGCTGGTCGGTCTCCGGGCTGCACACCCCGGGCAGCTATCTGGTCCAGGTCACCAGCTTCGGGCTGGGCACCGAGTCGCGCCTGGTGACGCTGGACGCGGGCGGCAACGCCACGGCCGACGTCCGCCTGGTCCCCGGGGTCGCCGCGCTGACGGGCACGGTCGAGGGTCTCGAGCCCGGCGGCGACTTCGGCGGGATCGGCGGCGTGACGGTGACCGCGACCGACGACAAGGGCGAGCAGCGCGTCGCCACGACGGTGACCACCAAGGAGCTGGCCGGTCGCTACCAGCTCCCCGACCTGCCCGCGCCGGGCTCCTACGTCGTCACCTTCTCCGCGGACGGCTACCAGGACCAGACCAGCCGGGTCGTGCTCAAGCGCGGCCAGTCCCGGGCCAAGCTCGACGCCGAGCTCGTCGCGAGCAGCGGCGTCGTCGCCGGTGTCGTCAGCGAGGTCCCCGGCGGCGACCGCGTGGTGGGCGCCGGCATGACGCTGAGCAACAGCGACAACACCTACAAGACCACCACCACGGCCGACAACGCGGCGCCCGGGCAGCAGGCCGGCGCCTTCCGCTTCAACGGCGTCGAGCCCGGCACCTACCAGCTCACCACGGAGTACTTCGAGTTCGAGACCGCCATCCTCACGGTGCAGGTGGGCGCCGGCCAGGCGGTGACGGTCAACCCCGAGATCGAGCGGCTCGGGGGCGGTGTCCTGCCGGCGACGTCGACGATCCGCGGCTCCGCCGTCGACCTCTACAGCGGCGACGCGATCGACTGCACGGCAGCGGACCCGTGCCACGCCACCACCACCGACCAGAACGGCGACGAGATCACGGTGCCGTTCGCGGGCGACGAGGAGTACATCCTCCCCGAGCCGGGCCGACCTGGCCTCGAGCCCGGTCTCTACTCGGTGCTCGTCTCCGCGCCCGGGTACGAGAGCGCGATCGTCCGGGTCCAGCTGCCCCTCGGCAGCACCGCGATCGCCCCGACGGCCGAGCTGACCAAGCTCCCCGTCATCTCGGGAACCCTGCGCGTGGCCAGCGGCGTGCCCGCGACCGACAACCGCACCTGCATCTGGGCGAGCCCGGACGGCGACCCCCAGCCGACCGCGAGCTGCGCGGCCGCGATCGCCGACGGCACCTGTCTCGCGCCCGGCGAGCCGCGCGGCATCCTCGACGAGGCCACGACGGTCTGCGAGTGGGTCGAGGACCTCGACCCCTACGAGCTCGAGGTGCCCCGTGCCGGTCCGTGGGTGATGACCGCGCGGATGACCGACGGGACCTACGCCCCGCTGACCGGCGTACGCGTGAACCTCGCGCCCGGCTCGACGACCATCCAGAACCTGGAGTTCATCCGCCTCGCCGAGATCCAGGTGATCCCGCAGGCGCTCGACGGCACCGGTGCGATCCAGCCCTTCGCCGGCGCCGACGTCACCATCGCGCCGATCCTGACCGGCGGCGGCACCGGCCCCGCCACCAGCGGCACGTACGGCGCCGACGGCCGGGTCCACTTCACCGCGCTGTCGCCCGGCGGCTACCGGCTCACCGCGTCCGCCGCGGGACGGCGGAGCGACACCGGCGACGTCTACGTCCTCGACAACCAGGTCGCGGTCGTCTACCTGACCCTGGGACGCAGTCCCGGGCTGTTCACCGCGCAGGTCGTCTCGGACGGCAACCAGCAGGTCGGCGGCGCCCTCGTCGAGGTGACCGCGCCCGGCAGCTACGACGGCAGCACCCCCGAGCAGATCACCGCCACCGCGACCAGTGACACCGCCGACGGCTGCGTCGCCTTCCGCGACGCCGCCAGCCCGATCGTCGCGCAGGGCGCCTGCGACGCGACCTACGGCGCGTCCGCGCAGACCGTCGTCGACTTCGCCTCGGACTACGCCCAGCGGATCCGGGTCACCAAGCCCGGCTACGACGAGCTGGTCCTCACCGACAAGAAGATGCAGTCGGTGATGACGCTGAACCTCGCGCCCTCCCCGGTCACGTTCAGCTCCCGCATCACGACCGAGGGCACGGCGCCGTCGTACCCGGACGTGACCTTCGCGGTCACCTCGACGACGACACCGGTCGGCACGGTGACGGTCACCGCCGACGCCGACGGCGACCTGCTGTGGCACGACTCCCGGTACGCCGCCGGCTCCATCCGGCCCGGCACCTACACCCTGACGGCGAGCAAGGGGGAGTACGTCAGCGACCCGGTCACCTTCACCTGCCAGGTCGCGACGCCGTGTGCCCCCGACGGTCCCGTGCTGCGCCAGCTCGGCAGCCTGCGGGTCGAGGCGCTCGGCCTCGACGGCACCGGGAACCCGGTCCCGGTCGACAACGTGATCGTCACCCTGCTGCGCGGAACCCAGCCGGTGAGCACCCAGGCCTCGCCGACCGACGGCAACACGGTGACCTTCACCGGGCTGCGGCCCGGCGCCGCCGACTACACCCTGCGGGTGCAGGCGGCGGGCTACGCCTTCGGCTCCGGCACCCTGAGCTGCACGGTCGGCGCGGAGCCCGCCTCCGCGCAGATCTCGATCGAGCCCGGGGCGCAGACCGCCTGCGACGCGACCCTGACCCGGATGGCGCGGATCGACGGCACCGTGCAGGGCGTCCTGGCGGCCGCGCCGGTGACCGATCCCGACGTCGGCGTACGCAACCTCGCGGGGGCGGCGGTGACGGCGACGCGGTGCACCGCGTGGCTGCCGGCCGGTCCGGCGGAGCAGGCGGACTACTGCACCGCGCTCGGGTCGGTCCGCTTCCCGGCGACGACCGGCCCCGACGGCCGGTTCACGCTGTCGGGCACCAACCAGGTCGAGGGCATCGCCGACGGCGTGTGGCTGCTGACCGCCCAACAGGCCGGCTGGCGGACCGTCAAGCCGAGTGGCGCCCCGTCCACGGCGCTGGCCGGCACGGTGGTGCGGGTCGCCGACGGCACCGACGCGACGGCGACCGTGCCGCTCCACGTCATCCCGGTCGACTTCACCGTCGACGTGAAGGACCAGAACCAGACGCCGCTGACCGGCGCCACCGTCCAGCTGCTGCGCGGGACGACCACCGTCGCGACCGCGGATGCGGTCGGCGGCACCGCCGGCCGCTACCTGTTCGCCGACGCGATCCCCGGCAACTACACCCTCCAGGTGTCCGGCAGCGGCGTCGTCGTGTCGACGGCCCAGGTCGAGATCAGGACCGGCCTGGCCGGCCAGAGCTTCTCGATGGCGGTCAGCCGGGCCGCCAACAGCCTGAGCGGCACGGTGACCTCGGTCGACGCGCAGAGCGGCCTGTCCGGCGTCACCGTGACCCTGCACGCCTGCACGGGCGGCACCTGCGCGTCCGGGGTCGCGAGCGGCACGGACGGCCAGCCGCTGCAGACGACGACCGCGGCCAACGGGACCTTCCTGCTGAGGACCGTGCCCAACGGCAGCTTCCAGGTGCGGTTCCAGAAGCGGAAGTACGAGGACTCGGTCGGTGGTCCCTACACGTTCGACCACACCGTGGGCGCGCTCCCGACGCTCCAGGTGACGATGGCCCGGATCCTGCGGGCGGCCCGGGTCGACCTGGTGACGTCGCCCGCGGGCACGGCGCTCACCGGAGCGTCGGTGCTGCTGCGGTCGACGGACACCGGTGTGGCGCCCCTGGGGCCCCAGACGGTCAGCGGGACCTCCGTCTCCTTCCCGCAGGTGCCGTACGGCTGCTGGAACATCGAGCTGACCCTGCCGAGCGGCCACTTCGGCCAGGTGGACCTGCCCAGCAAGGACTCCCTGGCGAACGAGTGCCAGGGCCATGTCGTCGTACGCACCAACGGCGCCGAGGTCGACACCTCGGTCACCGTGGTCGAGACGCCGGTGACGATCACCGTGGCCGGTACGCCGATCGCCGGCCACTCCGTGCCGAGCTCGGCGACCATCGCGGTCTCCGGCCTGACCCTGCCCGACGACGAGGTCGTGGTCGGCAGCAGTGGGGGACTGGTGCTCCATCTGCCCCCGGGCACCCACACGGTCACCGCCTCCACGCAGCCGTCGGCGTTCTGGCCGGCCGTCACGCAGAGCGTCACGGTCGCCGCCGGCGACGCCGCGAAGTCGGTCGCCCTGACCCTGGCCGAGGTCACGGGAGGGCTGACGGTCCGCACCCGGCTGGTCGGCACGACCACCGCCGTCGCGGGCACCGTCACGGTGGCGCCCGGCACGGGCCAGACGGCGGCCGTCCCGGCGGCCTACGCCACCGGCGTGGCCACGACCGGCTCGGTCGGCCTGGACCTGCCCGCGGGGAAGTGGCACGTCACCGCCACCACCAGCGACGGCCGCACGGTGACCGAGCAGGACGTGAATGTGGCGGCGGCGACCCAGAGCGTCACGCTCGAGCTCCCGGCCCCGACGCCGCCGCCCACCACCCCCTGACCCTGACCCGGCGCATCTGAACGCTCTGAACCCGCCGACCGGTCGCAGTTGAAGGCCGAGATCTCACCGACCCGTCGCGTTTGAACGCGACGGGTCGGCTATCGCGCTCCGGGGCCGATCGACAAATTTGCAGACCATCGGCGTGTCGAGTGGAAATTACACGATTGTAGTTACTCACGATCCCTTCCCAGGCGCGTGTGACGCGTGTGAAAGTTGCTACTCGTGTGATTCCTTCCCCGCACACACGTCTGGAGCAGAGCCATGTCGCCGTACCCCACGGAGATCCCTGACCGCACGCGCCGCAGCCGGTTCGTGACGGTGTGCCAGCAGGCGCTGGCACTGGCCGTCGTCGTCGCCGTCCTCACCCCAGCGGCCCGCACCGTCACGATGGAGGTCCGGCCCGCCGAGCCGGGCGCCGCCGACCCCGGCACCGTCGCCCTGCAGGCGGCGGCCACGCCGGTGACGGTGCCGACCGATGTCGTCGAGCCCACGGTGACGGAGTACCCGCTCACCGCGTCCCCGAAGGCCGTCAGCGGCCGGGTCGCCCTGCGCGGCAGCGTGAAGCCGCTCGCCGACGGAGGCGACGAGGTCGTCAGCGATGCGCTGCCGGTCGCGGGCTTCGGCACCGTCGGCGTCACCTGGGCGCACGGCACCGAGCTCGCCGAGGACGCGATCACCGTCAACGTGCGCACGCGCACCGGCGACACGTGGAGCGAGTGGACCGCGGCGGAGTACCACGACGAGCACGGCCCGGACCCGGCCAGCGACGAGGCGCAGCGCTCGCGGCCCGGCACGGAGGCCGTCCTGGTCGGCGACGTCGACGAGGTGCAGGTCCAGGTCGAGACGACCTCTGCCGCGCCGGAGGACCTCAAGGTCGCCGTCATCGACCCCGGTACGCCGGACTCGACCGCGCTCGAGGGCCCCGCGATCTCCGCGGCCCCGTCGGGCTCCTCGGCAGGGACGTCCTCCGACGGCGAGAGCGCGCCCGGAGCCGACGGCGCGATCGCGATGCGCGCCGCCACGACCGGCCCGCCGCAGCCGCCGATCTACTCCCGGGCCCAGTGGGCCGCCCCGGAGGACCCGAGCTACAAGCCGAAGTACGGCACGATCAGCGCCGGCTTCGTCCACCACACGGTCAACGCCAACGACTACCGGCCGGAGGACGTGCCGGCGATCCTCCGCGGCATCTGGAAGTACCACGTGAAGACCCGTGGCTGGAGCGACATCGGCTACAACTTCCTCGTCGACCGGTTCGGCCGGATCTGGGAGGGCCGCGCCGGTGGCGTCGACCGGCCGGTCGTCGGTGCGCACACCCTCGGCTACAACGACTACTCCTTCGCGATGTCGGCCATCGGCAACTTCGAGACCGCGCAGCCGACGCCGGAGCTGATCAACGCCTACGGCGCCCTCTTCGCCTGGAAGCTGTCGCTCAGCGGCGTGGACCCCGCGTCGATGAGCCAGAAGGTCGGGTCCAAGTACTTCGCCGCGATCAACGGCCACAAGGACGCCGGCAAGACCGCCTGCCCGGGCAAGTACCTGTACGCGCAGATCCCGGCGATCCGGGCGATCGCCAGCCAGGCGCAGCAGGGCGCGCTCCTCGGCCAGCTGAACGGCAGCTACATCGGCTCGCCGAACCCCGACATCGTCGTACGCAACGAGAAGTCCGGACGGCTGGTCCTGCACGACATCGACAAGGTCGACGGCACCTGGCGGATCGCGGCGACGGTCAAGACGAACATCGAGGCGCCCTGGGCCAAGCAGCTGCTCCGGGTCGGTGACTGGGACGGCGACGGACTCAACGACATCATGGCCATCCGCAAGAGCGACAAGGCTCCGGTGCTCTTCCGCGGGCTCGGCGGAGGCAGCTTCCAGCCCGCGCAGGTGCTGCCCGGCAGCTTCCGTGGCGTGAAGATGCTGGCGGCGGTCGGCGACGTGACCGGAGACGGTCTCCCGGACCTGGTGGGCCAGCCCAAGGGTGACGTGATGCGGGTGTACCCGGGCCAGCAGATGACCGGCTTCCAGGCCAGCGTGCCGGCGGCCGGACAGGTGCCCGGCAAGAAGCTGGTCCCGATCGGCCGGTGGAACAAGGACGGCGCGCCCGACGCCCTGGTGCGCAGCGGCTCGTCCCTGACCCTCTACAGCCGGATCCTCCCGGGGGCCTGGGCGCCGGGCAAGGCGATGAAGTCCAGCACCGCGGGCTACGACTGGGTGATCGGTCTGGGCCCCATGGTCTCGACCGGGACGAACGTGCTGGTGGTGCGCAACAAGGCGACGCGGGCGATGTACCTCGTGCCGAAGGCGAAGGCCAAGAAGCTCGGGACGCCGATCCTGCTGAAGAAGCGGAAGAAGTTCGACCTCGCGGGCTAGTCCCGCGTCACCGATCCGTCCTGGTCGCTCAGGCGGGGAAGCGGGCCGTGGCGTGCTCGGCGACGTACGTCGCCTCGAGCCGGTGCGGTTCGGCCCGGGCGACCAGGACGAGCGAGCCGCCCGACACGAGCGGCTCGCAGAGGATCGCCGGCTCCGTGACGGGGTCGGCGACCGCGAGCAGGCGGCCGCTGCCGACCAGACCGGCGGCGGCCGCCTCGCTCCACAGCCGGGCCTGGGTGAGGGACCGGCCGGCCGTCTCGATCGCGAGATCGTCGGGCTGCGGCGGGTCCCAGGCCTGGAAGGCGTCCGGCTGGGACCAGATGTCGACGCCGACGTCGGTGACGCCGGCCGGCACCGGCTCGGCGAAGCGGACCCCGAGTGGCAGCAGGGCGGACGCCAGCACCGCGAGGTCGGAGGCGCGCGCGGACCAGTCGACCAGGGTCTCGGGACCGCACACGACCGCCGCGAGGTCGGGGTCGCCCGGCTCCGCGACCGTGAGCCCGCAGTTCCACGCCGCACCGAGGAAGACCGTGCCCAGCCAGTGCGGTGGCAGGTCGACACAGATCCGGTCGCCTCGCTCGAGGCCGAGCTCGTCGACCAGCAGTGAGCTGGCCTTCGCCACCCAGTTGGCCCACGTCGTCACCGAGAGCTCGACCCGCTCGCCGGTCGCGTCGTCGTAGAAGGTCACCAGCGGCTGGCCGGGCTCCGCGCGCAGGCGGGCCGCCAGGACGGCGGGGAAGGTCGTCGGCGTCGTCACGCCCCGAGCCTAGGCCGGGGCGGCGAGGGAGAGGCCGTAGGGTGCGGCGCATGGTTGACGACATCCCCGGCTTCTGGGCCGTGGTCCCCGCCGGCGGTGCCGGGACCCGGCTGTGGCCGCTGTCCCGCTCCCGCTCGCCGAAGTTCCTGCACGACCTCACCGGCGCCGGCGAGTCCCTGCTCGAGCAGACGCGGACCCGGCTCGCCCCGTTGGTGGGCGACCGGCTGCTGGTCGTGACCGGCGAGGCACACCGTACGGCGGTCCGCGGCCAGCTGGCGACGCTTCCCGAGGATGCCGTCGTGGCCGAGCCCTCGGCCCGCGACTCGATGGCCGCGATCGGCCTCGCCGCGGCCCTGCTGGAGCGGCGCGGGGCCGAGGTGATGGGCTCCTTCGCCGCCGACCACGTCATCACCGACCCCGACGGGTTCGGGACCGCCGTCGCCGCCGCCGTGGCCGCCGCACGCGACGGCTGGCTGGTCACCATCGGCATCGAGCCGACCTTCGCCTCGTCGGCCTTCGGCTACATCCGGCAGGGCGAGCAGCTGCCCGGGCATCCCACGGCGCGCAAGGTCGCCGAGTTCGTGGAGAAGCCGTCGGTGTCGGTGGCCGAGGAGTACCTCGCCACCGGTCAGTACCGCTGGAACGCCGGCATGTTCGTCGTCCGACCGTCCGTCCTGCTCGACCTGCTCGCCGAGCAGGACCCCGACTTCGCCGCCACGCTGCGCGCCATCGCCGCCGAGCCGGACCGGCTCCCCGAGCTGTGGGAGCGACTGCCGCGGATCGCGATCGACCACGCGGTCGCCGAGCCCGCCGCCGCGGCCGGCCGGGTCGTCACGATCCCGGGTGGCTTCGGCTGGGACGACATCGGTGACTTCGACTCGCTCGCCACGCTGCTCGGCGACGACGACGCCTGCAGTGTCCTCGGCGACGCCGAGCTGACCCAGCTCATCGGTGCCAGCGGCATCGTCGTCCCCGGCTCCGGCCGGACGGTCGCCGTGATCGGACTCGACGACGTCGTCGTCGTCGACACCCCCGATGCCCTCCTCGTGACCACCCGCGCCCGGGCGCAGGACGTCAAGAAGGTCGTCGCCGCCCTCAAGGACCAGGGTCGCATCGACCTTGTCTGATGGGCCGAGCGTGTGCGTTTGATGGCGCGAGCGCGTCGTCGCTTCGCTCCGCCGCGCTGCCGCGCACGCGGTCGGGCTGCGTAGGTCCGGCCTTCGCCTGGCGGCCAGCCTCCGGCACGGCGGAAAGCGCCGGTCTCGTCGGCTCCGGTCGCTCGTCCCTCGCTCCCTACGCCTCCTCGCCGGCGTTTCGCGCCGTAGCCTCGCGGCGTTCGACGCGCGCGCCCCCGTGCCATGGGGCCCGGTCGTCGCGGGAAGCGAGGGCGACGCAGCGCAGGGAGCGACGAAGGAGCGACCGGAGCGGAGGAGCCGAGCTTTCCGCGAGCCGGCGGGTGGCCGCCACGCGAACGTCACCATCTACCCAAGCCAACTGCGCGCGCGGCAGCGCGGCGCGAGGAACGAGCGACGGGCTCGCGCCATCAACTCAGTACGCGTAGGGCTCCGGGGCGTCGGTGAAGGGGTACTTGTCCATGAAGGAGGAGAGTGCCGCGCCGCTGACCTCGGAGCAGTACTGCCAGGCGCCGTACTGCTTCTCGGTGTCGCGGTCGACGCGCCAGTGCGTGAAGGCGATCGGCTGACCCTTGGGGAAGGCCTTGCCGGTCTCCTTGACGTCGGCCTTGGTCCACGGCGCGACCTTGAACTTCAGCCGCTGGTTGGTGTCGTTGGCGTCCATGATCTTGGCGATGGCGCGCATGGCCGAGACCTGCTCGGAGTCGTCGGCGACCGTGGTGTCGTACCACAGGATCGTGTAGCCGTGCTCGAGGTTGTGCACCAGCTGCTCGAGCTCGGGGCGCGAGCCCTCGGTGTAGAAGCGGTCGCCGATCGGGGCCGGTGCGATGCCGGCGACGTTCCAGTGCGCGCCGAACGCGACGGGGCCGTCGGTGTAGTCGACCTGCTGTCCCTCGGGGACGTGCTCGCCGCTGCCGGTCGCCTCCTTCTCGGTGATCTCGCCGCAGACGCTGGCCGCGGCGCCGATCTCGTCGACGCTCTTGCCCTTCCACTTCTGGTCGTTGACCATGTCGCGGACCTTCGGGTAGAGCGCGGCCCCGACGATCACCAGGGCGACCACGATGCACACGCCCACGATGGCCATGCCCTGGCGCTTGTCGGCGCGCTTCTGCTTCCGCCTGATGTCATCGATGACTTGGCGGCGCTCCGACTTCTCGGACTTGCTGGACTTGGCCACTGCGGGTACCTCGTCTTGGTCGTGAGGGGGCAGGCGTGAGCGCGCCCCGTGCGGCGAACGCGGGAAGTCTACGGAGTAACCGGTCGAAACCGCAGGTGGGTGTCGAGATCGCTCGCGCCCGCGCTCTCCCAGCCGTGGGCGAAGGCGACGATGTCGGCGGCCGCGCGCCGCTCCCTCGGAGTGCGTACGTCGACCGGCGTGGCGGCGTGTGCCGCGATGCCGGCGCGGCCCAGGGCGGCGACGAACTCCTCGGCGTCGACGGTGCTGCCGAACGGCGCGCGTGCGGCCGGGCGGGCGGCGACGGCCTGGATGACCGCCTCGCGCGCGCCGTACCCGAAGAGGTCGGCGCCGTCGGCCCGGATCAGGGCCGACGCTCCGGGGCCGGCGTCCCCGGGGGCGAGGACGAGGTCGGCGCGCCCGCGCAGGACGGCGCAGGGGCGGGCGCCGAGCTTGCCCTGGGCGAGCTCGACGGCCGAGGCGATCTCGTCGGCGACGGCGGGCGCGGTGACGGCGAGCTCGTTGCCGTGGGCGTCGAGCCGGCCCGCGAACGACTCGAGCACGGCGATGCCCGCGGCGCCGATGGCGATGTCGGTCTGTCCTTCGCGCCAGGCCCGGCCGGCGGTGTCGGTGACGACGACTCCGACGTTGACGCCGCGGCGCTCGGCGACCGCTGAGCGCAGCCGGCGTGCGGATGCGTCGGGGTCGAGCGGCAGCAGCACGACGAGACCCTGCTCGACGTTGGAGGCGTCGACCCCGGCCGCGGCCATGGTCAGGCCGAGCCGGTTGCGCACGATCCGCGTGGGGCCGCGTCGGGCGACGAGCCGGTCGGTCTCCGCGTCGATCCAGGACTCGCGGTCGCCGCTCTCGACCCGTCCCTCGGCCTTGCTGACGACCTTGCTGGTGACGACGAGGATGTCACCGTCGACGAGGTCGTCGGGGCCGAGCGCACCCAGCAGCGCGTCGGCGAGGTCGTCTCCGGGCCGGATCTCGGGGACGCCGTCGGGGGCGCTGACCGTCAACGACATCAGCGCACCAGCTCCATCGCGGCGGCGGCCATCGCGGCCGTGGCGTCGGGGTCGGTCATCATCAGCGGGACGGCGGCCGCGGCGATGCCGGCGGCCTCGAGCCGCGCCACCTGGGCGGCGTCGCGCTCGTCGATGAGCCAGCCGTCGAGGACGCCGCCCGCGGACCGCGCTCCGTAGTTGAGGCCGACCCCGGCGGCACTGACCTCGACCCCGATCGAGGTCAGCATCTGCTCGGCCATGCCGCGCACGTGGGTGTCGCCGACGATGGGGGAGAGCCCGACGACCCTCGCCTCGGTGGAGCGCACGGCGTCGCGGATGCCGGGCACGCCGAGGATGGTGCCGACGGAGACGACCGGGTTGGACGGCGGCAGCACGACGAGGTCGGCGCCGGTGATCGCGTCCACGACGCCCGGGGCGGGGGTGGACTCCTCCAGCCCGACGAAGACGACCTTCTCGGCGGGCACCTCGGCGCGCAGCCGCACCCAGTACTCCTGGAAGTGCACGACGCGACGCCCGCTGGGGGAGTCGGGGTCCGCGACGGCGACGTGGGTCTCCACGCGGTCGTCGGACATCGGCAGCAGGGTCAGGCCGTCGCCGTACGTCGGCCGGAGCCAGCGCGCGCACAGCGCCTCGGTGACCTGCGAGAGCGGATAGCCGGCGTCGAGCATCTGGGTCCGCACCAGATGCGTGGCGATGTCGCGGTCGCCGAGACCGAACCAGGTGGGCTCGACGCCGTACGCCGCGAGCTCCTCCTTGGCGCTCCACGTCTCCGCGCGTCGTCCCCAGCCCCGGTCGGGGTCGATCCCGTCGCCGAGGGTGTACATCACGGTGTCCAGGTCCGGGCACACCTTGAGCCCGTGGACCCACCAGTCGTCGGCGTTGTTCGCGACGACCGTCACGTGGGCGTCCGCGGCGACACCGGGTAGGGTTCCGGAGGCGATGCCGTGGAGCAGGCCTTGCAGGAACCGGGCTCCGCCCATACCGCCCGAGAGGACGGTCAGCTTCCGAGCAGGTCGACCGATGGGTCCAGCGGCTGTCGCGTCAGGTGTCGATTCCACGGGGGTCTACTGTGCCGTGCCCGGAAAGGGCAGCGTGCACGGGGCTGCCTATAGCAGATTCGACCTTGACTGTTTGGGTATGACACGTATGTAATTCCAGAGGTGTCGTTCGGGGCACCGGGTCGAGTCGTAAGGGGCGAAATCGTGAGGGAACTGTTCCTGGTCGAGGCAGATTCCGACGAGCTGGGGTGGCAGGAGCGTGCGCTGTGCGCGCAGACCGACCCCGAGGCGTTCTTCCCGGAGAAGGGAGGATCGACGCGTGAGGCCAAGAAGGTCTGCCAGACGTGCGAGGTGCGTCAGGAGTGCCTCGAGGCCGCGCTGGGCAACGACGAGCGCTTCGGGATCTGGGGCGGCATGTCGGAGCGCGAGCGTCGCAAGCTGAAGAAGAAGGCCGTTTGAGCGCAGCCGCACCGAGCTGACCGCGTCGCGCGTCCCCCGCCGGCACTGACGGTTCGCCCCCTTCGGGCCGTCGGTCGTAGGGTCTGACCTCGTGTCGCAACAACCCGAGGTGGCTGTCCTCCTGGTCAGCCACGACGGCAGCTCCTGGCTGCCGGCGGTCCTCGACGGCCTGCTCGCGCAGACCGCGCCCCCCACGCGTGTGGTGGCCGTCGACACCGGCAGCTCGGACGGCAGCGCCGACCTGATCCGCACCGCCCTCGACGGGCGGCTGCCCCTCGAGCAGCGCACACTGCCCCGCGACGCCGGGTTCCCCGACGCCGTCGCCGAGGGGCTGCGCCCGCTGGCCGCGACCGGCACGGAGTGGGTGTGGATCCTCCACGACGACGCGAACCCCGCCCCCGACGCGCTGGCCGCGCTGCTCACCGCCGCGGCGCAGCGGCCCGAGGCCGACATCCTCGGTCCCAAGCTGCGCGAGTGGCCCTCGCTGCGGCGGCTGCTGGAGCTGGGCGTGACCATCAGTGGCACGGGTCGGCGGGAGACCGGTCTCGAGCGCGGCGAGTACGACCAGGGCCAGCACGACGAGGTCCGCGAGGTGCTGGCGGTCAACTCGGCCGGCATGCTGGTGCGCCGCGCGGTGCTCGAGGAGCTCGGCGGCTTCGACCCGGCCCTGCCGATCTTCGGTAACGACATCGACCTCGGCTGGCGGGCCGCGGCCGCGGGACGCACCACTCTCGTGGTGCCGTCGGCGGTGGTCTTCCACGCCGAGGCGGCCCACCGCGGCGTCCGTCGTACGCCGCTGACGGGTCGGCACACGCACTTCCAGGAGCGTCGCGCCGCGCTCTTCACGCTGCTCGCCAACGCGCGCAGTGCCACGCTTCCGCTGCAGGTGCTGCGGCTCACCCTCGGCTCGGTGCTGCGGGCGCTGGGGCTGCTCTGCGCGCGGGCGGTCGGTGAGGCCCTCGACGAGCTGGCCGCGCTGATCTCGGTCCTGCGGCATCCCGGTGCGATCCGCTCCGCTCGTCGGGTACGCCGCGCGGCCGCGTCCGGCGGCGCCGACCGGGCCCGGGTCCGCCGACTCCTGGCGCCCTGGTGGCTGCCCTATCGCCACGGGCTCGACTTCATCGGCGACCTCGCCGCCGCGGCGACCAACCAGGCGGCCGACGTCGCCGAGCGGCGCCGGGTCGCCGCGGCCGAGCGCGACGCGGCCGCGGGGCCTCCGCCCGCGCGCCATCGCGACGAGGAGGAGGAGTTCGCGGACACGGGCATCGTCGTCCGGTTCCTGACGAACCCGGTCGCCGTGGCGACCGCGATCACCGTCCTCGCACTGCTGGTCGGCGTTCGCGACGTGGTCGGCGGCGTCGCGGGTGGCGCACTGTCGCCGGCGCCCGGCAGCGTCGGCGACTGGTGGGGACTGCACCTCGAGGGCCGCCACGCGATCGGCTTCGGCAGCGACATCCCGGCGCCGCCGTACGTCCTGCCGCTCGCGGTGCTCGGTCTCCCGTTCGGTCCGGAGCTGGTCATGTCGCTCCTCATGGCACTCGCCGCTCCGCTCGGCCTGTGGGGCGCGTGGCGGTTCCTGCGCGTCGTCGCCCGCCTCGTCGCGCCGTACGGCGCCCCGCGCTGGCTGCTCCTGTGGGGCTCGGTGACCTGGGCGCTGGTCCCTCTCGTCTCCGGCGCGTGGGGCGGCGGGCGCTGGGGCGTGGTCGTCGCCGCGGCGGTGCTGCCGTGGATGGCCCACGCCGCCCTCGGCTTCGCCGACCCCGACGCCGCCCACCGCTGGCGCGCCGCCTGGCGCACCGGCCTGGCGCTGGCCCTGGTCACCGCCGTCGCGCCGTCGACGTGGCTGCTGGTGGCCGTGCTGGTCGGCGTCCTGCTCGGCTGCGCGGTCCGCCTGGTCCCGGGCGAGGTCCGGGACCGGTCGGTGTGGGGGCCGCCCGTCGCGGCCCTGGCCGTGCCGCTGCTGGTCCTCCTGCCCTGGTGGCTGCCGCTCCTGCTGGAGGGCGGCGTCGCGGGCACGGTCCTGGAGATCGGCCGGTGGCCGACCGCCGCGACGTCCGGCTGGGAGCTGCTCGCGGGGCGCCTGGGCGGCCTGGGCGCGCCGGCCGCCGTCGGCCTGGTGCTGCCGGTCCTCGCCCTGCTGTCCCTGGTGCCGCGCGCGACCCGGATCCCGGTCGTCGTGTGCTGGCTGGTCGCCGCGGTCGCGGCCGTGGTGGCTGTCCCGCTGGCGGTCGCGACGGTCGACATCACCGGACCGGTCGGGCAGCAGCCCGGCCTGGGCGGCGTGCTGCTGATGCTGCAGGGCGCCTGGATCACCGCGATCGTGCTCGGGGCACTCGCCCTGCACCACCTCGGCGACCAGCCGAAGCCCGCGCAGGCCGGTCTGGCCGTCGCGGGCGTGGCCGGACTGGTCGCTCCGCTCGTCGGGCTCGTGTGGTTCGCGGGCTGGGGTCCTGCGGAGCTTCGCGACCCGCCGGAGTCCGACGTCCCCGTCTACATGGCCCAGCGCGCCGAGCAGGCCGAGGAGAACGGCGTGCTCGTCCTGCGCGGCGGGATGGACACGGGTCTGCGCTACGAGGTCCACCGCGGCGACGGCCCGACGGTCGGGGAGGACGAGATCGCCGCGCTGACCCCGGAGGACCGCGGCGTCACCGCGACCATCCGCTCGCTCGTGACCGCGCCCGACCCGGACGCCGTGGAGCGGCTCTCCGAGCTGGGCATCCGCTACGTCGTCCAGGCGGCCCCGGCCGACGGCGTGATCGCCGCCAGCCTGGACGCGACGTCCGGCCTGGTCCAGGCGAGCTCCGAGCGTGGCACCCGCGCCTGGCAGGTCAGCCCCGAGCCGGGGCCCCTTCCCGGACACCGGGCCTGGCTGCGCTGGATCCTGCTGGTGGTCCAGGCCGGTTCGATCCCGGTCCTGATCGTGCTCGCCCTGCCGCCCCTGCGAAGGAACCGCGATGAGTGACCCGAAGCCCGCAGGCCGTCGCGCGTCCGTCGCGCGACGCAGGAGAGTCGACGTCCTGGTCGCCCTGGCGCTGGCCCTGCCCGCCGTCGTCGGCGTCGCGATCGGCGTGATCGGCGACGAGCAGACACCACGCGCGGGCACGCGTCCCCCGACCACGGCGGAGCTCGCCTCCTCGACCGTGGTGTGCCCGGGCGGGACCGGTCCCGCGAGCACCGCGCGCGCGGGCCGGACCCCCGACGTCGCCGGCGGACCGGTCACCGTCCTCGCCGCGCCGCAGGACGGCTCCGCGGCCGTGCCCGCGACGTCGGTGACGGTCGCCGCCGGCGCCACGGCGGTCGTCCCCGACAGCGCGGGCCCGATCGTGCTCGGTGGCGAGGGCGCCGCCGCGCCGGGTATCGCCGCCGGTCGCGACGACGCACTGGCCGTGCCGGAGTGCCGTCCGCCGGCGTACGACGAGTGGCTGGTCGGGCTCGGCGCGACGGCGCGGTACGCCACGACGCTGGAGCTGGTGAACCCCGACGACGGCGAGGCCGTGGTGGACCTCGCGCTGGTCGACGAGGACGGCCCGGCCGAGGAGCCCGCGCTGCGCGGGATCCAGGTGCCGGCGCGGGGTGTGCAGCGCATCGACCTCGCCACGGCCGCGCCCCGGCGCGGGATCACGGCCGCCCACGTCACCGTCACCCGAGGCCGGGTGACGGTGACCGCCCGCAACACCCGCGACCAGCTCGGCCGCGGTCGTGCCGCCACCGACTTCCTGCCGACGCAGGCCGCGCCGGCCACCGACAACCTCATCCTGGGTCTCGCGGGGATCCGCAACGCCACCCTCGTCGTCGCGAACCCCGGTGACGACGAGGTCCGGGCGCGGCTGCGCCTGGTCACGGCCGACGCGACGTTCACCCCGACCGGTGCCGCGGACGTGTCCGTGCCGCCGCGCGCCGTGCGCGAGGTGGACCTCCGCCCGCTCCTCACCGGCGAGAACGCCGCCGGTGTGCTCGGCGTGCTGGTCGAGTCCGCCGACCCGCTGGTCGCCTCGGCCCGCCTGGTGCACCGCGGGGACCTGGCGCTCCTCGCGCCGGTGACGACCGTCGAGGAGCCGACCGCGGCCGTGCTGCCGGTCGGGGAGAAGACCCTCCTGCTCGGGCAGGCCGACCGCAGCGGCGTGGTCCAGGTGACGTCGTACGCCGCCGACGGAGCGATGCTCCGCGAGGACCAGGTCGAGGTCGCCCCCGACCGGGCCGCGCCCCTCGACCTGCCGCCCGAGGCGGTCCTGGTCGCCGTCGAGCCGCGCGGGACCGCGATCGCCGGTGTCGTGATGCTCCCCGCGGCGGGCGGCCAGCCGGGACTGGCGACACTGCGGCTGCGGCCGGCCGAGACGCACGCCCGGATCCCGGCGGTCACGCCGGAGTAGCTCCCGGAGGAGCGGCGAGGTGGTGGATCAGTCGTCGTCCGCCAGGTAGCGCGGGTCGACCTGGGCCGGCTCGATGCCCAGCAGCTCGGCGACCTGCTCCACCACGATCGTCAGCACGATGGCCTCCAGGTCGGTACGGTCCGCCGCGCGGTGCTCGAGCGGGCGGCGGAAGACGACGAGCCGGGTCGGCGTCGTCCCCGAGCCGCGGACGAGCGAGGACAGGGGCACCCGCCCCGAGTCCCAGTCGTCGGGGAGCTGCGGAGCGTCCTCGACGGCGTACTCGACCAGGCCGAGGTGGTCGGACCAGCGTGCGTCGATGGCGGTCACGACGTCGAGCATGATCCGGTCGAAGGTCTCGCGGCGACTGCGGGGGCGGGGCGGCCGGTGCCCGGCGGACCCCAGCGGCAGCACCGCGGGCCCGCGCATCCCGCGCCCGCGCCGGTCGCGGCGCCGCCCGGGGGAGAAGGAGGGCTCCATGACCAGCGAGCCTATCCACCGAACATCCGCCTGGGCGGTAGCGTCTGCGCCGTGAGTGTGAGCCCGGCCCCGCAGAGCCTGCGGACCTGTTCGCGCACGGCCTGTGCCCGCCGCGCCGTCGCCACGCTGACCTATGTGTATGCCGACTCGACCGCGGTGCTCGGCCCGCTGGCGACGTACGCCGAGCCGCACGCCTACGACCTGTGCGACGTGCACAGCGAGCGGCTCTCCGCCCCCCGCGGCTGGGAGGTCGTCCGCCTGGCGCTCGGCACTCAGCAGCCGGGACCCAGCAACGACGACCTGCTGGCGCTCGCCGACGCCGTCCGCGAGGCCGCCCGGCCGGTCCGCCGCGAGCCGGTCGAGCAGCCCCCGGAGCCCGGGCGGGAGGTGGCCCGCAAGGGGCACCTCCGCATGATCACGACCGACTGACTCTCCGCTAGTGTCGCGGTCATGGCGAGCGGCACGACGTCCTCTGACAACCTGAGCAAGGTCTTCAAGGCCTACGACGTGCGCGGCATCGTCGGCGAGCAGCTCGACGAGGAGCTGGCGCGCGCGACCGGGGCGGCGTACGTCGAGGTGCTGGGTGTCGAGGCGATGGTGATCGGCTACGACATGCGCCCGAGCTCGCCGGCCCTCGCGGGAGCCTTCGCCGACGGTGCGACGTCGGCCGGAGCCGACGTGACGATGATCGGCCTGGCCTCGACCGACCAGCTCTACTTCGCCTCCGGCCACCTCGACCTGCCGGGTGCCATGTTCACCGCGAGCCACAACCCGGCGCAGTACAACGGCATCAAGATGTGCCGGGCGCTGGCACAGCCGGTCGGCATGGAGAGCGGCCTCGCGGAGATCCGCGACCGGGTCGCCGCCGGCACGACGGCCGGGGCCACCGGCCGATCGGGCCGCACGGGCTCGATCGACTCCCACGACGTGCTGCAGGCGTACGCCGCGCACCTCCTCGCGCTGGCCCCGGTCGCGGGCCGGAGGCTGAAGGTCGTCGTGGACGCGGGCAACGGCATGGCCGGTCACACCGCACCGGCCGTCTTCGGTCGCCTCGCCGACCAGGTCGAGATGGTGCCGATGTACTTCGAGCTCGACGGCACCTTCCCCCACCACGAGGCGAACCCGATCGAGCCCGCGAACCTGGTCGACCTGCAGAAGGCGGTCATCGCGGAGCGGGCCGACGTCGGCCTGGCGTTCGACGGCGACGCCGACCGCTGCTTCCTCGTGGACGAGCGCGGCGAGCTGGTCTCGCCGTCCACGCTGACCGCGCTGATCGCCGCGCGCGAGCTCGCGAAGGAGCCGGGCTCGACGGTGATCCACAACCTGATCACCTCCCGGGCGGTGCCCGAGATCGTGACCGAGCTGGGCGGCACGCCGGTCCGCACCCGGGTCGGACACTCCTTCATCAAGGCCACGATGGCCGAGACCGGGGCGATCTTCGGCGGCGAGCACAGCGGCCACTTCTACTTCCGCGACTTCTGGCGCGCCGACTCCGGCATGCTCGCCGCCCTGCACGCGCTGGCCGCGCTCGCCGAGTCCGACCGGCCGCTGTCCGAGCTGCTCGCGAGCTACGCCCGCTACCCGCTCAGCGGCGAGATCAACAGCACCGTCGCGGACCAGGACGCCGTCCTCGCGGAGCTGGAGGCCACGTACGGCGGTCAGGACGGCGTGACCATCGACAGGCTCGACGGGCTCAGCGTCGGCCACCCCGACTGGGCGTTCAACGTGCGCGCCTCCAACACCGAGCCGCTGCTGCGGCTCAACGCCGAAGGGAAGGACGAGTCCACCATGACCCGAGTCCGTGACGAGGTCCTCGCGATCATCCGGAGCAGCAAGTGAGCGCGGCGGACCGGGGCGACATCTCGCCCGAGCTGCTGGCGATCATCGTGTGCCCCTCCTGCAAGGGCGAGCTCGCGGTGACGCCGGCGGACGGCGCCGTGGAGCTGGTGTGCCAGGGCTGCGGTCTGGCCTACCCGGTCCGCGACGGGATCCCGGTCCTGCTGGTCGACGAGGCCCGCACGCCCGCCTGAGGGCGCGAGGGCAGGCGACCCGATGGTCTGGTTCGACGAGTCCCGGCTGGACGACGCGGCGGCCCTGGCCGCCGCCGACCTGCGGCTGCGGACGCTGGCCGAGTCCGGCTCGCGGGTACGCCGCGAGGTCGGCGGAGCGGCCGGCGCGATCGCCGAGGCCGTCTCCCGCTCGATCGAGTCACGTCCCCGCGCCGTGATCGCGGCCGGGCCGGACTCCCGGCTGCTGCGGGCCGTGCTCGAGCCGTTCTGCCCGGTGCCGTTCGTCGCGTGGCCGTCTCCGGCGCTGCCGGGGTGGGCGGGCAGCCTCGACCTGGTCGTCGTGCTCGCCCCCGAGGGAGGCGACCCCGGCACGGCCCTCGCCGTCGCCGAGGCGGCCCGCCGCGGCTGCCAGCTCGTGGTCGCCGCGCCCCCCGACTCGATCGTGGCCGAGCACGCCACGGGGCGGTGGACGACCTTGCTGCCCACCAGCACCGGCGACCAGCTCGCCACCGCGGTCGCCATGCTCTCCTTCCTCGACCAGGTGCACCTCGGCCCGACCGCCGAGCCCGACGCGGTCGCCGAGGCGCTGGACTCCGTGGCGATCGCCTGCTCGCCGCACCGCGACATCTCGATCAACCCCGCGAAGATGCTCGCCATCGCGCTCGCCGACGCCGCCCCGCTGGTCTGGGGCGGCTCGGTGCTCGCCGCGCGGGCCGCGCGGCGGATCGCGGAGTCGATCCGGCGTACCTCCGGGCGCACCGCGCTCGCGGGCGACGCGGAGCACCTCCTGCCGGTCATCGAGGCCGCGCGCCCGCGCAACGTGTTCGCCGACCCGGTCGCCGACGGCACCGGCGATCGTCGTCCGGTGCTCGTCATGCTCGACGACGGCGTCGACGATCCGGTGGTGCGCGATCAGCGCCAGCGCCTCGAGGACGCCGCACGCACCCAGGACGTCCGGATCGAGCACGTCTCCTCCCAGGCGACCGGTGAGGTCGCCCGCTACGCCTCGCTGCTGCTCAGCGGCACCTATGCCGCGGAGTACCTCCGCCTGGGGCTGGTCGCGGACTGACCCCCGCTCGGGTCCCGGGCCGTCCGCGCACTCGCGTTCTCAGCGTCGGGTTGTCTGACACTTGGTGTCCCCACAGGCGGTTCGGGTACCAAGGAGTGATGGCCTCACCTACTCGGGATCCGTGGCTCGACAACGCGAAGATGGGCCTGGTCACGCTCGTCGTGGTCGGGCACCTGCTGGCGCTGCTGCCCGCCGACGGGCCGGGCGGACGGATCTACGACTTCGTCTACCTGTGGCACATGCCGGGGTTCGTGTTCCTCTCCGGCTACCTCTCGCGCGGCTTCGGCTACAGCCCGGGGCGCCTGTGGCAACTGGTCACGACGCTGCTCGTGCCCTATCTGCTGTTCGAGGGCGCTCTCGCCTGGTTCCGGATCAACGTCGGCGACGAGCAGCTCAGGGACCTGTGGACCGACCCCCACTTCCCGCTGTGGTACCTGCTCGCGATGGTCGCGTGGCGCCTGGTCACCCCTGTCTTCCGCCCGCTGACGGGTGGAGTGCTCGTCGCCGTCGGGATCTGCCTCGCCGGCGGGTTCCTGGTGGGGGACTGGACGCGCTGGCTCGACGCGCCACGCGTCCTGGGCTTCCTGCCGTTCTTCGTGCTCGGGCTCAAGACCACCCCCGAGGCACTGGAATGGCTGCGGGGACGGTTCCCCGCGCTGCTCGGCCTCACGACCTTCGCGGTGCTCTGGCTGGTGGCTGGGTCGTTCGAGCAGTGGGCGAGCCGGCCCTACCTCTACTACCGGCCCTTCGAGCTCGTCGACGACCCCACGTCCACGGCGCTGGTGACGCGGCTGCTCATGCTGCTCGCCGGGGCCGCCGGCGCGCTCGCCTGGCTGACCCTGGTGCCACGGGTCGGCGGGTGGTTCAGCCGGATGGGCGCCGCGACGCTCGTCGTCTATCTCTTCCACGGGTTCGCGGTGAAGGAGCTCGAGTACCTCGGCTTCGTCGACTGGGCGCAGGACCGGCCCTGGGCCGGGCTGCTGGCCGCCGTCGGGATCGGCGTGGGGGTCGCGCTGCTGCTGGCCGCACCGCCCGTACGCCGGGTGCTCGAGCGGGTCGTCGACCCGTTCGACGTGGCGCACCGCAGGATGCGGGAGGCGGTCCAGCTCACGGGCGTCGTCCACGAGCAGGAGACCGCGGAGCGCGCGGCGAACCGGCTCGTGTCCTCGGGCCGGTAGCATTTCGGGCATGCGCTGCAGCCCCTCCGGACCGATCCGTCCCGCCCTCCGGGGGCCGCGGTGAGCGCGGGCCTGTTCGGCCTGCTCGACGACGTCGCCGCCATCGCCAAGCTGGCCGCGGCGTCGATCGACGACGTCGGGGCGGCCGCGGGCCGGGCCACCACCAAGGCGGCCGGCGTTGTCGTCGACGACACCGCCGTCACCCCGCAGTACGTCCACGGCGTCGCCGCCGAGCGCGAGCTGCCGATCGTCAAGCAGATCGCGATCGGCTCGATCCGCAACAAGCTGCTCATCATCCTGCCGGCCGCACTCCTGCTCAGTGAGTTCCTGCCCGACGTGCTCCCGATCATCTTGATGATCGGCGGCACCTTCCTCGCCTACGAGGGCGCGCACAAGGTCTGGCACCTGATCTCCCACCACGACGAGCACGACGTGCCCGTCACCGAGATCGGTCCCGAGGCCGAGAAGCAGATGATCGCCGGCGCGATCCGGACCGACCTCATCCTCTCGGCCGAGATCATGGTGATCGCCCTCGACGAGGTGGCCGACGAGGGCTTCTGGTCCCGCCTCGCCATCCTCGTCGTCGTCGCGATCGCGATCACGATCGCGGTCTACGGCGTCGTGGCCCTCATCGTGAAGATGGACGACACCGGCCTGCTCCTCTCCCAGCGGTCCTCCGCCTTCGCGCAGCGGATCGGCCGCGGCCTCGTCGCGGCCATGCCGAAGCTGCTCTCGGCGATCTCCATCGTCGGCACCGTCGCGATGCTCTGGGTCGGCGGCCACATCCTCCTGGTCAACGTGCACGAGGTCGGCTGGTGGGACGCCCCCTACACCTGGGTGCACGACATCGAGCACGACATCGAGCACGCCGTCCACGGGTTCCTGGGTGGCGTCCTGGCCTGGTTGGCCAACACCGGCATCTCCGCCGTGATCGGTCTCGTGGTCGGCGCCGTGGTCGTCGTGATCGTCTCCCTGCTGCCGTTCAAGGGCGACAAGGACCCGGTCGAGCGCTACGAGGAGGACACGACGACGGACGGCACCATGCCGACGGAGGGCACCACGGCACCGGACGCCTGACGGCGGTTGACGGCGGCGTGCTGCCCGCTCAGCCGCCGACGCAGTCGTTCGAACCCGAGTGGCAGGGCACGTAGTGCGGGTTCGGGGGCGGTGGGTCCTCGCGCAGCAGCTGCGCCCAGTCGATCGCCGGCACCGCGAAGACCGTCGCCGACGCCGCCCCGGCGAGCGCGACGAGGGCGTGCCATCGCAACGCCCGCCGCGCCCGGCGCCGGGCGGCCAGGAGCAGGGTGATGCCGGCGGTCCCGGCCAGCACCGCCACGAGCACCCGGTACAGCCGGACCGAGTCCGCGTCCGGCCCGCCGCAGGGGCCGCCGATGCAGAAGTAGGCACCGAACTGCAGGAGCGGGAGGAACAGGGTGACGCCGACGGTCGTGGCCGAGGCGAGCGCCTCCACCAGCGTCGGGAGGAGGGCCGGGTGGTCGCGGTCGGTCAGCGGAGTGTCAGTCATGCCTGCAGGGTCGCGGCGGCGCGGTGCGAGGGCATGAGTACCCGGCCCCAGATCGCCGGCTCGCCCGATGATTCCCCGGGCGTCGGGCGCCGCTTGTAGGGTGTCCTACGTCATGCGCGGGAGATCCCGACGATGCGCAGATGCGCCGCAGGACCCAGCTGTCACACGACACTCGAACCTCGAGGATCACTCATGGACTACAAGGTTGCTGACCTGAGCCTGGCCGAGTTCGGCCGCAAGGAGATCGAGCTCGCCGAGCACGAGATGCCCGGCCTGATGGCGATGCGCGCCCGCTACGGCGCCGACCAGCCGCTCAAGGGCGCCCGGATCGCCGGCTCCCTGCACATGACCATCCAGACCGCCGTGCTGATCGAGACGCTCACCGCTCTCGGCGCCGACGTCCGCTGGGCCACCTGCAACATCTTCTCGACGCAGGACCACGCCGCCGCGGCTGTCGTCGTCGGCAAGGACGGCACGGTCGACGCCCCCGCCGGCACGCCCGTCTTCGCCTGGAAGGGCGAGACCCTCGCGGAGTACTGGGACGAGGCCGAGAAGGTCTTCGACTTCACCGACGCCGACGGCAACCGGATCGGCCCCAACATGCTGCTCGACGACGGTGGCGACATCACGCTGCTCGTCCACAAGGGCGTCGAGTTCGAGAAGGCCGGTGCGGTCCCCGGGCAGGACTCCACCGACAACGAGGAGTTCAAGGAGGTCCTCCGGGTCCTCGCGCGCTCGCTCGACAACGACCCGACGCGCTGGACCACCATCGCAGGAGGCATCAAGGGCGTCACCGAGGAGACCACCACCGGTGTCCTGCGTCTCTACGACCGCTTCAAGGAGGGCTCGCTCCTCTTCCCGGCGATCAACGTCAACGACTCGGTCACCAAGTCGAAGTTCGACAACAAGTACGGCTGCCGCCACTCGCTCATCGACGGCATCAACCGTGGCACCGACGTCATGATCGCCGGCAAGACAGCGGTCGTCTGCGGCTACGGCGACGTGGGCAAGGGCTCCGCGGAGTCGCTGCGCGGCCAGGGCGCGCGCGTCATCATCACCGAGATCGACCCGATCTGCGCCCTGCAGGCGGCGATGGACGGCTACGAGGTCAAGCGCCTCGAGTCCGTCGTGGAGTTCGCCGACATCTTCATCACCACGACCGGCAACTTCGACATCATCCGGGTCGAGCACTTCGAGAAGATGAAGAACCAGGCCATCGTCGGCAACATCGGCCACTTCGACAACGAGATCGACATGGCCGGCCTCGCGAAGATCCCGGGCATCGTCAAGGACGAGATCAAGCCCCAGGTCCACCAGTGGATCTTCCCGGACGGCAAGAAGGTCATCGTCCTCTCCGAGGGCCGCCTGCTCAACCTCGGCAACGCGACCGGCCACCCGTCGTTCGTCATGTCGAACTCGTTCACCAACCAGGTCCTGGCGCAGATCGAGATCTTCACCAAGACCGACGAGTACCCCATCGGCGTCTACGTCCTGCCCAAGCACCTCGACGAGGAGGTCGCCCGCCTCCACCTCGACGCCATCGGCGTGGAGCTGACCGAGCTCAACCAGGCGCAGGCCGACTACCTCGGCGTCCCGATCGAGGGCCCGTACAAGTCGGAGCACTACCGGTACTGAGTTGGTTGGCGCGAGCGCGTCGCCGCCGGTCGGGGCTTCCGCTCCGGCCGGCGGTATCGCTCGCTCCGGTCGCTCGTTCCTCGCTCCCTTCGACTCGCTCACCTGCCGGCCTGCGCGGTTCGCCCCTGGCGGCGCCGCGCTGCCGCGCCGCGGTCGTGTGGGGTAGGTCCAGGCTTGGCCTGGCGGCAAGACAGCGGGCGCCGCGCTGCCGCGCCGCAGTTGGCTGGCGTAGGTCCTGCCTCGGTCTGGCGGCAAGACGCCGGCAGCCGGTGTCATGACGCACGGAGCTGGCGGCAGGGCGCACGGACCCTTCGGGCCCATGCTTGCCTCCGATGCGCATCTCGCGAGCCCCGCGCCCTTCAGGGTGCGGGGCTCGTTCGTTCCGGCCAGCGGAGATATACTTTCCACCGGAAAGGGATATCTCCTGGGGGTGGGCGATGGCGAAGACGTTGATCGAGGTGGACGAGCACCTGATGGCCGAGGCGATGGCCGCGACCGGCCACACGACCAAGCGAGCCACCGTGACCGAGGCGTTGGAGCAGGTCGTCCGCAAAGCCCGCGCGCTGGACTACCTCGAGGAGTTGCGGGAGGGAGTCGCCAGCGCCCTCGATGACCCGGAGGTCGTCGCTCGAGCGCAGCGATGAGGCAGCTGTACCTGCTCGACAATTCCGTCACGCAACGCCTGCACCGCGCTCCGGCGGTCGCCGATGCGGTAGTGGGACTACTCGCGACCGGTGAGCTCGCCAGCTGTCTTCCCCAGGTGCTGGAGGAGGGCTTCTCTGCCCGCAGTGCCGCCGACCACCGCCGCATCCTCGACGGCAACCGTCGGGGCAAGGTCTTCCTGGCGCCCGACGAGGAGGTCGCCCGCATCGCCATGGCTCTCCAGGAGCTGCTCTTTCGTGCGGCCATGGGGCGATCGGTGGGGGTCAGCGATCTCCAGATCGCGGCCACCGCCCTGCGCCACTCGCACGGCGATCAAGCAGTCACCGTCGTCCACTACGACGCCGACTTCGACCACCTGGCGCGTGTCCGCCCGGACCTGCGCTCGCAGTGGATCGTCCCTTCCGGCTCAGTGCCGTGAAACGCGCCGACCCATCAGTAGGATCGCAAGCGTGACTCCGCCCTCCAGCGCGCCGTACCCGACCAAGGGACGCGTCCTCGTCGTCGACGACGACGCCCCGCTGGCGGAGATGCTCGGCATCGTGCTCGGGCAGGAGGGCTTCGAGAGCCGGGTCTGTCCCCGCGGTGACCAGGCGCTGGCGGCGTTCCGCGACTACCGGCCCGACCTGGTCCTGCTCGACCTGATGCTGCCGGGCAAGGACGGCATCGACGTGTGCAAGGAGATCCGGGCCGAGTCCGGGGTCCCGATCGTCATGCTGACCGCGAAGGGCGACACCGTCGACGTCGTCGTCGGGCTCGAGTCGGGCGCGGACGACTACGTCGTCAAGCCGTTCAAGCCCAAGGAGCTGGTCGCCAGGATCCGGGCCCGGGTACGCCGTACCGAGGCCGTGCCGCAGGAGACGCTGACCATCCGCGACGTCGAGATCGACGTCGCCGGGCACGCGGTCACCCGCGACGGGCGGGAGATCTCCCTGACGCCGCTGGAGTTCGACCTGCTGCTCTGCCTGGCGCGCAAGCCGGGCCAGGTCTTCACCCGCCAGGTGCTGCTGGAGGAGGTCTGGGGCTACCAGCACGCCGCGGACACCCGCCTGGTCAACGTGCACGTGCAGCGCCTGCGGTCCAAGGTCGAGCACGATCCGGAGCATCCGGAGATCGTGCTGACGGTGCGCGGTGTCGGCTACAAGGCCGGCTCCGGATAGGCCCGCGGCGGCCGGGTTCGGCCGTCGCGTGCTGGCGGGGCTGCGCCGGTGCTGGGCGTGGCTGGCGCCGCGGCTGCGCCGCGCGCTGACGTTCTGGCGCCGCTCGATCCAGGCCCGGGTCGTGGTGAGCACCGTCCTGCTGTCCGCCGTGGTCGTCAGCGGCGTCGGCTGGATCCTGCTGCAGCAGACCCGGGAGGGCCTGCTGCAGCACCGCGTCGACGTCGTCCTCGGGGAGGTGGACGCAGAGGTCGCCGACGCCAAGGACCGGCTGGAGGCGGCGTCGGGACGCGAGGGCAACGCGGGTCGACAGCAGCGGGACCTGGTCGACCCGATCATCGAGCGCGGCGACAGCCGCGGGTACGCCGTCGTGCTGGCCGGCCCCGAGGAGGAGGGGCCGGCGCTGCGGACCGGCGGCGGCGAGTACACCAGCGGCCTGGACCTGACCAGCGTCCCGGCCGCGCTCGAGGAGCACTTCGATGGGCCGCTCCGGGAGACCGCCTGGACCTACACCGAGATCGTCCGGTCGACGGGCACCGGTGCCGACGCGCGGACGACGCGGGAGCCGGGGATCGTCGTCGGATCGCAGGTCCAGCTGCCGTCCGACGGCCAGACCTACACGCTGTACTTCCTGTTCCCCCTCGCCGAGGAGCAGGAGACGCTCAACCTGGTGACCCGGGCGCTGCTGACCGCCGCCGGGCTCCTGCTCGTGCTCGTCGCCGGGGTGACCTGGCTGGTCACCCGGCAGGTGGTCAGTCCGATCCGCATGGCGCGCGAGGTGGCCGAGCGACTCGCCGCCGGCCGGCTCCAGGAGCGGCTCCAGGTCGCCGGCGAGGACGACATCGCCCGCCTCGCGTACTCCTTCAACCAGATGGCGACCAGCCTGCAGCGCCAGATCCGCCAGCTGGAGGAGCTGAGCTGGGTCCAGCGGCGCTTCGTCTCGGACGTGTCGCACGAGCTGCGGACGCCGCTGACGACCGTGCGGATGGCCTCCGACGTGCTCCACGATGCCCGGGACGCCTTCGACCCCGCCACGGCCCGCTCCGCCGAGCTGATGCAGGCCGAGCTCGACCGGTTCGAGAACCTGCTCGTCGACCTGCTGGAGATCAGCCGCTTCGACGCGGGCGCGGCCGTCCTCGCCACCGAGAACGTCAATCTCGGCGACCTCGTCCGCCGGGTCGTGGACGCCGCACGACCGCTGGCCGACCAGCGGGGGCTCCGGGTGCTCGTCGAGGAGCCGGACGTCGCCGTCCGCGCGGACGTCGACGTCCGCCGCATCGAGCGGATCGTGCGCAACCTGGTCACCAACGCCATCGACCACGCGCTCGCCGACGACCCCACCGAGGCCGTGCTGGTGCGGCTCGCCTCGGACGACGAGTCCGCCGCGATCACCGTGCGCGACCACGGCATCGGGCTGGCGCCGGGGGAGGCGTCGATGGTGTTCAACCGCTTCTGGCGCTCCGACCCCGCACGCACCCGGACGAGCGGCGGGACCGGACTGGGCCTGGCCATCGCCCAGGAGGACGCGCACCTGCACGGCGGCTGGCTCCAGGCGTGGGGACGCACCGGGCAGGGCGCCCAGTTCCGCCTGACCGTCCCGCGGCACGCCGGCGGGACGCTGCGCCACAGCCCCCTGCCCCTGGTGCCCGAGGACATCACGTCCGGCGACGCCGCCGTCGTGGCCGGGCCGGCCGGTGTCGTCCCCGATCCCGAGGAGGGCCGATGACTCCCGCCGCACCCCGCCGGGCGCTCCTCGCCAGGGGCGCCGCGTCCGCCCGGTCCCGGCGCACGCCCCGCCCCGT
Source organism: Nocardioides segetis (assembly GCF_051390595.1). Taxonomy (NCBI): domain Bacteria; kingdom Bacillati; phylum Actinomycetota; class Actinomycetes; order Propionibacteriales; family Nocardioidaceae; genus Nocardioides; species Nocardioides segetis. The sequence continues at coordinate 285,317 of NZ_JBNINR010000004.1, read as the reverse complement.
GCTCGGAGGCGTTCTCGGACCCCTGCTGGCCGTCGTGCTGGCCCTGGTCCTGTGCGGCTGCACCTCGCTGCCGACCTCCGGGCCGGTGATCGAGGGTGGCGGGGCCGACCAGGGTGGCCCCCGGCGCGCGAGCGACATCGACGCCCGGCCCCCGCTGTCCGGGGCCTCCCGGACCGAGGTCGTCGCCGGGTTCCTCGACGCGATGACCGCCTGGCCCGTGCAGACCAGCGTCGCCAAGGAGTACCTCACCGAGGAGGCGGCGGCCGGCTGGGACCCCGAGCAGGAGACGATCGTCTACAGCGACTCGCTGCCCGTGCGGGAGAGCGCGGGCACGGTGTCGGTGCGCCTGACCGCTGCGGACCGGCTCGACGCCGTCGGCGCCTGGCGGGGCGCGATGGGCGCCGAGGAGCTCACCTTGGACTTCCGCGTGAGCATCGAGGACGGGCAGTACCGCATCGCCGACCCGCCGGACGCGCTCGTCGTACCCGCGGGGTGGTTCCGGCAGCGCCACCGCCAGGTCTCGCTGTACTACTTCGACCCCATCGCGCAGATCCTCGTCCCCGAGCCGGTCTTCGTGCCCGAGGGCGACCAGCTGGCGACCAGCCTGGTCTCGGCCCTGCTCGCCGGGCCGCCGCCGCGGGCGCAGGGGGTGGTGCGCTCGTTCCTGCCGTCCGGGCTGACCGTCGGGCTCTCGGTGCCGGTGAGCGACGCCGGGGTCGCCGACATCGCGCTGGTGGGGGAGCCGCAGGCGATCACGGCCCAGCAGGCCGAGCTGATGCTCGCGCAGCTGGCGTGGACGCTGCGTCAGGATCCGTCGGTCACCGCGCTGCGGGTCAGCATCGACGGCACCGACCTGCCCCTGCCCGGCGGCGTGTCGGAGTACTCCGTGGAGGCGGCGGCCGCCCTCGGCCCGGCCGGCCCGGGAGGCGGCCGCGCGCTCTTCGGCGTGAGCCAGGGGCGACTGGTCTTCGGCAGCGGCGACGGTGAGCTCGCGCCGGCCACCGGCGTCTTCGGGGCCGAGGGCGCCGGCGTGAGCTCGGTCGCGGTCACGCTCGACAACCAGCGGGCGGCGGCCGTCGACCTCGGCGGCCGCCGGGTCCGGTTGGCCCGGGTGCAGCAGTCGGCCTCCGAGCCCGCGGCGCAGACCCTGCTCTCCGGCGGCAACTACACGCGACCCACCTTCGACCACGCCGACCGGCTCTGGGTGCTCGAGCGGCGTCCCGGCGGCGCGGTCGTGTGGCTCTACGACGAGCACGACGACGCGGTCCGCACCGTGCGCGTGCCCGGGATCACCGGAACCCGCGCCCGGGGGCTGGTCGTGAGCCGGGACGGCACCCGCCTCGTCGGCATCGTCCGCACGCCCGACGGGAGCGACCGGGTGGTCGGGGCGCGCGTCCTCATCGGCGGTCGCGGTCAGGTCCAGCGGGCGGGACGGCCGTTCGTGGTGCGTGAGGCCGAGGGCAGCCACATCACGGATCTGGCCTGGAACGGCCCGATCCGGCTGGGCCTGCTGACGGCCACCGCGCCCGGCAGCCTCTACGAGGTCGACGTCGTCGCCGCCGACGGTGCCACGGTCGGCGTCGACGCGCTGTCGACCATCGTCACCGGCAAGGTCCGCGGCCTCGCGGCGTCTCCCGTCGAGGACGCCCCGATGCTCGCCGTGTACGCCGACCAGTACGTCGACGTCGTCCGCCAGGAGCCGCAGCCCGTCGACCTGGACGGCCTGACCCAGCTCGACTACGCCGGCTGAGCAGGCTGACGCCGAGGCGTTCTCCACAGCGGGGCGACGGCCGGTTGCTCCCGGCGGCACCCCCTGCTGGGGTGGCGTGGATGAGAACGCTGCCGCTCCTCGCCGACGGCTTCGTCGACCTGGTGCTCGGCTCGCGCTGCGTCGGCTGTGCGCGGCCCGGCCGGCCCCTGTGCGGAGCGTGCCGCGCCACGCTGCCCGTCACGGCGAGCCCCCGACGGCCCAGCCCGTGTCCGGACGGCCTGGTGCCGCCGTACGCCACCGGTGACTACGACGGGCTCCTGCGCGCGCTGGTCCTCGCCCACAAGGAGCGGCGGGTGCTGGCCCTCGGGGCGCCGCTCGGCCAGCTGCTGGCCGTCGCGGTCGCGAGCGCCGTCGGGGCCGTCGGGGCTGTCCCGGCCGGACCGGTCGTGCTGGTGCCGGTGCCGTCCCGGGCCGCGACGGTCCGGCAGCGCGGACACGATCCCACGCTGACCCTGACCCGCGCCGCCGCCCGGGCCACCGGCCGGGTGTCCGGCGGTGAGGTCCTGACCGCCAGCGTGCTCCGCCTCCGGCCGGGCGTCGTGGACCAGGCCGGTCTCGACGCGGCCGCCCGGGCCGCGAACCTGGCCGGCTCGATGACGGCCCCCGCGGCCGCCGTACGCCGGCTCGCGCGGCGCTGTCCACGGGCGCACGTCGTCGTGTGCGACGACGTCCTCACCACCGGCGCCACGCTCCGCGAGGCGCAGCGTGCCCTCGAGGCCGCCGGCGTCCCGGTGCTCGCCGCGGCCGTGGTCGCGGCCACCCGCAAGCGGAGTGCCGGACCCGCACCGGTGGCGCGGAGCTGAACTTCGGGTGAAGCCTTTCGTCGTCACCAGCGACGGACTAACGTCTGGTCATGGAGTCCGCCCGGGTCCGTGGTTGCGTCGCTCAGACCGGGCGCGAGCCCGGTCGGAGGCGGCAAGCCGATGCCAGTCGCAGGCGAAACGGTCCACGTAAGCCGGCCCTCGGGCCGGTGAGCACGGTGCGGCTTAGTCGTAAGCCCTGCCTCGGCCCGGACGTCAGATACGTCCGGTCCCGGGAGAAGGCCGGTAGTGGCAACAAGCTGCGGAAGCCTCAGCAGGCGGGTGTGGGGACGAAGACCAGGTCGGCCGGGCGGACTCCGCTGTCGGCGCGAGCGTGTCGCATGTCGTGCTCGCCGCACGGTCCTCGCTCCGCTTCGGACCGCGGGCTTCGCACGACGCGGCTTCGCCGCCGTGCGACACGCTGCCGCGCTCGCGGTCGCGTTGCGTACGGGGCAGGGTCGGCCTGGCGGCCCGCCTGCGCTGGTGGGGATGGCGCATACGCGTCGGGCTCGTTCCTCGCTCCCTGCGCCTCCTCGCCCGGCGTTCCCGCCGTGGCCTTCGTTCGTGGGGACGGCGCGGGCGCCGCTACGTCACCCCTTGCTGGTCCAGAGGTCGGCCAGCACTCGCACGTCCTGCCGGGGCGGCAGGAGAACCCATCACACCGAAATTCCCTTGGAGGTATCTGATGGACGTTGTGGTCACCGGACGGCACTGCGAGATCTCGGACCGGTTCCGGGAGCATGCCGCGGAGAAGCTCGCCAAGCTGGAGAAGCACGATCACCGGATCATCCGGGTGCATGTGGAGGTGGACTGCGAACCCAACCCGCGCCAGCACGACCAGGCCGTCCATGTCGAGCTGACCGCCTTCTCCAAGGGGCCGGTGATCCGCGCCGAGGCCGCCGCCGACGACAAGATGGGGGCCCTCGACCTCGCACTGGACAAGATGGCGGCGCAGATGCGCAAGGCGGCCGACCGGCGCCGGGTGCATCGTGGCCGCCGCACTCCGGTCTCGGTCGGCCGGGCGCTCTCCGACGTCCCGGCGACGGTCGTCGAGGAGGCCGACGAGGACGTCGCGATCGAGCGGCAGGTCGGCCCGATCACGGTCACCGGCGACGGCCCGCTGGTGGTGCGGGAGAAGACCCACCCGGCGGCGCCGATGACCCTGGACCAGGCGCTCTACGAGATGGAGCTGGTCGGGCATGACTTCTATCTGTTCGTCGACAAGGAGAGCGAGCGACCGGCCGTGGTCTACCGGCGCCGGGGCTACGACTACGGCGTCATCTCGCTCGACCTCGGGAGCAACGACGACTGAAGCGTGGTCTGGACCGGCATGCTCTCGGGAGGTCATGTCATGATGCCGCTGTGGCGAGTGGTGATTCGCCGGCGACCGCCGTACCGGGACAGCCCGTGAGCGAGCCGGTACGGGTGGTGGTGGTCGACGACCAGGAGCTGTTCCGGCGTGGGCTGACCATGCTGCTGGGCATCGAGGACGGCATCGAGGTCGTCGGCGAGGCGAGCAACGGGGCGGACGGCGTCGCGATCGTCGTCAGCAGCGTCCCCGACGTCGTGCTGCTGGACGTGCGGATGCCGAAGCAGTCCGGGATCGAGGCCTGCGTCGCGATCAAGGAAGCCGTCCCGACGACGAAGATCATCATGCTCACCATGTCCGACGACGAGACCGATCTCTACGAGGCGGTCAAGAGCGGCGCCTCGGGCTACCTCCTCAAGGACTCGTCCATCGAGGAGGTGGCCCAGGGCGTGCGCGTGGTCGCCGACGGCCAGTCGCTGATCAGCCCGTCGATGGCCGCCAAGCTGATCGACGAGTTCAAGACGATGTCCAAGCCCGACCGGCAGACCGGCCAGGCCCTCAAGCTCACCGAGCGTGAGCTGGAGGTGCTCCGGTTCGTCGCCCGCGGGCTCAGCAACCGCGACGTCGCCGCGCAGCTCGCGATCAGCGAGAACACGGTCAAGAACCACGTCCGCAACATCCTCGAGAAGCTGCAGCTGCACTCGCGGATGGAGGCGGTCATGTATGCCGTGCGCGCCAAGCTGGTCGAGCTGGAGTAGGGCGGAGCGCCGGAAACGCCCGTCAAGTGGCGACGCGAGGCGCAGTTGGGACGGGCGCGGTGTCGGCGACGGCTCCTAGGGTGGCCCCGTGCCCACGACGCAGTCGCTGTCCCTCGCGCAGGCCCGCCGGATCGCGCTGGCCGCGCAGGGCTTCCTCGACCCCGCCCACACCGCGCCGACCCTGCGGACCTTCGACCGCACCCTGGCCCGCACCGGCGTGCTCCAGGTCGACAGCGTCAACGTGCTGCAGCGGGCCCACTTCATGCCGCTGTACTCCCGGATGGGGCCCTACGACGTCGACCTGCTCCGTCGCGCCGCCAGCGGCCGCGACCGGCGGGTGGTGGAGTACTGGGCGCACGTCCAGGCGTTCATGCCCGTGGAGCTGTGGCCGGCGATGCGGCACCGGATGGACTTCTACCGCGGCCGGCGCGGCAAGTGGTTCGCGGTCGACGAGGGCGACGCCCTCGAGAAGGCGCTGATCGCCGAGATCGGCGAGCGCGGCGCCAGCACGTCGCGGGAGCTCGACGACGGCCTGCCCCGCTCCAAGGACCACTGGGGCTGGAACTGGTCGCGCACCCGGCGGATGCTCGACCACCTCTATATGACCGGCGAGCTGGCCATCGCCGGCCGCACCAGCCAGTTCGAGATCCGCTACGACCTGCCCGAGCGGGTCCTCCCGTCCGCCGTGCTCGACGCGCCGGCGCTGCCGGCACAGCGGGCCCACGTCGAGCTGGTCCGCCGGGCGGCCCGCTCCCACGGCGTCGCGTCGGCGAACTGCCTGGCCGACTACTACCGGATCCGGGTGGGCGAGGCCCGGGGCGCGATCGAGGAGCTGGTGGCGGCCGGCGAGCTCGAACCGGTCGCGGTGCAGGGCTGGCGACGCCCGGCGTACCTCCACCGCGACGCGCGGATCCCGCGCCGGGTCGGGGCCCGAGCCCTGCTGAGCCCCTTCGACCCGGTGGTGTGGGAGCGCGACCGGGGCGAGGCCCTGTTCGACTTCTTCTACCGCATCGAGATCTACACGCCGGCCGCGCAGCGCGTGCACGGCTACTACGTGCTGCCGTTCCTGCTGGGCGACCGGATCGTCGGACGGGTCGACCTCAAGGCCGACCGTCCGACGTCCCGCCTGCTGGTGCAGTCGGCCTGGACCGAGCCGCACGCGCCGGCGGAGACCGCGACCGAGCTGGCCGCCGAGCTGGAGCGGCTCGCCGGCTGGCTCGGCCTGGCCGAGATCGTCGTCGGCCCGAAGGGCGACCTCGCTCCCGCGCTCGCCGCCGAGGTGCGGCGCACCAACCGAGTTCGTCGTTGATCGACCCGATCCGCGACAAATCCGGTAGGTGCGTGGTTCCTCCCGGTCAGGCGTAGAGCCGCTCCAGCACATCGGCGTACTTGGCGTGCACCACGCGGCGCTTGAGCTTCAGGGTCGGGGTCAGCTCCTCGGACTCGGCCGTCCACTCGACCGGGAGCAGCTCCCACGCCTTGACCTGCTCGGGCCGGGAGAGTCGCTCGTTGGCGCTGTCGACGGCCTGCTGCGCGACGGTGAGCATGGCGGGGTGCTGGGCGAGCTCGGCGAGTGAGGTGCCGGTGGGGATGCCGAGCTGGGTGGCGACCAGGGAAGCGATCTCGGCGTCGAGGGTGAGCATCGCGACGACGTACGGCCGGCCCTCGCCGAAGACCAGGGCGTGGCCGACGATCGGACTCTCCTTGAGGTGGTTCTCGATGTTGGAGGGCGCGATGTTCTTGCCGGACGAGGTGATGATCATCTCCTTCTTCCGGTCGACGACCTTGAGGAAGCCGTCCTCGTCGAGCTCGCCGATGTCGCCGGTGTGGACCCAGCCGTCGGCGTCGATGAGCGCCGCCGTCGCCTCGGGCTGGCGGTAGTAGCCCTTCGAGACGACCGGGCCGCGGGCGAGGATCTCGCCGTCGTCGGCGAGCGCGATCTCGATGCCGGGAAGTGCCCGGCCGACGGTTCCGAGGCGGAACTGGTCGGGCCCGCACGACGTGACGGCCGCGCAGGTCTCGGTCATGCCGTACACGTCGTAGATCCGCATGCCGAGCCCGGCGAAGAACCGCGCGACCTCCAGCGGCATCGGCGCGGCCGCCGAGGCGGACCACTCGCAGCGGTCGAGGCCGAGCAGGGCGCGCAGGAAGGAGAGCAGCCCGGCGTCGGCGGCCCGGTAGCGGGCCTCGAGCTCGGGGGATACCGCACCGCCGTGCTGCAGCGCCTCGACGTACTCCAGGCCGACGGCGAGGGCGCGCTCGACCTGGGCCCTCTTCTCCGGGTCGGTCTCCGCGGCGAGCTTGGCCGAGATGCCGGTCTTGATCTTCTCCCACACCCGCGGGACGCCGAAGAAGCGCGTCGGGTGGACCTCGCCGAGGGCGCCGAGCAGGAGCGCCGGGTCGGCGATGAGGTGGATGTGGGCGCCGTTGACCTGGGGGATGTACATGCCGAGGGTGCGCTCGGCGATGTGAGCGAACGGCAGGTAGGAGATGAAGTCGTTGTGCTGGGTGGGCGCGGCGACCCGCAGCGAGCAGGCGCACTCGTAGAGCACGGCGTGGTGGGTGAGGACGACGCCCTTGGGGTTTCCCGTCGTGCCGGAGGTGTAGAGGATGGTCAGCGGGTCGTCCGGCGCGATCGCGTCGATGCGGGCGTCGAGCTCGGCGGTGTGCTCGGTGCGCCAGGCCGCGCCGGCGGTGAGGAAGGCGTCCCAGCCCACGAACCGGTCGTCGCCGGCGGGCGGCTCGGCGTCGATGAGGACGACGGTGCGCAGGGAGTCGGTGGCGCCGAGGCCGCGCTCCCACCGGGCGAGGTGGTCGGCGTTCTCGAGGACGGCGACGGTCGGCTCGGCGTGACCGGCGACGTAGGCGACCTGCTCGGGGGACAGCGTGTTGTAGACCGACATCGACACGGCGCCCGCGTGGACGGCGCCGAGGTCGGCGACGACGTGCTCGATGCGGTTGGACGCCATCAGCGCGACCCGGTCGCCGGGCCGGACCCCGGCGGCGATGAGGGCGCCCGCCAGGTCGAGCGACCGCTCCCGCAGCGCGGCCCAGCCGACGGTGCGCCAGCCGGGGGCGTAGCCGGCGGACAGGTCGATCCCGACCTTGTCGGAGTACGCCGGGCGCTCGCCCTCGGTCTCGACCGTGCGGGCCAGCGCGGCCGGCAGGGTGAGGCCGGCGATCTCCTGCTCGATCTCGGCGCGGATCGCCAAGGTGTCGGTGCTCATCGGGGTTCCTCTCGGGTGGGCGGTGTGGACGGGACTACTGCTGGGGGACCTCGGCGGAGCCGCGGCCCTGGGTGCCGCGCGGCGGGTCGGTGCACCGCACGTCGGTGCGGGGCTCGCGGCGGCTGGTGTCCTGGACGTCACGCTGGACGCTGCGGTCGTAGACGCAGTTCTTGAGGATCCGGGGGACCAGCAGGACCCGGCCGCTGCCGTCGCGGGTGCTGCCGGCCATGACGTCGGCCTGGAGCGGTGCCCAGTCCAGCCAGTGGTGGAGGCCTCGGAGATGACGGGCCGCCATCTCCGTGACGGGCACGCCGGCCCGCAGCATGCGCCGCAGGTCGGGCGCCGCGCGGCGCCACCAGCGCTGCAGGCGCGGCAGCAGGTCGATCGCGTGGGCGACGGTGCGCCGGATCGCGGGCGTGGCGGCGGCGAGCGAGCGGGCGACCGCTTCGAGGTCGGCGGACAGCGCGCGGATCTCGGGGGACAGGTCGGCCACCGTGGACAACGGCGTCTGCGCCCCGCGCGCGAGGAGGGTGAGGTCGGGCTCGAGGCGGCGCAGCATGGCGAACGCGCTCTCCAGCTCGATCGCCAGTGCCCGGAGGTCGACGTCCTGCTCGTCGTCGCCGAAGATCGCCGCGGTCTCGGCGGCGATGGTCCGCACGTCGGCGACGTCGAGGTGCGCCATCAGCTCCTGTGCGTGGGCGAGTACGTCGGGCACGCCCAGGGGAACGCTCGTGGCGGTCAGCGGCACGCGCGCCCCGTCCGCGAGATAGGGACCCCGGTCGGTCGCGGGGCGGACGTCGAGGTACTGCTCGCCCACGGCCGAGAGGTTGCGCACCTCCATCGCGCTGTCGCGGGGGATGCGGACGCCGGAGTCGATCTCGAGGGTCGCGACGACGCCGACGCCCTCGTCGGCGCCGAGGCGCACGTCGCTCACCTCGCCGATCCGCTGGCCGCGGTAGGTGACCACGGATCCCTCGTGCAGCCCCGCTGCCTGCGGCAGCTCGACGGTGACGGTCGTGGGGTGGTGGAAGAGGGAGCCGCCGACCACGGTGTCGGCGACGTAGACGACACCCGCGACCAGGATCACCAGGATCAGGCTCTGCGCCACCCTGATCCGGCGCCGCCACGTCCGGGCGGCGGAGGCGGCCGCCTCGGCGGGCGTGGGGCGCGGGCTCATCGCGCACCACCCGTCGCGGTCAGCGCCTTCAGGTCGAGCAGGAAGGTCAGGTCGAAGTTCGCGTAGTCACCGGGGGCGGCCCGGTCGCTGCCCTCGGCGAAGGCGACCAGGCCGGCCATCACGCCGTCGATGTCGGCGCGACCGTCGAGGAGTGACTGGACGACCGGTCGCATGTCGCGCAGCTGGGCCACGAGATCGGACCGCACCGCCCGGGTGACCGGGGTGGCGACGGCGTCGAACCGGCGCAGCGACTCCATCGCCGCCACGAGCCGCGCGCGCTGCCGGTCGAAGGTCGTGACCAGGTCGGCGAGGTCGGCGAGCGAGCGCGTGATCGCGGGCAGGTCGCCGGCCAGCCGGGTCGTGAGCCGGTCGAGGGCCGCGGTCAGCCGGTCGACCCGTGGGAAGTCGGCGTTGAGGTCGGTGACGGCCGTGTCGAGCCGCCCCAGCAGGCGTCGTACGTCGCCCGCGTTGCCGGTCAGCGCGACGTTGAGCTGGTCGATGATCGTGGAGATGTCGGCGAAGCTGCCGCCGGTCACGACGGTCGACAGGGCGCTGAGCAGGTCCGTCACGTCGGGGGCGCTGCCGGTCGCCGCCACCGGGAGCGTGGCGCCGTCGGCGAGGACCGCTCCGGTCGCACCGGGCAGCAGCTGGACGAACGCCGTGCCCATCGGCGAGGTCAGCCGGATCTCCGCCCGCGAGGAGTCCCGCAGCTCCACGGAGGTCGAGAGGGCGAGCTCCACCTCGGCGACGTAGTCGTCCGCCTCGACGGCGGTCACCTGGCCCACGGTGGCGCCGTCCAGCTTGACCGGCGCGTCGACCGGCAGGTTGAGCGCGTCGGCGAACTCGACCGTCACCTCGTACGTCGGCCCCTGCACGAGCCCCGGCAGCGGGACGTCCTCCAGGCTCAGCCCGCAGCCGGCCGTCACGGCACCGAGGACCACCGCGGACGCGGCCGCGGCGCTCCGGAGGCGCTGCCCGGTCACGGGATCCCTCCGGGTAGCGCGTCGTAGATGCCGTCGAGGAGCGGGTCGAGGATGCCGGTGCCCTGGCCGTTGAAGAGCAGCCCGCACACGCGTTCGCCGGTCCCGCCCGCCAGCGCACCCGCGAACACCCGGCAGGTGTGGTCGCGGAAGGCGGCCGAGAACGGGCCGGCGCTGAAGGCGAACTGGACGCGCAGGCGCCCCAGGTCCCAGTCGTAGGCGCGCGCGAAGTTCTCCGCCATCGTCGGCATCGTGTCGAAGGCCTCCTCGAGGGAGTCCTGCCGCGAGCGGACCACGTCGACGACGTCGGCGAGCCCGGCGAGGTCGTCGCCGAGGACCTCACCGTTCTCCTCGAGGAACCGGTTCGCCAGCCGGGTGAGCTCGTCGAGCCCGTCGAGGGCCGCGACCAGCTCCTGTCGCTGGTCCGCGAGGACCGCGCCGGTGTCGGCCGCCGCGCGGGTGAAGTCGCGCAGGCCGCGGTCGCGCTCGGTGAGGGTGTCGACGAGCGCGAGGAGGTTGTCGGTGACCGCGGTGAGGTCCCCCTCCTTCGTGTTGATCATCGCCAGGGCGTCACGGCTCTCGGCGAGTGCGGCGCGCAGATGGCGGCCGTTGCCGTCGAGTGCGGTGGCGGTGGTGGCGAGGACGTCGCCGAGGCCCTTGCCGCCCTTCCCGTCCAGGCCGCCGTCGAGGGCCAGGACCAGGTCGTCGATCGCCCGCGCGATCTCGTCGACGGTCGCCGGTGCCCGGGTGCGGGTGACGTCGATGTGGGCGCCGGACGCGAGGGTCGGCCCCTTGCTCCAGGCGGGGCCGAGCTCGACGTACCGGTCCGTGACCAGCGAGCCCTGCAGGATCTGGGCACCGGCGTCCCTCGGCACCCGGGTGCCCGGGGCGAGGCGCAGGACGACGCGCATGGTGGCGCCTCGCGGCTTGATCCGCGCGATCTCGCCGACCTTGACGCCGAGATAGGTGACGTCGTTGCCGACGTAGACCCCGGTGGTGTCGGCGAAGTCGGCGGTCACGACGAGGTCGTCGGCGTCGTCCCCACCCAGCCACCCCGCGAGCCGGGCGCCGGAGACCGCCAGCGCGAGCACGACGGCGCCGCTCAGCGCGAGGAGCACGGTCCGCCTGCTCATCGGCAGTCCTCGGGGGTGATCGAGCAGACCAGGTCGTCGGGGATGATGGCCCAGGGCGCGTTGACGCCCAGCCACGGCCCGTCCCCCGTCGCGTTGGTGAAGACCCGCATCGTGGGCCCGGCGAGCTCGAGCGTCCGGTCGAGCCGCGCCCGGTGCTCGTCGAGCACGCGGAGCACCTGGTGCAGCTCGCGCAGGGCGGGCTCGAGATGCGGTGCGCTCGCGCGGACCAGGGCGGTCAGCCCGGTGACGAAGCGGTGCGCGTCGCCCAGGAGCGCGCGCAGGGTCTCCTTGCGCTGCTGGACCATCAGCAGGACCGTCGTGCCGTCCGCGAGCACCCGGTCGAGCTGGTCGGTCTGGCCGAGCACGAGGTCGGTGACCTCGCGGACCGAGGTCAGCAGCGCGTCGAGGTGGCGTTCGCGGCCGGTGGCCACGGCCGAGACGCCGGCGATGCCGTCGAGGGCGTCGCGCAGCGCCTCCGGCGCGAGGTCGAGGTCCTCGGCGAGGACGTCGACCGCCTGCTGCACCCGGTCGAGGTCCAGCGCCTCGACCTGCGGCGTCGACTCCAACCAGAACCGCTCGATCGTGTAGCTGTCGACCGCGTGCTCGACGCCGATCGTGCCGTCGGCACGGAGCGGGCCCTCCTGTCCCGGGGCGAGGGAGAGGAAGCGCTGGCCGAGGATCGACAGCAGCTTGACCTGCACGCTGCTGTCCTCGGTGACCCCCAGCTCGTCCGGCGCCCCGGTGAGGCTGAACCGGACGTCGACCTGGTCACGGTCGGCGGTGACGGCGGTGACCTCGCCGATCCTCAGTCCCGCCATCCGCACGTCGTCGCCCGGCTCGAGCCCGGCGGCGTGACGCAGCCGGACGTGATAGGTGGGCTCGCCCGCCAGGGCCCGGACGCCGAGCAGCACCAGCCCGACCACCACCACGGTGGCGACGACGCGCAGCGGCCGGGCGAGCCGGCGGACGGCCGTCATGAACGGCACCTCGTCGAGTGGCGGTTGCCCGCGATGCCGAGGTCGAGCGCGATCGGGACGCCCGGCCCGGCGGCGGCGAGGGTGCAGACGTAGACGTTGAGATAGCTGCCGTACCCGAGCGTGCGCAGATAGGTGTCGAGCTGTCGGGGGACCGCGGCACCGGTCTGCGCCAGCAGGTCGGAGCGGCCCGCGAGATAGCGGAACCACGGATTGCTGAGCACGGCGGCCTCGACCGCGGGCCCGCGCACCTCGTCGACGAGGTCGGCGGAGGTCGCCGACAGCCGGGCCAGCGCGTCGAGGCTGGTTCCGATCCGGTCGCGATCGCGGGCCAGCCCGCCGGTCAGCGACGCGAGACCGTCGACGAGCCGGGTGATCTCGGTGCGGTGCCGCTCGGTCGTGTCGAGCACGAGGGTGACGTTGTCGACCACCTCCGCGAGCGCGACGTCACGATCGACGATGCCGGAGGTGAGCTCGGCGGTCTGCTCGAGCAGGTGCCGCATCGTCGGGCCCTGCCCCTGCAGCACCTGCACGATGTTCGTGGCGAGCTGGTTGACGTCGGCGGGCTGCAACAGGTCGAAGACCGGCCGGAAGGCGTTGAACATCGCGGTGAGGTCGAGCGCCGGCCGGGTCCGGTCGAGGGGGATCCGGGCGCCGTCGCTCATCCGCCCGGCGTCCGCGGCGCGGTCCGGGCGGGACAGGGCGACGTACCGCTGTCCCATGAGGTTGAGGTAGTCGACCGAGGCCACGACGTCGTCGTGGAGGCGTTGGTCGGCGGCGACGCTCAGGGTGACCACGGCCAGGCCACGCTCCTCGCCGCGGCCCAGCCGGGTGGCGGTGACCCGGCCGACCCGCACCCCGGCGACCCGGACGTCGTCGCCGACACGCAGGCCGGTGGCGTCGCGGAACACCACGGTGACGGTGATGGCGTCGCCCCGCTGGGCGCGGGACAGGGTGCCCGCGACCATGCCGGTCAGCACGAGGGCGAGGGCCGCGAACGCGACGACGCCGAGCACCGCGCCGCGATGGCGGCGCAGCTCGCTGAGCTGACGGCTCCGCGGGCGGCTCATCGGCTGCCTCCGCACGGTCCGGTGAGGCCGCGGTAGGCCGGGCAGTCCTGCGGGTCGGTGGGGTCGTAGGGGTCCAGGAGCTGGGGAGCGAGGACGCCCTCCATCTGGATCCGACCGTTCTTCACCGCGGCGGCGCCGTTGCGCAGCAGCACGGGGACCTTGCGCAGCAGCTCGGCGAAGGCGGGGTAGCGCTGCGCGAAGACCTCCAGGTTGGCCGCGGTGGCGTTGAGCAGCCGGGCGGTGAGGGCCCCGTTCTCGCGCAGGAACGTGGTCATGCCCTCCTCGCCGTCGAGCAGGGCGGGCAGCCCGGCGAGCAGGCGCGAGACCTCGGTGTGCCGGCGGACCAGGGTCCGCGCCAGTGGCCGGGTGTCGCGCAGCACCCGGACCAGCTGCGGCTCGATGTCGGCGGCCAGGTCGGCGTCCCGGGCGAGCAGGTCGAGGTCGGTGCGGACCTGCGGATGGAGGTCGGCCCAGCGGCCGAGGAAGGCGTCGCCGTCGCGGACCAGCTCCGCGATCCGGGCGCCGCGCCCGTCGAGAGCGTCGGCGAGCTGCGACAGCGCCACGTCCCACTGCGCCGGGTCGACGGCCGCGAGCAGGCGTTGGGTCGCGGAGAAGGTGTCCATCAGCCGCACCGTCGCGGTCGACGTGTCGGCCGGTACGACGGCGCCGGCGCTGAGGTGCCCACCGGCGGACGCCGTGGCGGGGGCGTCGGGCGCGGCGGCCACCAGGTCGACGTACTCGTTGCCGAAGAGGGTGCCGGGCAGGACCCGGGCGGTGACGGTGGCCGGGATGAGCGCGGCGTGCTCGGGGGCGACCAGCACCTGCGCGCTCGGGCCGGCCGGATCGACCTCGACGACGCGACCGACCCGCAGGCCGGCGTACTTCACGTCGGAGTTGATGCCGAGCGTGTCGCCGACGGTGGGCAGCTCGACGGTCACCCGCACGTCGTCGCTGAGCACGCCGAGGGTCTGCAGGCCGAGAACCCCGGCGAGCGCGCCCACGAGCAGGGACCCGAGCACGCCGGCGGCGGCCAGACGCAGGCGCAGGGCGCGCGGATCCGCCGTGCTGTGGGCGAACAGAAACTCGCTCATGCCGGCCTCACCCCGAGATCTGGACCTGCTGGTCCGCGCCCCACAGGAGCAGCGTCAGCAGGATGTCGACGACGGTGAGCGCGATGATGCTGGCCCGGATGGCGCGGCCGGTCGCCCGGCCGACGCCCTCGGGGCCGCCGGTGGCGGTGAAGCCGTGGTAGCAGTGGATGAGGGTGACGACGGTCGTCAGCACGACGACCTTGATCGCGGAGTAGATGACGTCGATGGGCGCGACGAACGTGCGGAAGTAGTGGTCGTAGGTGCCGGCGGACTGGCCGTAGAAGGTGGTGACCATCAGGTCGGTCGCGACATAGGTGCCGACCAGGCCGATCAGGTAGAGCGGCAGGACGACGATCCAGGCCGCGACCAGCCGGGTGCTCACGAGGTAGGGGATCGGCCGGATCGCCATCGACTCCAGCGCGTCGATCTCCTCGCTGATCCGCATCGCGCCGAGCCGCGAGGTGAAGCCGCAGCCGATGCGCGCGGCGAAGCCGAGCGCCGCCACCATCGGCGCGAGCTCGCGGGTGTTGGCGTAGCCGGAGATGAAGCCGGTCAGCGGTGCCAGGCCGATGACGTCGAGTCCCTGGTAGCCCTCCAGTCCGACCTCGGTGCCGGTGAGCGTCGAGAGCAGCAGGACGACGCCGACGACCCCGCCGCCGACCAGGAAGATGCCGGAGCCGAGGGTGACCTCGGCCAGCACCCGCTGCACCTCGTGCCGGTAGCGGGTCACCGCGACCGGCAGCCCCGCGACGGCGCGCCAGGCCAGGACGAGCTGCAGGCCGATGCCGGCGAGCGGGCCGACGACGACGTGGTCGACGGTCTCCTCCAGGGTCGTGACGGGGCGGCTCATCCGATCGGGCCGCCCGCGAAGGTGCTGTAGACCTGGGAGATCAGGAAGTTGGCGGCGAACAGCAGCACGAAGTTGGTCACGACCGCGCTCGTCACGGCCTCGCCCACACCCGTCGGGCCGCGGTCCGCGCGCAGGCCCTTGTGCGACGCCACGACGGCACAGATCACCGCGAAGATCGCGGCCTTCGCGAGCGAGAGCCACAGGTCGGAGAGCTGGGCGAGCGTCGTGACGGAGGCGAGATAGCTGCCGGGCGGCAGGTCCTGGAGGACCACGCTCACCGACAGGGTGGTCATGATCGTGAAGAACATGACCACCCCGTTGAGCAGCACCGCGACCGCGACGATCGCGAGCATCCGCGGCACGACCAGCCGCTCCAGCACCGAGAGTCCCATCACCTCCATGGCGTCGATCTCCTCGCGGATGCGCCGGGAGCCGAGGTCGGCGCAGATCGCGGAGCCCGCGACGCCGGACAGCATGAGGGCGGTGATGAGGGGAGAGGCCTGCCGTACGACGGCGAGCGTGTTGCCCGCGCCGGTGAAGGCCACGGCGCCGACCTCCTGGGCCAGGACCCCGACCTGGAGCGCGAGGATGATCCCGAACGGGACGGAGACCGCGAGCGCGGGCAGGGTGCAGACCCGGATCGCGTACCACGTCTGCACGACCGTCTCCGCCAGCGGGAACCGTCGTCCGGCGACGGCGGAGACGACGGCCGCGAACACGCGGCGGGTGAAGCGGGTCAGCGCGGCCACCTCGGCGAGGGGCCGGCCGAGCGCCGGGAGGACCCGCGGAGCGCTGTGCGCCGGCAATGGGACTCCCCTCGACGGTCGAGATGCGCCCGGAGCAGGGCACGATGACAGTAGAACTGTCACACCCGTACTGTCCACGCCGATGTGATCTGCGTCAACCCCCGCGGTGTTTCTCGCGTTGCGCGCGTGAAATGACAGTCGTACTGTGACAGTCATGAGCAGTGCTGCCGGGGTGGACCCGACCTCTCGGGCCGATGACGACGCTTCGCTGCGGACCGTCGACGAGCTGGCCGCGGCGGCCGGCCTGACGGTGCGCACCACCCGCTACTACGCCAGCCTGGGCCTGCTGCCTCCGCCCGCGCGCCGCGGGCGCATGGCGTGGTACGACGACACCCACCTCGCGCGCCTGGAGATGATCCGTGCGCTGCAGGGACACGGCTTCACGCTGCAGGCCATCGAGAAGTACCTCGCGTCCCTGCCCGCCGACGCCGGTGTCGAGGACCTCGCCGTCCAGCGGGCGATGCTGACGTCGTGGACCGTGGGGGAGCCGCAGGAGCTGACCCGCCGCCAGCTCGACCAGCACGCCGGACGCCGCCTCGCCGACGACGAGGTCACCCTGATCGAGGAGTTCGGCCTGCTCCGCGTGGCGACCGACGACCGCGGCGGGGTGCGCTACACCCCCGTCCACGGGTTCGACGTCGCCGTCCAGCTGCTCGAGGTCGACATCCCGGTCGCCGGCATGCGGGCCGCCGGCGACGCCATCGAGCGGCACATGTCGGCGCTGGCCGAGGAGCTCACCGTCGTGCTGCGCGACGAGGTGGTCGAGCCGTGGCGCCGGGCGAGCGACCATCCCTCGCGGGAGGACGCCGAGCGGCTCGAGCACACCATCGGCACGCTGCGCCGACTCACCCTCGACGCGATCGTGCGCGCCTTCCAGCGCTCGGCCAACAAGGTCATCGCGCGGTCGCTGGACCGCCGCTGAACCGACGCACGAACCGGGCCTGGAACGGCGTCTCGACCGCGCGGGCGTCGTACCGCTGCCGGATCCAGGCCACGGCGTCGCTCGCGGGGACCCCGTCGAGGACCGCGAGGCAGGCCAGCGCCGTGCCGGTGCGGCCCCGGCCGCCCCCGCAGGCCACCTCGACCCGCTCGCCGTCCGCGCGGTCGAGCACCTCGCCGAGCGCGGCGCGGAGGTCGGCGGCGTCGGCCGGCAGCCGGAAGTCCGGCCAGCGCGTCCAGCGCTCCGCCCACGCGACGGGCTCCGGCCTGCGGCCCAGCAGGTAGAGCCCGAACTCGGGGAGCGGCCCGGCGGGCAGCGGCCGGCGCAGCCCGCGGCCGCGGACCCGCCTGCCCGACGGCAGGGTCAGCACGCCCGGTGCGTCCGGGTCCCAGGGTCGGCCCACCGGGTCACGGTACCGAGGGGCCAGGCTAAGGTCACGGGCGTGACCCAACGCACTCTCGTCCTGCTCAAGCCTGACGCGGTCCGGCGCGGCCTGGTCGGCAACGTGCTGGCCCGGTTCGAGGCCAAGGGCCTGAGCATCGTGGCCATGGAGCACCGCCACATCGACGCGGCGATGGCGGATGCCCACTACGCCGAGCACGTCAAGCGCGACTTCTACCCGCCGCTGCGCACGTTCGTGACCAGCGGACCGCTCGTGGCGCTGGTGCTCGAGGGCGACGAGGCGATCGAGGTCGTCCGCGCGCTCAACGGCGCGACCGACGGGCGCAAGGCCGCTCCCGGCACCATCCGTGGGGACCTGTCGCTCTCCAACCGGGAGAACCTCGTCCACGGCTCGGACTCGCCGGAGTCGGCGGAGCGCGAGATCGCGCTCTGGTTCCCCGGCCTGCGCTGAGGGCTCGCGGGGGCTGCGGGAATCGCCGGTCGACCGGCGATCCCGGCACTTGTCGGGCGTTGCAACGCGCGACAAGTGACAGTTCTGCCCGCCCAGTGTGACCCCTGTGACTCCTGAGACCAGGCGCGCCGCACCGGCGTGCCTGCGCGCCTGAGCCGCCGCCGTTCCTTACGCTCGCAAGCGGAGGCCGTCGGATCGTGCGCTCGGCAGCCTCCCCGGCGCTCCATCGGCCGGCTTCCCCGACGCGCACGGACGGTCCTGTCCGCCGACGGGTCCGGCGACGTCTTGCGAGGAAGCGTGAGGGCGAACTCCATCATCGGCCGCGACATGGCCGTGGACCTCGGCACCGCCAACACGCTCGTCTACGTCCGCCGCCGCGGCGTCCTCCTCGACGAGCCGAGCGTGGTCGCGCTCAACGACAGCTCCGGCGAGGTGATCGCCGTCGGGCACCAGGCCAAGCAGATGCTCGGCCGCACGCCGGACAACATCACCGCCCTGCGCCCGCTGCGCGACGGCGTCATCGCCGACTTCGAGGCGACCGAGCAGATGCTGCGCCACTTCATCGCGCGCGTGCACCGGCGCCGCTACTTCGCCAAGCCCCGCATGGTCATCTGCGTGCCGAGCTCGATCACGCCGGTCGAGCAGCGCGCGGTCAAGGAGGCGGGTTACCAGGCGGGCGCCCGCCGCGTGTACGTCGTCGAGGAGCCGATGGCCGCCGCGATCGGCGCCGGACTGCCGGTGCACGAGGCGACGGGCAACATGATCGTCGACGTCGGGGGAGGCACCACGGAGGTCGCCGTCATCTCGCTCGGCGGCATCGTCACCTCCCTGTCGGTCCGCACCGCCGGCGACGACCTCGACGCGGCCATCATCGCGTGGATGAAGAAGGAGCACGGGGTGATGCTCGGCGAGCGCACCGCCGAGGACGTGAAGATCACCCTGGGCTCGGCGTTCCCGCGTCCCGGTGAGCCCCAGGGCGAGGTCCGCGGCCGCGACATGGTGACCGGCCTGCCGCGCACGGTCGACGTCACCGCCGCCGACATCCGGCACGCGCTGGAGGAGCCGCTGCACGCCATCGTCGACGCCGTCCGGGTCACCCTCGACCAGACGCCGCCCGAGCTCGCCGGGGACATCATGGACCGGGGCATCGTGCTCACCGGCGGAGGAGCGCTGCTGCGCGGCCTCGACGAGCGGATCCGGCACGAGACCGGCATGCCCGTCCACGTCGCCGAGGACCCGCTGGTCTCGGTCGCCATGGGGGCGGGGCGCTGCGTCGAGGAGTTCGAGGCCCTCCAGCAGGTGCTCGTCACCAACCAGCGGCGGTTCTGACGCGATGGCGATCGACACCCGACCCCCGACCTCGCCGGTCCGGCGCACCGGCACGTCGCGCGACCCCGACCACGACTCCGGGCGGCCTCCGCGCTCCCTGGTGCTCGCGCTGGTGCTCGCCTGCGCCGCCCTCATGGTGGTCGACAAGGCCGGTGGCGACAGCTCGCCCCTCGATCCGGTCCGCCGCGTCGTGGGAGAGGTCGTCGGACCGGTCCAGGCCGGAGTCTCCACCGTCGTCCGCCCGCTCGTCGACCTGCCCGGCGCGCTGCGGACCAACGGATCGCTGCGCGACGACGTGGCCGCGCTCGAGGCCGAGAACGCCGACCTGCGCAACCGGCTCGCCAAGGCCGGGTACGACGACCGGCGGCTGGCCGAGCTCGACGGGCTGCGCGCCATCGCCGGCGACCTCGGCTACGCCCTCGTGCCGGCCCGGGTGATCGCGATCGGCTCCGCCCAGTCGTTCTCCAGCACGGTCACCCTCGACGCCGGGTCCGACGCGGGCCTGCGCCCCGACATGACGGTCGTCGCCGCGCAGGGCCTGGTCGGCCGGGTCACCTCGGTGACCGCCCACACCGCGACCGTGCTCCTCATCGTCGACGACAGCTCGCGGGTGGGCGGCCGGATCGGCGACAACGGCGAGCTCGGCTTCGTCCGCGGGCACGGCACCCTCGGCACCGACGACCGGCTGGAGCTGGAGCTCGCCGACCACCGCGTGGTGCCGAAGATGGGCCAGCCGATCCTCACCTGGGGCAGCGAGGGCGGCTCCCCGTACGTCGCCGGGGTGCCGATCGGCACGGTCGGCAAGGTCTACGAGTCCCTGCGCGAGACGTCGTACCGCGCCGTCATCACGCCGGCCGTCGACTTCACCGCGCTCGACCTGGTCGGCGTCGTGGTGCCCTCCGGCACCCCGAGCGCCACCATCGAGGCCGACGGGAGCCTGGTCCCATGAACCGCCGCGGACGCCTGGGCGCCGTGCTCGTCGCCGTCTTCGCCGCCCTGCTGCTGCAGGTGACCGTCCTCCCGCACGTCGCGTGGGACATCGGCGGCCTCGGCGTCGTCCCCGACCTGGTCCTCCTCGTCGTGGTCGCGACCGCCGTCGCCACCGACACCCGCTTCGCCACCCTGACCGGCTTCTGGGCCGGCCTGCTGCTCGACATCGCGCCGCCCGCCGACCACCTCGCCGGCCGGTGGGCGCTCGCCCTCATGGTCGTGGGGTACGTCATCGGACGTCTCGTCCACGACCACGCCGGCGACCCGGGCGGCGCGGCCGGGGGGAGCCGGTTCGCGCAGTTCGGCACCCGCCGCCCGCCGCTGCCGCTCGCGCTGGCGGCGGCCGCCGGCGGCTCCTTCGTCGGCACGTCGGTGTTCGCGCTCTCCGGCGTCCTGCTCGGCGACTCCGCCGCGCCGGTCGGCGACCTGCTGCCGGTGGCGCTGGTCGCGCTCCTGCTCGATGTCGTGGCCGCGGTGCTCGTCGTCCCCGCGACGCTCCGGCTCCTGCGGCGCGCCGCCGGCGACGCCGCGCCGCGCGTCACCCCACGGATCCGGGTCCGCGCCTGATGCCGTCGACCCCCGTCCCCACCGCCGGCGCCTCCCACCGCAGCCGGCTGCGCCTGATCGTCATCCAGACCCTCGTCTTCTCGCTCCTCGCCACCCTCGGCGTGCGCCTCTACTACCTCCAGGTGATCTCGGGGGAGAGCTACCAGGGCAAGGCCGCCTCGCAGTCCGTGCGCGAGATCGTCGTGCAGCCGCAGCGCGGCCTCGTCGTCGACGCGATGGGCCGCCCCCTCGTCACCAACCGGCTCACCTGGGTCGTCTCGATGGACCGCACCCTGCTCGGGCGGATGTCGGCCGCCGACCGTGCCGAGCTGCTGAGCCGCACCAGCGAGGCGATCGGGGTCGACGTCGCGGCGATCGAGACGAAGCTTGTGCTGTGCGGCGATGCCGGCGCCGTCGCGGGGGAGTGCTGGAACGGTTCGCCCTACCAGCCGGTCCCGATCGCCCGCGACGTCAAGGAGGGCGCCGCCCTGCGGATCCTCGAGCAGCCCGAGGACTTCCCGGGCGTGGTCGTCGACCGGCAGAGCCTGCGGCAGTATCCCGCTCCCTACGGCATCAACGCGGCCCACGTGCTCGGCTACCTCAGCCCGATCACCAAGGAGGAGCTGGAGTCCGCGGAGGACGCCGGCGACAGCTCGGTCAACGGCGCCTCCGTCGTCGGCCGCGCCGGCGTCGAGAAGGAGTACGACGAGTGGCTGCGGGGCCAGCCCGGCTACGACCAGGTCGCGGTCGACTCCCAGGGCCGGGTCCGCGAGGACGTGTCCGGGCTGGAGGCGCAGCCCGGCGACACCCTCGTCACCTCGATCGACGCGAAGGTGCAGAGCGTGGTCGAGGAGCAGCTCGCGGCGATGATCGCCAAGCAGCGCAGCACCCGCGACCCCGTCACCAAGCGCAACTTCGAGGCCGACTCCGGCGCCGCGGTCGTCATGGAGGCGAAGACCGGGCGGATCGTCGCCATGGCCAGCCAGCCGACGTACGACCCGTCGGTGTGGGTCGGCGGCATCACCGACAAGCAGCTGCAGCGGCTCTACTCCGAGGCCGCCGGCACCCCGCTGCTCGCGCGCTCCTTCCAGGGGCAGTTCGCGCCCGGCTCGACGTGGAAGCCGTTCATGACCGTCGGCGCGCTCACCCACGGATACGCCCCGTCCACCGTGCTCGGCTGCCCGTCGGCGGTGCAGATCGGCAACCGCCCGTTCCGCAACCACGAG
This sequence comes from Nocardioides segetis, assembly GCF_051390595.1. NCBI lineage: Bacteria > Bacillati > Actinomycetota > Actinomycetes > Propionibacteriales > Nocardioidaceae > Nocardioides > Nocardioides segetis. The sequence continues at coordinate 263,487 of NZ_JBNINR010000004.1, read as the reverse complement.
TCGGCGGCGTACGGGTCGATCGGCTTCGCCAAGGCGCTCGAGGTCTCCTGCAACACCTTCTTCTTCCAGGTCGGCATGAACTTCTGGCAGAAGTACGGCTCCGACCCCGACGACGTCGACGCCAAGGACCCCCTCGTGGAGGAGGCCGAGAGGTTCGGCTTCGGCGAGCGGACCGGTGTCGACCTGCCCGGCGAGGCCTCGGGCCGGGTCGCGGACCGGAAGTGGAAGCGTGCCTACTACGAGTCGATGAAGGACTACTACTGCGGGATCGCCGACAAGCCGCAGGACGACGACACCTCCGACTTCGTCTACAGGTTCTCCCGTGAGTTCTGCGTCGAGGGCTGGAAGTACCGCCTGCCCGACGCCGCCAACTTCGCCATCGGACAGGGCGACACCATCGTCACCCCCCTGCAGCTGGCCCGCGGGTACGCCGCGATCGCCAACGGGGGCACGCTCTGGGAGCCCCGGGTCGGCAAGGCGATCGTCTCGCCCGAGGGCGAGGTGATCCGTGAGATCGAGCCGCAGAAGGACCGCAAGCTCAAGATCCCCGCCTCCGTGCTGAGGTACGTCGACGAGGCGCTCCAGGGCGTCGCGAGCCGCGGCACGATGAACTGGAAGCTCGCCGGGTTCCCCCTCGACAAGGTCGCGATCCGCGCCAAGACCGGTTCGGCCGAGGTCTACGGCAAGCAGTCGACGGGCTGGGTCGCGTCGTACACCGAGGACTACGTCGTCGTGATGATGATGAGCCAGGGCGGCACCGGATCCGGGTCCACCGGCGACGGCATCCGCGCCATCTGGGAGGCGCTCTACGGCGTCGACGGCGACCAGGTGGATCTCGACCGGGCCGCGATCCCCGGCGGCCGGCCCCCCGCGCAGCTGCCGACCTTCGGCGACGACGGCTCGATCCTCCCGCCCGCGCGGGCGACGAGCGCGAAGAAGGGCGAGTGATGAGCAACCGGATCCAGGGCAGCACCCGCCGCACGACGGCCTCGCGCCGCGTCGGCCGGCTCCAGTGGGCCGACCTCGACCTCGTCCTACTGGGCGCCGTGCTCCTCCTCTCGCTGCTCGGCTGCCTGCTCATCTGGTCGGCCACCGTCGAACGCGACCACCTCACCGGCGGCGACCCGCGCGCGTACCTCGTCAAGCAGGCCGTCAACGTCGGTGTCGGGCTCGGCCTGATGGCGCTCGTCGTGGTCACCGACCATCGGTGGGTGCGGATCCTGGCGCCGATCGGCTACCTGCTCGCCGTCGGCGGTCTCGTCCTGGTGCTCCTGATGGGCTCGACGATCAACGGATCCCGCTCGTGGCTGATGTTCGGCGGGCTGTCGATCCAGCCCTCGGAGCTGGCCAAGCTCGCCGTGGTGGTGGGCATGGCCCTCGTCGTGGCCGAGCGCAGCGAGGGCCGCTGGCGCGATCGCGTCGGCACCGGCGACGTCCTCCTCATGCTGCTCGTCGCGGGCGTGCCGGCCGTGCTGATCCTCGCCCAGCCGGACCTCGGGACGATGCTCGTCCTCACCGCCACGGTCTTCGGCGTGATCGCCGCCTCCGGCGCGCACCGGCGGTGGCTGGCCGTGCTGGCCGGCGGCGGCGTGGCGGCCGCCGTGGTGGCGGTGTCGAGCGGGATGTTGAAGGACTACCAGGTCGACCGCTTCCTCGCGTTCACGAACCCCGCCCTCGACCCGAAGGGCGCGGGCTACAACGTCGAGCAGGCGCGGATCGCGGTCGGCAACGGCGGGCTCTTCGGGCAGGGCCTCTTCCAGGGCTCGCAGACCCAGTCGGGCTTCGTCCCCGAGCAGCACACCGACTTCGTGTTCACGGTCGCGGGCGAGGAGCTCGGCCTCGTCGGCGCGGCGGTGATCGTCCTCCTGCTCGGCGTGGTGCTGTGGCGCGCGCTGCGGATCGCGGCCCGGACCGATGACGTCTTCGGCCGGATCGCCGCCGCCGGCATCGCCTGCTGGTTCGGGTTCCAGGCATTCCAGAACATCGGGATGTGCCTCGGCATCATGCCCGTCACCGGCGTCCCGCTGCCGTTCGTGTCGTACGGCGGCTCGTCGATGTTCGCCGGCATGCTCGCGGTCGGCCTGCTGCAGAACATCCATCTGCGGACCCTCTCGGCCCCGGCCTTCCGCTCGGCGCCCCAGCAGCGGGTGCTCGTCCGGGGCTGATCAGGCGACGGCGCAACTACCGAATTCGTCGTCATCCCGGTCGGTTGACGACAATTCCGGTCGTTGCGCCGCACGCCGCCGACCACGCGTCCGGCAAGATGGCCCCGTGCTGACCGTCCGCCGAGCCCCACGCCGCCGCGTGGCGCCGCTCGCGACGCTCGGCAGCCTGGAGAGCGTCACCGCGCTGGTGCTCGCCCACACGATCGCCGGGGGAGCGGTGCCGTCGCTGTGGTGGCTGACCGCCTTCGCCGCCCTCGTGTACGCCGCCGGCGGACTCGTGCTCCGCGGCCGCGCGCGCATCCGGGTGGTCCTGCCCGCGCTCGTCGTCGCGCAGCTGCTGGGGCACGCCTGGCTGGTGACCCTGGCTCCGGAGGCGCACGGGCACGGGCACGCGATGCCGGCCCTGCTCGGGCTCGCCCCGGGGATGCTGGCCGCCCACCTGGTGGCGGCCGCGGCGACGGGGACGATGTGGGTGCTGCGGCGGCGCGCGGTCGAGGTGCTGCTGCGCTGGACCGACCCGGGCGTCGTACCCCCGCCCGTGGGGCGACGCGCGCCGGCCACGGCCTCCGCACGTCCGCGGACCGCGCAGCACGAGCGGACCCTCGCGCCGACGCGGGGCCCTCCGGGCCCGCACGCGGCGACCGCCTGACTCCGGCTGCGGAGGCGGGCGGCTGCTCGCTGTCCGCTTCCGATCACCCGAGTCAGAGAGAGACACTCCATGCAGATCCGACGCTTCACCCTGCCCAACCCTGTGCGTGTGACGACTGCGACGGGCGCCCTTGCCGGTTCCCTCGCCGTCGTCGCCCTGACCGCCGGCACGGCGGGCGCCCACGTCACCGTCACCCCCGACACGACCTCGGCCGGCGCCTACGCCGTGCTCACCTTCAGCGTGGGACACGGCTGCGAGGGCTCGCCCACGACCAAGCTGGCCATCCAGATGCCCGAGTCGATCCCGGTCGTCACGCCGACGATCAACCCGAACTGGACCGTCGAGAAGGTCGACGAGCAGCTCGCCGAGCCGGTCACCGACGCCCACGGCAACGAGATCACCGAGCGGACCGCCCAGGTCGTCTACACGGCCAAGACGCCGTTGGCCGACGGCTTCCGCGACACCGTCGCGCTCTCGGTCCAGCTGCCCGACGCGGCGGGCGACACGCTGGCCTTCCCGGTCGTCCAGACCTGCGAGCAGGGCCGGACCGGCTGGACCGAGACCGCGGCCGAGGGGCAGGACCCCGAGGAGCTCGCCAGCCCGGCTCCGGTCCTGACGATCACCGAGGCGACCGGTGACGGGGGCCACGGCGGCTCCTCGTCCGACGCCGACACCGATGCCGACACCGATGCCACCGACGAGAGCGGTGCCGCCGACGACGCCGACGCGACGTCGGACGACGACGGCGGCAACGGTCTCGCGATCGGCGGTCTCGTCGCCGGCCTCGGCGGTCTCGCGCTCGGCGGGCTGGCACTGGCGCGCTCGGGCAAGAAGGCCTGAGGGGCATCGTGATGCGGCGTGCGCCGGCGTACCTCCTCGCCCTCGTGGTCGCCGTCCTGGTCGTCACCGGGACGGTGCTCGCGACGGCGGGTCCCGCGTCGGCGCACGCCACCCTCGTCTCCACCGACCCGGCCGAGGGGACGGTGCTCGCGGAGGCGCCGTCGTCGGTGACCTTCACCTTCGACGAGCCGGTCCAGCTCGTGCCCGACGGGCTCCTCGCCTTCGACGCCGAGGGACAACGGGTCGACGTCGAGCCGTCCGCGAAGGGCGCCGAGGTCACCGGCCGACTGCCCGGCGACCTCGGCGACGGGACCTATGTCGTGACCTGGCGCGCCGTCTCGGCCGACGGCCATCCGATCGCGGGATCGCTCACCTTCCACGTCGGTGCGCCGAGCGCCAAGGTCGTGCCGCCCGAGACCGGCCCGGCCGACGCCGGAGCGGTGCGGACGGTGCAAGGGGTGGTCCAGGGGCTCGGCTACGCCGCGCTCCTGCTCGCCGGGGGACTCGCGATCTTCCTGAGCTGGACGGCGCGGGGCGTCCGCCTCTCCGACGAGGTACGCCGCCGCCTGGTCCGCGTCCTGCGCGGCAGCGCGCTCGTGGCGGTCCTCGCCGCCGCGGCCGCCGTCCCCCTCGCCGGCGCCTACCAGCTGGGCTCGGGTCTCGGCGGGGTGCTCGACCCGGCCTCGTTCGACCCCGGCCTGGTGCAGGACGACCTGCAGGTGTTGGCGCTCCAGGTCGCCGGCCTGGGCGTGGCCGCCTGGGCGGCCGGCCAGGCCCGGTCGTCGCTGGTCGTCGACCTGGTCACGGCACTCGCCGTCTGGTCGCCCGCGCTGGTCGGGCACACCCGCGCCTACGAGCCGAGCATGCTCCTCGTCGTCACCGACGCCCTCCACCTGAGCGCCGGAGCGGTCTGGCTCGGCGGGCTCGCCGGCCTCGCCCTCACCCTGCCGTCCATCGCGGGACGGCCGAAGGAGTCCGCCCGGCTCCTCGCGCGCTTCTCGGCCCTGGCCGCGGGCCTGCTCGCCGCGATGGCGCTCACCGGTGTGCTCCTCGGCTGGCGGATCGTCGGCTCCTGGGCGCGGCTGGTGGAGGAGACCTACGGCCGGCTGCTGCTCGTCAAGGTGGCGCTGGTCCTCGTCGTCGTCGCGATCGCGGCGTTCAACCGGTTCCGCCTCGTGCCCCGGGTCGCGCGCGACGGCGGGCACGACCAACGCCGGCGGGCCACCGGCCTGGTTCGGCGTACCGTCCTCGCCGAGGCGGCGCTCCTCGTCGCCGTCCTGGGCGTCACCGGGTTCCTCACCCAGAAGCCGCCGGGCGGGGAGGGGCCCGCCCAGTCCCGGACCGCCGACACCGGCGTGGTCACCGGCGTCGCGGGCGACGACCTCAAGGTGCTGGCGGTGCTCGACCCGGGACCGGGCCTGCAGCGCCGCCTGATCGTGCAGGTGCAGGACCTCGCCGGTGAGCCCCTCGACCTGTACGACGCCCCGGCGGTTGCCCTGCGCTCGGACCGGGTCGACCTCGGCGAGGTCCCGGTGACCCCGAGCGGGTCGGGCACCTACACCGCCGATGTCGTGTTCCCGCACGCCGGAGCCTGGAAGCTGCAGGTCAGCGTCCGGGTCGACTCCTTCACCAGCCCGGTCACCACGGTGGACCTCGAGGTCGACTGACCGGCCGTGCGCGATGGTGGGCCCCGGGCCGGGACGATCAGCGCGACCCGGGGGCTGCGCGGACGTGGGCTCGTTCGCCCTGCTTGCCGATCAGGCTGAGGAACTCGACCGGTCCCGAGCCGGTGGCGGCGAACCAGTGTGGGGTGCGCGTGTCGAACTCGGCCGCCTCGCCCGGCTCCAGGGTGAGGTCGTGCTCGCCGAGGACGAGCCGGAGTCTGCCGTTGAGGACGTAGACCCAGTCGTAGCCTTCGTGGGTGCGCAGGTCCGGATCGGCGTCGTCGCGGCCGGTGGGAAGCACGAACTTGTAGGCCTGGATCCCACCCGGCCTGCGCGTCAGCGGCAGGATCGTCGATCCGTCCGCGCAGGCGATGGGTCGCAGGTTGACGCGTGGGTTGCCGGTCGGCGGCGCGTCGACGAGCTCGTCGAGCGTGACGCCGAACGTGCGAGCTAGAGGGAGCAATTGCTCCAGGGTGGGGTGGCGCAGCCCCGCTTCGAGCCGGGACAGCGTGCTGGTCGAGATCCCGGTCTCCACGGCGAGGTCGCTGAGAGTGATGCCGCGCCGCTGACGGAGCCGTTTGAGGCGCGGACCCACCGCGGCGAGGGTGCGATCGGTCGAGTCGCTCATGCCGACGAGTTTGCCATTCGGCAACGATCATTGCGAATCCGACATCTCGGGCACACCATCGAGCCGAGCGGCGATCGAGTGATGGCCTCGGGAGATGCGGAGGAGTGACAATGGCAGAGCAGGACGCGCCACCCGACGTGGCGCAGGACGTGGTCGTGGGCAGGCCGGGCGAGGCCGGATCGAGTGCTGCCCCGTCGTCGGAGACCCACCCGTTCGATCGGCAGTACTGGGAGCGGCGCTGGCAGCCCGACGGTGCCGGCGCCGCGCTCGCCATGGCTGGAAGCCCGCCCAACCCCTACCTGGTGCGCGAGGTCGACGAACTGAAGCCCGGGAAGGCCCTCGATGCGGGGTGCGGTGCCGGAGCGGAGGCGACGTGGCTCGCGTCCCGCGGTTGGCGGGTCACCGGCGTGGACATCGCTGGTGAGGCGTTGGCGCACGCCGCCGAGCGCGCGGCCGCGAGCGGTGTCGCCGATCAGGTGCGGTGGATCCGCGCCGATCTGTCCGACTGGGAGCCGGGCACGCTCCATGATCTGGTGACGACCCACTACGCGCACCCCGCGATGCCGCAACTGGAGTTCTACGACCGGATCGCCTCCTGGGTCGCCCCGGGCGGGACCCTGCTGATCGTCGGTCACCTGCACCACGGAAGCGACCACCGGCACGGTGGGAGTGAGCCGCCGGTCTCGGTGTCGCTGACCGCTGCGGACCTCACGGCGCGGTTCGATCCCGCCCGGTGGGAGATCGTGACCGCCGAGGAGTCGCACCGCGCACTGCCTGGCCATGGTCGCGAACCGGTGACGCTCCACGACGTCGTCGTGCGGGCGACTCGCCTGACCTGATTCGAGCCTCGCGCGTCGGCGTCACCCAAGGCGTCGGTGTCCCCGTCGGCCTGCTGCTGTGCAGGTGTTGAAAGGAACATGATGAGTATTCACGCACGTCCCCCCGGTGCCGACCTCGGCGACACCGTCGACCGGACGATCCACGACGCGCGCCGGCGCCGCGTGGTCCTGATCGCGGTCTGCGTCGCGCTGATGGCCGTCATCGCCTCGGTGACCGGTCTCAACGTCGCGCAGCCCGAGCTCGCCGTGGAGTTCGGGGCCTCGCAGAGCACGGTGTTGTGGTTCATCAACCTGTACACGATCAGCCTGGCCGCGCTCCTGCTGCCGCTGGGCGCACTCGGCGATCGGATCGGCCGCAAGCCGGTGCTGCTTACCGGCCTCGCCGTCTTCGGAACCGCGAACATCGTGGCCGGGCTCGCGACCACCTCAGAGGTGATGCTCGCCTCCCGGTTCGCCGCCGGCGTGGGTGCCGCCATGATCATGCCGGTCACCTTGGCAGTCATCACCTCGACGTTCCCGGAGGAGGAGCGGGCCACGGGCATCGGCGTGTGGACCGGCGTCGCCGGTGGTGGCGGCATTCTCGGAATGTACCTATCCGCCCTGCTCGTCGACGTCGCCACCTGGCGCTGGCTGTTCGTGCTGCCCGTCGTGCTCGTTCTCGTCGCGATGGCGATGACGGTGCGCTCGGTGCCGAACTCGCATGAGCACACCGGACAGCGGTTCGACACCATCGGCTCCGTCACCTCGATCCTGGCCGTCCTCGGGCTGATCTTCGCGCTCCACGAGGGGCCGGTCCACGGTTGGGCCGAACCCGCGACGCTCGTCGGCCTCGTCGGCGGCATGCTCGCCGCGGTCGCCTTCGTCGCATGGGAGCAGCGCCAGAGCATGCCGCTACTCGACGTGCGACTCTTCGGCGAACGGCACCTGGCGAGTGGTTCGCTCTCGCTGCTGGTGGTGTTCGGCGTCCAAGCCGGCATCTTCGTGGTGCTCTTCCCGTTCCTCCAGGCGGTACTCGGCTGGTCCGCCCTGCGGGCCGCACTCGCGATGATGCCGATGGCCCTGCTGATGATGCTCGCCTCCGGCCTCGCCCCCCGGGTCGCCGGCCGCCTCGGAGCACGAGCCACGATGGCCACGGGCGTCCTCCTCGGCGGTGCCGGCCTCGCCCTCATGGCCGGTCTCGTCTCCGTCGAGGACGGCTACCTCTCGATCCTCCCCGGCATGCTGGCGATGGGCCTCGGCATGGGCCTGTCGATGACACCCGCGACCGAGGCCATCACGAGCTCGCTGCCCCGGGAGCGCCAAGGCGTCGCATCTGCCCTCAACGACGTGACCCGCGAGTTCGGCACAGCCCTCGGCGTGGCGCTTCTTGGGGCCGTCCTGTCGGCCGGCTACCGGAGCGCGATCGACGGCCGGCTGGGCGGCGTCCCGGACGGTGTGGCCGCGACCGCCCGCGAGGGCGTCGCGAACGCGATCGCCGCCTCCGACGGTGCCGGCCCGCGGTCCGACGCACTGGTCAGTGCGGCGCGACAGTCGTTCGTCGAAGGCTGGCAGCATGCGATGTGGGCGGGTGCCGTCGTCATGGTCGTCCTGTTCGGTTACGTCCTGGCTCGCGGGCCCCTGCGTCCGACTCGAGACACGGTCGCCGTCACCGACGCGGCCCGATGAGCACGGTGATCCTCGGACGGGTCAGCCGAGGACCGGCGCGGTCACGGCGATCTGGTGCAGCAGGCCGTCGACGCGCACCTGCAGGAACAGCCGGTAGTCGCCGGGCTGGGTGAAGACCGTGTGGAAGGTCAGCACCGTCCCGTCGTCGGTGACCTCGGGCGCGCCGTACGGATGCACGTGCACGAAGCCCCGCGAGTCGGCGGCGAAGCCGGTGAGATGGGCGCTGGCACCCAGGTAGCTGCCGAGAGTGACGGGCTCGCCGTCGGCATCGGTGAGCCGCAGCCGGAGACGGCCGTTGGGGCCGATCTCCCCGGCCGCGAGCAGGCGGGCCCGGACCACGCCGTCGTCGCCGGTCCGCGCCTCGTCGCCGCGCGGGACCTCGACCCGGGTCCACTCGCCCGCGACACGCAGGGTGGCGCCGACGACGAGTGGCGTCGTCGAGCCCTCGGGGATGAACTCCGCGACGACCCGCCAGCGCCCCGGAGCGCCGAGGTCGACCCGCGCGGTCCAGGTGCCGTCCTCGGCCAGGGTCGGGTGCAGGTGTCGGAACTGGGAGAGGTCGTCGCGCACGACGTAGAGGTGGAGCAGCTTGGTCTGCTCCTCGGTGTACGTCAGCAACGGCTCCCCGGAGGGGGCGAGGATCCGGAACGAGACGTCGCCGGTGCCGGTGGCGTCGGGCAGGCGGACGTCGGTCATCCGGTAGCCCTCGACGTCGGTGCTGGTGCCGTCGCCGACGGGGTTGCCGACGGGCTGGGCGCCGCTGCCGCCGTCCTTGGCGGGGGTCAGCACGATCCGGTCGGGGTCGGCGGGCTGCTCGGACGAGCAGGCGCCGAGGGCCAGGGCCAGCGCCGCGGCCGCCAGACCGGCGCCGGGGGCGCGCAGGGAGCGCCGGGTCACGGTGACACCGTCAGGAGCAGGAAGGCCGCGAGGAGCAGCAGGTGGACGATGCCGTTGAGCGGCTTGGCACGGCCCGGCACGACAGTGAGGATGCCGACCGTCGCGGAGAGGGCGAGCAGGACCAGTTGGAGCGGCTCCAGGCCCAGCGCCAGGTCGCCCTCGAGCCAGATGGAGGCGATCGCGATGGCCGGGATGGTGAGACCGATCGAGGCCATCGCCGAGCCGTAGGCGAGGTTGAGGCTGATCTGGACCCGCTCGAGCAGGGCGGCCCGCACGGCGGCGATCGTCTCGGGCGCCAGCACCAGCATCGCGATGACGACGCCGACCACGGCGTGGGGGAAGCCGAGCCAGTCGACGGCGTCCTCGATCGAGTAGGACTCGACCTTGGCCAGGCCGACCACGGTCACCAGCGCGAGCACGAGCAGGGCGAGGCTGGTCCAGGTCTCGCGGGCGGTCGGCGGATCGGCGTGGGTGTCGCCGTCGGCGTCGTTGTCGGCCGTCCACCCGCCGGGGGTCGAGGTCGTGCCCGGGAGGAAGAAGTCGCGGTGCCGGACCGTCTGGGTGAACACGAAGGAGCCGTAGAGGATGAGCGAGGCGAGGGCGGCGAAGGTGAGCTGACCGCCCGTCAGCACCGGACCGGACTCGCTGGTCGTGAAGGTGGGGACGACCAGCGTCAGGCCGGCGAGGGTGATCACCGTCGCGAGCGCGGAGCCCGTGCCCTCGGGGTTGAACACCGCGAGATGGTGGCGCAGCGCGCCCACGACGAGGGACAGGCCGACGATGCCGTTGACCGTGATCATCACGGCCGCGAAGACGGTGTCGCGGGCCAGGGTCGACGTGTCGCCGCTGCCGGAGACCATGAGCATCACGATGAGGCCGACCTCGATGACCGTCACCGCGACGGCCAGCAGGAGCGAGCCGAACGGCTCCCCGACCTTGTGGGCGACGACCTCGGCGTGGTGCACGGCCGCCAGCACCGCGCCCACCAGGGCCACGCCGATCAGGCTCGCGGCGAGCGGGCCGGGATGGGTTCCCCAACTGAACGCCAGCACGATCGCGGCCACGGGCGGCGTGATGACCGTCCACCCGAGTCGTCCGGAGGTGGAGGCGCTCATGATGCGGAATCCTACAAAAGGGACCTGACGACGATGACGGCCGCACGTGGCACGGACCGTAGAATCGGGGTCATGTCCGTCGAGACCGTCGAGTCCGTCTTCCCCCGGCTGGAGCCCCACCTGCTCTCGGTCTCCAAGCCGATCCAGTACGTCGGCGGCGAGCTCAACATGGTCTCCAAGGAGTGGGACGCGGCCGAGGTCCGCTGGGTGCTCATGTACCCCGACGCCTACGAGGTCGGTCTGCCCAACCAGGGCGTGCAGATTCTCTACGAGGTGCTCAACGAGCGGGAGTGGATCCTCGCCGAGCGCACCTACGCGGTGTGGCCCGACATGGAGAAGGTGCTGCGGGAGCAGCAGATCCCGCAGTTCACCGTCGACAACCACCGCCCCGTGGGCGCCTTCGACCTGTTCGGGGTCAGCTTCTCCACCGAGCTCGGCTACACCAACCTGCTCACCGCGCTCGACCTGGCCGGCATCCCGCTGCACGCCGTCGACCGCTCCGACGACCACCCCGTCGTCATCGCGGGCGGTCACGCGGCGTTCAACCCCGAGCCGATCGCCGACTTCGTCGACGCGGCCGTCCTCGGCGACGGCGAGGAGGTCGTGCTCAAGATTTCCGAGGTCGTGCGCGAGTGGAAGGGCGAGGGCCGCCCCGGCGGCCGCCGGGAGCTGCTGCGCCGGCTCGCCGTCTCGGGAGCGGTCTACGTGCCGCAGTTCTACGACGTCTCCTACGACGACAGCGGCGCGATCGCGGCCGTCGTACCCAACCACCCGGAGGCGCCCGACCGGGTCCGCAAGCACACGCTGATGGATCTCGACCAGTGGCCCTACCCGCGCAACCCGCTGGTGCCGCTCGCCGAGACCGTGCACGAGCGGTTCTCGGTGGAGATCTTCCGCGGCTGCACCCGCGGCTGCCGGTTCTGCCAGGCCGGCATGATCACCCGCCCGGTGCGTGAGCGGTCGATCGAGACCATCGGCGCGATGGTCGACAACGGCATCAAGAAGACCGGCTTCGAGGAGGTCGGGCTCCTCTCGCTGAGCTCCGCCGACCACACCGAGATCGGTGACGTCGCCACCGGACTGGCCGACCGCTACGAGGGCTCGAACGTCTCGCTCTCGCTGCCGTCCACCCGCGTCGACGCGTTCAACATCACGCTGGCCAACGAGTTCTCCCGCAACGGCCGCCGCTCCGGACTGACCTTCGCGCCCGAGGGGGGCAGCGAGCGGATGCGCAAGGTGATCAACAAGATGGTCACCGAGGACGACCTGATCCGCACCGTCGCGACGGCGTACTCCCACGGCTGGCGGCAGGTGAAGCTCTACTTCATGTGCGGTCTCCCGACCGAGACCGACGAGGACGTCCTGCAGATCGCCGAGCTCGCCAAGCGGGTGATCGCGACCGGCCGCGAGGTCTCCGGTCGCAACGACATCCGCTGCACCGTCTCCATCGGCGGCTTCGTGCCCAAGCCCCACACGCCGTTCCAGTGGGCCGCCCAGCTCGACGCCGAGACCACCGACCACCGCCTCCAGGTGCTGCGCGACACCGTCCGCGCCGACAAGCGCTTCGGCCGCGCCATCGGCTTCCGCTACCACGACGGCAAGCCCGGCATCATCGAGGGACTCCTGTCGCGCGGCGACCGCCGCGTCGGCCGGATCATCGAGCAGGTCTGGCGCGACGGCGGCCGCTTCGACGGCTGGTCCGAGCACTTCTCCTTCGACCGCTGGGCCGCCTCCGCCGCGATCGCGCTCGAGGGCACCGGCGTCGACCTCGACTGGTACACCACCCGCGAGCGCGAGTACGACGAGGTCCTGCCCTGGGACCACCTCGACTCAGGACTCGACAAGGACTGGCTGTGGGCCGACTGGGAGGACGCCCTCGCGGTCGGCGACGGATCGTCCGACGTCGAGGTCGAGGACTGCCGCTGGACTCCCTGCTACGACTGCGGCGTGTGCCCGGAGATGGGCACCGAGATCCAGATCGGGCCGACCGGGCAGAAGCTGCTGCCGCTCAGCGTCGTCTGAGCATGGGCACGCCCATCGTCGTCACCGAGGAGCGGTCCATCGCCGCACCTCCCGCTGTCGTCTGGACGCTCGCGACCGACCCGGCGCACCATCAGCGGCTCTCGCCGCGGTGCCGACTGATCTCGGCCACGGGCGAGCCCGGCACGCCAGGCTCGGAGGCGGTCGACGTGATCCGCATGGGTCCCTTCCGATATCGGGTGCGGTCCCGCGTCGCCGCGGCGCGGACGGGTGAGGAGATCACCACCGAATCGTGGCGAGGACGCCGGCCCGCGGGCGTGCAGCGGGGTGAGTTCCTGCCGTACGGCGACGGGGTGCTCCTGCGGTGGACCGTCACGCTCCCCGACGGTGGGCTCTTCCGCCGGCAGGTGGAGGCCACGTGCCGGGCCAACTTGGTGACCTGGCTGGCGGCGATCGAGCGCGAGGCGCTCACGCATGACCTGCGCTGATCACTGACTGACTGCTGCGGGCTGCCCGGACCGGGCGGGGCCGCTCGGAAACGCCTGTTTCGTAGGTCCTATGGGCGGTAGACGAACTGGTAGCGGCGGTCGAAGGCGCTGGTGAGGCGATCGAGCAGTTTCAGCGCTTCGAGGTCCGAGTGCTCGGTGCGGCCCTGTCGTTGCCGTTGTTCGGCCCAGGCCGCGAGATCCCTGGCCAACTCGGGCGGGGCGCCGAAATCGATGAACTCCTCCGCGTCGCTGAACAGGAGCCCCGCATGCCACAACGGGCAGTCGACATCGTCTTCGGCCATCAGCTTGATGACGTCGCCCTCATGGAGGTCGAAGGGGCTATCGCCCGGGGCGATCTCCGCGCCGTCACCGTACGCGTAGATGCCGGCCGGACGAGGCGGGTCCTCGCTCATGCGCCCGTCGTCCCGGCGAGGTCGCGCAGCCGACCGGTGATCTTCTCGCCGTCGCCCCGCTCGACGTAGCAGAAGAACGCGTCGCCGCGCTCCGGCTCGCCCTCGTCGAAGGTGTCGATCTCGATCCGGGGGACGTAGTCGCCGCTCCTGATGGCGTCCAGATAGACCGGTTCCAGGCCGGGGAGCTCCCCGCAGAACTCGAACCCTGAGAAGTCGTCGTAGAGCGCCACCAGGTCGTCGTCGAACCGGCCCGCCCAGATCACCTCGCCGGCGTGCGGGTCGCCGCAGGAGGCCTCGATCGGGTCGTCGAGGAAGTCGATGTCGATGCACTGCCCGGCGGTCGCCTCGTCCTCCCAGACCGTGCGGCTGCCCATGATCCCGGCGAGGACCAGGAACCCGATCCCGGCCAGGAGGACGACCGCGCCCACGACGAGCCCCGTGACGGCGGCCCACCGTCCCGATCGCCGCCCGCCGCCGGTGCGGACGATGCCGGCGATCCCCAGCCCGATCCCGACCGGGGCGGCGCAGCACGACAGGGAGCAGACGAGCGCGGCGATCGACAGGCCGTCGTACGCCGGCGGCCCAGCAGTGGGGGAGGAGCCGTCGTACGGGTTCGGGCCGGGCTGGTACGACGGGTAGCCGCCACCGTACGGGTTCGTCATGGTGCCATCCGGCCCGTCAGAGGATCGGCTCGGTCAGCTCGTCGTCGGGCTCGACGTAGCAGACCAGGTGGTCGCCGACGCTGACGTCGTCGGGGTCCTCGATCACCGCGGCGAGGTCGGAGACGTAGGGCGCGAGCTTGGCGAGGTCGTCGGGGTCGATGGCCGTCGAGCAGTAGGAGACCATCCCGTTCTCGATGTCGCTGCGGTTCTCGGAGGTGACCTCGGCGATGCCGACGATCTCGGCGTCGTGCTCCTCGGTGCAGTCCTTCTTGCGCAGCATCACCAGGTCGTCGTCCTCGTCGACGTCGACGCACTGCCCGACCTCGGCGTTGCCCGGCGTCACGACCGACTCGGCGAAGATGAAGATCGCGGCGCCGACGGCGGCCGACACGATCGACATCAGGACGCCGACCGCGATGCCCGCGATCGCGAACCCCCGCCCCTTGCGCCGCCCGCCCTTGGTGCGGGACAGGCCGACGATTCCGAGAACGACGCCGATCGGAGCCAGGCAGCAGAGCAGGCTCGTCACGAGCGCGGCGATCGAGATGCCGTCCGTCCTCGGCGGCATCGGGTCGGAGCCTCCGGGGAACGACCCGGGCGCGCCGTACCCACCTCCGGCTCCACCGGGGTACGGCGGCGGCGCCGGCGGCTGGCCGTACGGGTTCGGGCCCGAGGGCGGCTGGCCGGGCGGATTCTGGCCGTAAGGATCGCTCACCGGCGACACCCTAGTGGGCCGCGTGGCTGCGGTCATCGGTAGCGCCTGCGGTACTGTTCTGCGGCACCCAGCCGACCCCTTGGTGAGGACGACATGACCGACCAGCAGTCGCCGGAGCAGTGGCGCGAGCGTGTGTTCGCGGCCGACGAGGATCTGCTGGCCCGCCACGCCGAGCTGGTCGCCGTCGACAACGTCATCGGCCTGGAGGCGACCGTCGCTCGGCTGCAGTTCGATCTCAAGAAGGCGCGCGAGCGCGTCAAGGAGCTCCAGGCGACGGTCCGCGCACGCGACGAGGAGATCGCCGCCATCCGGGCATCACGGACCTGGCGGGTCGGTCGGGTGTTCGTCCGGCCGCTCTCGAGGATGCGGGGATGACGGCGTCCCCCCTCTTCTCCGTCGTCACACCGGTCTTCGACCCGCCCCCTGCGGTCCTCCGGGCCGCCATCGAATCCGTGCTCGCCCAGACGTTCGACGACTGGGAGCTGGTGCTGGTCGACGACGCCTCGACCGATCCGGAGGTGCTGCGCATCCTACGCGAGCACGCGGCGCGAGACGCCCGCGTCACTGTCGTGGAGCGGTCGGCGAACGGGCACATCGTCGCCGCCACCAATGACGGCATCGCCGTGGCCCGGGGCACCTTCCTCGCCTTCCTCGACCACGACGACCTGCTCGCGCCCGACGCGCTGGCGCTCAACGCCCGCCGGATCGCGGAGCACGACGACATCGACTTCCTGTATTCCGACGAGGACCGGATCCGCGAGGACGGCCGGTTCTCCGACGCCTTCCACAAGCCTGACTGGTCGCCCGAGCGATTGCGCAGCCAGAACTACTGCAATCACCTCTCGGTGCTGCGGGCGTCGCTGGTCCGCGAGCTGGGGGGCCTGCGCGAGGGCTTCGAAGGCTCCCAGGACCACGATCTGGTGCTCCGCGTCACCGAGCGGGCTCGTCGCATCGTGCACATCCCGAAGGTGCTCTATCACTGGCGGATCCTGCCCGGTTCCGCGGCCGGTGACGGTAGCGCCAAGCCCTACGCTCTCGATGCCGGGCGACGTGCCGTCCAGGAGCACCTCGGCAGGGTCGGCATCGCGGGCACGGTCGAGGTGGTCGGGCCGGGCCGGTACCGCACCCGGAGACTCCTGCCGCGGGAGCGGCGGGTGAGCATCGTGATTCCCACCCGTGGGTCCGCCTCGCTCGTCTGGGGGCGCCGCAGGACGCTGGTGACCCGGGCCGTGCGATCCGCTCTCGCCGGCACGCGGCACGCCGATCTCGAGGTGGTCGTGGTCTACGACACCGACACCCCCGAGGCGGTCCTCGCCGAGTTGGACCAGATCGCCGGCGACCGGCTGGTGCTTGTTCCCTACGACGAGCCGTTCAACTACAGCCACAAGGTCAACCTCGGCGTCCTCGCCTCGACGGGGGACCGACTGGTCATCCTCAACGACGACGTCGAGGTGCGCAGCGAGCTGTGGCTGGAGGAGCTCCTCGCGCCGCTCGAGCAACCGGACGTCGGCCTGACCGGGGCGCGCCTGCTCTACTCCAGCACCGCGATCCAACACGTCGGTCTGGCGTACTCCCACGGGCGCTACGTCCATCCGTTCAAGAAGTCACCCGGCGATGTGCTCGGTGGCTGGGGGAAGACGGCCGTGATCGACCGCGAGGTCAGCGGGGTCACCGGGGCCTGCATGGGTGTCCGGCGCGAGGTGTACTTCGAGGTCGGCGGCCACACCGAGCTGCTGCGCGAGGACTACAACGACGTCGACTTCTGCCACAAGGTCGCCGCGGCGGGCTACCGCATCCTCTACCTCGCCCACTGCGAGCTGTTCCACTTCGAGTCGCAGACCCGCGAGGCGATACCGAACCCGGACGACACCCGGTTCCTCCGTCGCCGCTGGGGAGTCCCGTGGCGCGACCCGTACACCCCGGTCTATCCGAACCTGCCGAGGCCCGAGGATCGCGACATCGCTCTGACCCGCGGGCGTGTCATCGGAAGCCGAGGCTGATCGTGGCCGTGGAGCCGCGCCCGGTGCGGCCTTCCGCCGAGCGTGCCGCCGCCCGGATCAACCGTCACCTGGAGGACGGTGCTGGGGCGGTGAGCGGTCTGCGTCGCGTGGCTGCGCGTCCGTTGCGACGCCTCCTGCGCACGCAGGAGGCGAGGACCGCGTTGCTCGGGCGCGGGCTCGTCGAGCTCGGCGCCATCGTCGATGGCAATCGCCGCCGCACCGAGGGCCGAGTTCGCGCGCTGCGGAAGCGGATCCGGGATCTCGAGCGTCAGGTCGGCACATTGACCGCCGCGCGCGCCCATATCGAGGAGCTTGCTCGACGCGTGGACGGCGCGCAGGCGGCGATCTCCCGTCTGGACGCAGAAATGCAGGCGACGCCCTTCCTCGCGCCGGGGGCCCGGATCCGGGTCCGGAACGAGGACGCCGGCGACGTTCTCGCGTTGGGTGCTGAGGAGGGTGGTGCGTATGCCGACTTCGAGGACACGTACCGCGGCAACGAGGAGTTCGTGCGCCAGCGCTTGGTTTCGTACGTCGAACTGGTGGGTGACGGACCAGTCCTTGACCTCGGCTGCGGACGTGGTGAGTTCCTTGAGCTGATGGCGGCCGCGGGGATCGTGGCCCGAGGCGTCGATCTCGACGAGAGCATGGCGGCGCGGGCGCGCGCCAAGGGACTCGATGTCGAGACGGGTGACGGGATCGAGGCTCTCCGTGATGTTCCGGTCGGCAGCCTGGGAGCCGTCACCTCGTTCCAGGTCATCGAGCACATCCCGGTTGCTGTGGTCCGCGAGATGTTCGTCAGCGCGGCGGCCGCGCTGCGCCCGGGTGGGGTGTTGGTGGCGGAGACGATCAATCCCCATTCACCGGCGGCTCTGAAGACCTTCTGGCTCGACATCACCCATGTGCGTCCCCTCTTTCCGGAGTCCTTGCTGTTCCTGGCCAGGGAATGCGGGTTCGAGGAGGCGTGGATCCACCTGCCGCAAGGAACCGGCGACCTCGACCTCGACCTGCGCCAGTGCGGCGAGTACGCCATCGTCGCCCGTAAGGCATAGCTGTGCCGCGAAGCCGGGGCAGGAGCGGTGTGCGCCCCGTCCACCGAGCAAATGTCGGATTTGCTCGGGCCGTCGCCGACACCTACGGTGACGGGCGTGCCGTCGGTCTCCATCGTCATTCCCGCATTTCGAAATGCTCGGTTCATCGAGGAGACCGTCCAGTCGGCTCTCGGGCAGACCTACGACGACATCGAGGTCGTCATCGCCGACCACAGCTCGGACGACGGCACGTGGGAGGCAATTCAGCGCTTCCGTGGCGAATCGCGCGTCCGGCTGATGCGGACGCCGGCGGGCGGGGGAGCGCACGCGAACTGGAATGCGGTGACGGCAGCCGCCGAGGGCGCCTATGTCAAGCTCCTCTGCGGTGACGACCTGATCGCGCCCACCTGCGTGGAGCGGCAGGTGGAGGCACTGGAAGCTCACCCGACAGCCGTCGCCGCTGCTGCTCGGCGCGACCTGATCGACCCAGCCGGGAGGCTGCTCCTTGCAGGACGTGGAATCGACCCCTTGAGCGGTCTGGTTCCTGGCGGAGAGGCCATCCGAGCGCTCGTCCGGGCGGGGACCAACCTGCTCGGCGAGCCTGGTTGCGTTCTCATCCGGCGCGATGCGCTCGAGCGCGCCGGAGGCTGGCTCGACCCCTTCCCCTATCTCATCGACCAGTTCACCTACATGAGCGTTCTCCAGCACGGAGACCTCGTCGCCCTGCCGGAAACGCTCGCGAGCTTCCGGGTCAGCAATACCCAATGGAGCGTGCGGCTCGCTTCGGACCAGCGACGCCAGGCCGCCGCAACGCATCGGCACTTCCACCAGCGGATGCCGGACGTCGTCGGCCGGAACGATGTCGTCATCGGAAATCTCCGCGCGGGAGTGACCGCGTGGATGCGGCGAGCGGCCTACGTCGTGTGGCGCAAGCGGATGAAAGGGCTGGCGTGAGAACGCAGGTCAGAGCCCGGCTGGTCGACGTCGGCTATTACGCGATCCAGGCGGCGCTGGTCACGCTTCTCTCGTACCGGGTCCTCGGCTTCGTCGGCCGCCCCTTCTCCGTGCCGCTCGTGTACCGCAGTGACGCATTGGCGGGCGGTTCGCAGGTCAAGGCCACGCTGGAGACCGGGTGGTACGAGTCCAATCCGCTCCTGGGAGCGCCTCACGGGCAGAACCTCCACGACTTCCCCGTCGCCGACAATCTCCAATTCGCGATGGCCAAACTGCTGGGCCTGTTCACGGACCAGTGGGGAGCTGTCTACAACGCCTGCTACCTCCTGACCTTCCCGCTGACCGCGCTGGCCGCCACCTGGTTCCTCAGGGTCCTTGGGGTGCGCCGGATCACCGCCTTCTTCGTCGGCCTGCTCTACGCGTTCACGCCCTACCACTTCTTCCACGGCCAGCCGCACCTTGCGTTGTCGATGCTGTTCGTGGTCCCGCTGTTCGCCGGCCTGGTGGTGAAGATCCTCGACGAGCGTTCGATCTGGCGTCGTCGCGAGGGCACCCGTTGGTTCAACCCGGTCGGTCATCTGACCGCAACGACTCTCGGTACCGTCGGCATCCTCCTGCTGATCGGCTCGGCGAGTTCGTACTACTCCGTCTTCGGGCTGATCTTCATGAGCCTCGCGGTGGTCGTCTGTGGTCTGCGCCGGCGCTTCGCCCTGTCGGGCCAGGGCGTCGTCGCCGTCGCTGTCCTGATCGCGATCATGCTCGCCAACATGGCTCCCGACATCCTCTACCAACGGTCCGAGGGGGCCAGCCCGGCCGCTTTCGCGCGTGAGCCGTTGGAGTCGGAGATGTACGCGTTCAAGCTCGCCGGCCTCGTGCTCCCGGTCCCTTGGCATCGCGTGACCGCCTTCGCGGAGTACCGGTCCGACTACAACGCGACGTTCCCGCTCCCCTCGGAGAGCCCGGCGCTCGGCGTCGTCGCCGCGGCGGGCTTCCTCTACCTGTTGTTCCTTCCGCTGGTGGTCGCCGTCGTCCGCCGCCGCCTCGACGAGACGGGGCCGTTCGGGCGCACACAGCGGAGCCTGTCGCTCCTTACGATCGTCGCCTTCCTGTGTGGCACGATCGGCGGCTTCGGCACCCTCTTCGCGCTCTTCGTGTCCCCGGACATTCGGGCATGGAACCGGATCATCGTCTACCTCGCACTCTTCTCGCTGTCCTCTGTCGCGTTGCTGGTCGACTGCGGCCTGCGTTGGCTGGCGCGACGCGGGCCAGGCATGACTGAGTTCGCGGCCCGGAGCGTGGCCGTCGGCGTGTGCGGCGCCGTTGCGCTCGCCGGCCTCTACGACACAACGCCTCCGCGGGTGTGGAACGCCGACCCAGGCGTCCTGCGCGCCTGGGACAACGATGCCGACTATGTGGCCCGGATCGAGGAGCGGATGCCCCGAGACTCGAGCATCTTCGAGCTGCCGGTGATGCCGTTTCCAGAGTCCGAGCCGATCCACCGGATGCAGGACTACGAGGCGATCCGACCCTATCTCCACTCGGACGGCCTTCGCTGGAGTTACGGGGGGGTCAAGGGCCGGCCGCGCGCCGACTGGCAGGCAGCGCTCGCCGGGATGTCGACACCCGCGTCGGTCACCGCACTCGCCGCGGCCGGCTTCACCGGACTGCACATCGACCGCTTCGGCTACTCCCGCCGCGCCGTCAAGGAGCTCGAGGAACAGCTGGAATCGCTGTTCGGGGAGCCATTGCGCAGCCGCAACGGGCGTTTCGCGTTCTACGACATGCGCACCTTCGCAGCCACGACAGAGGCGTCGTACGACCCGGACGAATGGGCCAGCCTCGGCGACCACCTGGTTGGCGTGCCGTGCTTCTACTGGCAGCCGGGCTTCGAGAACCCCGGGCGCCCCGACAAAGACGGGCGACTCCGACTGATCGGCTCTGTCCCGGCTCCGGAGGGCCTCATCGACAACCCGGGTTCCGCGGTGCCGATGAGGTTCACCTTCCGGATCGGGGCGGTCGGCATCAAGCCGCCCACGTCGGTCACCGTCGGCTGGCCAGACGGGACACGGGAGACGGTGCGGGTCACGGCCGAGGGCACCGAGGTCGAGAAGGTCGTCGTGGTGCCGGGCGGCGAGTCGCGGATCAGGCTGCTTGGAGAGCCCGGCTCACTCAGCGTGAATCTCTTCGACTTCGCCATGGTGGATCCCGTCGTCGCGGACGTTGAGCTGCGTGGCCCGGCGGCCGAACTGGTCTCCTCGGAGCGTGACGCCGATCAGTCTCGGAAGCGGGCCGGCTGATAGCGTGCCGCGGGTGAGCAGCGCGCAGACAGGGACCGATGTCGCGCCCTTTCCGGTGCACACCGTGTCCGTGGTCGTCCCGGTCTACCAGGGCGAACGCACCCTCGCCGATCTCCTCGCCGAGATCGAGCCGTACTACACGGAGCAGACCACTGGAGCCGGTCATCGCTACGTCGTGACCGAGGTTCTGCTTGCCTACGACAACGGCCCGGATGACTCGGCCGCGGTCATCCGCCAACTCGCGGAGAAGTCCGAGAAGGTCCGGCCGGTGTGGCTGAGCCGCAACTACGGCCAGCACGCGGCGACCCTGGCCGGGATGGCCTCCTCGGGCGGCGACTGGATCGTCACGATGGACGAGGACGGTCAACACGACCCGGCCTACCTCCCTGACCTCCTCGACGCCGCTATGCGGGGACGCGCGGGTGTCGTCTACGCCCTACCGACGAACGCGGCGCCGCACGGACTCCTCCGCAACCTGGCCTCCAAGGGGGCCAAACGTGTGGTCGACGTCCTGGGCGGCGGCCAGGACATCTCCACCTTTCAGAGCTACCGCCTGATCCTCGGCGAGATGGGTCGCAGCGTCGCCGCTTACGCCGGGGCCGGCGTCTATCTCGACGTGGCTCTGTCCTGGGTCAACGGACGGATCGCGCAGTGCCCGATCGAGCTGCGCCAGGAGGGCGATCGCCCGTCGGGATACTCGACGCGGACGTTGCTGTCCCACTTCTGGCGATTGGTGCTGACCTCCGGAACTCGCGGCCTTCGGGCCGTCGCGCTGCTCGGGGCGCTCTTCGGGTTCCTCGGCTTCGCGTTCGCGATCTATGCGGTCATCGGGAGCGTGGTCGGCGGCATCTCTGCGCCGGGATGGGCGTCGACCGTGGTGCTGATCTCGCTCGGGACCGGGGCGATCCTGTTCTCGCTCGGAGTGATCGCCGAATACCTGGGGTCAGTCGTCGGCATGGCGATGGGCAGACCTCTCTACCTGATCAGCCACGATCCTGACGAGGGACCGCTCGGCCGCCAGCTGCCGAGCAGCACAGCTGTGCGCGACTCGTGACCACGCAGCCACTCACCTGGGTGCTCGGTGCGGGGGGCCTCCTCGGTGGGGCGGTGGTCGACGCCCTGCGTCGCCACGGAGTGCCGATCTGGTCGCCGCCGGAGCCTATCCGCTGGGGAAGACCCGACACCGACACTCAGGTCGCTTCGGCGGCACGTGCGTTCCTCGCTGCCGCCGCGACGGGGGGCGGGGGATGGCAGGTGTTCTGGTGTGCTGGTGCGGGCGTCACCAGCACCGGGCAGACGGACTTGGAGGCCGAGGTCGCCGTCTTCCGGTCGATGCTCGCGGCGCTGGGCGACGGCCAGCCTCCCGGCGCCGTCTTCCTGGCGTCTTCCGCGGGCGGCGTCTTCGCCGGATCGGCCGGGTCGCCGCGTGACGAGCTGACGGCACCGCGGCCGCTCGCGCCCTACGGCCAGGCCAAGCTTGCCCTGGAGGCAGCGGCGACCGAGTTCGGCGAGCGGACCGGGATCCCCGTCCTGATCGGACGGCTGTCGAACCTCTACGGACCGGGACAGGACCTCACCAAGCCGCAGGGGCTGATCTCCCACATCGCTCGGGCACACCTGCTCGGCCAGCCGATCTCGATCTATGTGCCGCTCGACACCATGCGCGACTATCTCTATGTCACGGACGCCGCACGCCTCGTGATGGACGGCATGGCTCGACTTCGCGAGCCCGGCCTCTCCCATCCGGGAGTCGTCACCAAGGTCCTTGCCTCTCACCAGAGCTTCACGGTGGGCTTCCTCGTCGCTGAGTTCCGCAGGGTGACCCGCCGCAAGCCGCGGGTCGTCTACGGTGCTTCCTCCGCAGCCGCCTACCAGGCGCGGGACCTTCGTCTGCGCAGTGTGGTGTGGCCCGAGCTCGACAGCACCCCCGTCACTCCGCTCCCGGTCGGGATGGCCCGACTGGTGCACGGCATGACGGAGTCGCTGCGTAGCGGCCAGCTCCGTTGACCGCTGCACGGCCCGCAGCGTCTCGGCGTCAGCTCCGCATCATCCCGCGCAGGCGGCGTGCCGCCCGACGACCCACCGCGGCCGGACCGGTCGGGGCGGCGGCCTTGGGAGCAGGCGGCGCAGTGCGGCGCGCGAAGGCATCGGAGGCCCAGATCTCCTCGAGCCGGGCACGGGCCACACGGGCGAGCGCCTCGTTGGAGAACTCCTCGCTGATGGTGCGGGCAGCCGCCTCGCCTCGTTCCTTCGCCTCCCGAGGGTTCTCGCGCACCTGGAGCATGAGCCGGGCTGCCTCGTCGAGGTCGGGCTCGGCCCATCGGGCGGTCGTCGGATAGGGGTCCGCTCCCGAGGGCACGGCCACCTTCGCATACGGGACCAGGTAGGAGTTGTCAGGCCGGGTGAACTCGAGATTCCCCGAGTAGTTCGTCGCGATGACCGGCTTCCCGATGGCCATCATCTCGGCCAAGGTCTGGCCGAACCCCTCTGACCGGTGGAGACTCACGTAGCAGTCGGCTCGGTGCATGAGGTAGTCGAGCTCCGGCCGGCTGAGATAGCGGTCGATCAGCACGATGTCGGGTCGCCCGGCGGCGAGGTAGCGGAGGTGCTCCTGGTCCTGCTGCCGTTTGCTGCCGTTGATCGCCTTGATCACCAGGCGGGCTGCTCCCGGCTGCGGATGCGCCTTCAAGAACGCCTCGACGAGGCCGGCGGGGTTCTTGCGCTGGAAGACGCTGAGGTAGTCGAAGACGAAGAGGTAGGTGAACACATCGTCGGCAGGGACCTCTTCGACGGCGGTGTCACTGAACGCCGGAGCGTGGGCCGGGTGGGGCACCACCTTGACCGGCCGATCGGTGTGCGCGGCGATAGCCGCGCGGTTGAACTCGCTGCACACCCAGATCTCGTCCAGCAGGCGAGCGGACTTCCGCATCCGCTTCGGAAAGTCGTCGAGCTCCCAGAACCACAACCCGATCCGGTAGCGGTTCTTCAGGTAGGCCGATCCGGCGTCCTTGGTGAAGCGCGGCAGTTGGTCGGCGTTGACGCAGACCAGCGCGATGTCGTTGCGCAGTCCGCCCTGAGGTTGGCGGTCCACCCACGGCGCTCCGAGGCGGCTCAGGGTATTGGTGTAGGTGGTCGTGGAGACCGGGAGGCCGGCCAGTTCCAGGCTGGCGACGAACTGCCGCCCGGATTCGCCGAGACCGAGGTCTGCCGTGAGATAGCCCGCGACCTCGACTCCGTGGCGGGGCGTGGTGGCGTCGACCGGCTCCGCCGGACGGCTCAGGAGCAGGCTGGCACGGGGGGTGGCGCTGAGTCGGCGCGCCGCGTCGAGCCGACCCTGCGCGATCCTGCCCTTGGCGACGCCGAAGACTTCGACCCACTCGAGAAAGTCGGTGATGCGACCGGACCGCACCTCGGGGTACGCCTTGCGTAGATCCACCCGACTCAGGTAGAGCTCCTCCAAGTACCGGGTCAGCCACGGGAAGCGCCCCTCTGCGGAGGGGGAGTCGAGCCACTCCTCCAGGGGCAGGCCAGTCTCCTGGCCCAGGCGCAGGTCGCTCCTCTCGCCGTTGTCGATCGCCAGCAGCTCTGCGCGCACCAGCTTCTTGGACAGCGGATCGAGTTCGACGCCGTCGAGCGTGGTGAAGGGAAGGGTGAAGTCGGCCTGGCGCTGGACGAACCCGTGCTGCTTGAGCCTCTCACCGTAGTCGTCGCACAGTTCGCGCAGCAGCGGATGCTCGCTGAGCTTGAGCCGCGGCTCGGGTCCTTGGTGCTTGCTCAGCAGATATGGCTTCTGGGGCGAGTATCCCGAGTAGTGGATGAAGGTCGGTGGCCGTCCCGAGATGAGGATCCGGCCGTCGGGGCCGCGCGTCAGGGGACGCGTGGCGAGGTTCCAGTACGCCGCGTTCCAGGACGGATCCTTCACGATGACGTGGTCGAACAGACCCGGAACGAGGTCGATGAACCGCTGGTCGGTGAAGAACCCGTTGGCGACGTCGACCACGGCGTCGGACCGGAGGCGAGTCCGCCACCAGTCGAGCATCGCGCGGCCGTCGTGCGTGTTGCCGACGCCGACGAAGCCGAGGTTGTACGTGCCCGACAGCATGATCGCCTGCTCGCTCGGTGCGCCGCCATCGCGTGGCATCGGCTCGGTGAGGTGAGGGGTGAGGACCACGGAGTGTTCCCTGGCCAGTGCCGGCAACTCGTCGATCGGGCGCTCGATCGAGATGTCCGGGTCGAAGTACACGGCGTGGTCATAGCCGCGGTCGAGGAGCGACATCAACGTCCAGGGCTTGACGGCGGTTGCCAGCTCGATGAGCTCATAGATCGCCGCCATCCGGCTCAGATCAGCGGGGGCGAGGCCGATCTCGTCGAGCATCAGGATGTCGGCTCCGTCCATCGACGGCCGCTCGGATGCGGCGTCGTCGATGAGCACGACGTCGAACGTCCCGTCGGGATGGTGCTGCCGGAAGGAATCGACCAGGACCTGCGCCTGGGCGAGGTAGTTGCGTGCGACGATCGTGCACGCGTGCATTACCGTCATGCATCCGTCCCGGGAGAGTTGTTGGTCTTCGTTCGATGCTCCGTCTGCACGCGCATGATCATACGGTGAGCGTCGCGACTACCATCCCGGGTATGCGGGACACCACTGAAGCCGACTACACGGCGCGACTCCGGGCGAAGCAGGATGTCTGGTGGAAGCGTGCGTTGCACGTTCAGGCGCCCTATCAATGGAACATCCGACGGCAGGGCCTGGGGCGGACGCTCGAGATCGGATGCGGTATCGGCCGCAATCTGGCGACTCTCGCCGCGGGATCCGTCGGGGTGGACCACAACGTGGAGTCGATCGAAGAGGCGCGTTCGCGCGGCTATGCGGCGCTCACCGTCGAGGAATGGGAGCGTTCCGAGCTCCGTGTCCCGAACGCGTTCGACGGATTCCTGATCGCCCATGTCATCGAGCACATGGACGGCGATCAGGCGCGGACGATGATGAAGGACTACCTCCCCTACCTGCGGCCCGGCGGGCGTGTCCTCTTCATCTGCCCGCAGGAGCGTGGCTATGACAGCGATCCCACTCACGTGGAGTTCGTGGACGGCGAGGCGCTCTGCTCGCTCGCGGTCGATGTGGGCCTCGTCCCGCAGAAGTCCTTCAGCTTCCCCTTCCCGCGGTTCACCGGCAAGGCGTTCATCTACAACGAGTTCTGCGTCGTCGCGACGAAGCCTGTCCACTCCGTCTGAGCCGAGGCCTCCACGAGCCGCTCAGAGCAGGTCGTCGAGGCGGCCCGCCGCGCCGGACGGCACATAGGCCTGGGCGATCTCGCCGGTGCCGACGATGCGGAGCTCGCCGTCGCCGTCGTCGGCGTAGGCG
Organism: Nocardioides segetis; assembly: GCF_051390595.1. NCBI lineage: Bacteria > Bacillati > Actinomycetota > Actinomycetes > Propionibacteriales > Nocardioidaceae > Nocardioides > Nocardioides segetis. Next base: position 237,123 of record NZ_JBNINR010000004.1, on the reverse strand, counting down.
GCGTCGCCGCGGCGCAGATGCAGCATCTCGTCGCGCGCGTTGAGGACGGCGACCTCGCCGCCGGTGCACACGAGGAGGCGCGGCCCGCGGTGGGGGAGCACGGCCCCGGCGGGGTCGGCCTGGGAGCTCTGGGTCACCGAGAGTGCGAACTCGCGGGTGGGGCTGAACACGTCGGTCGACGTACCGAAGAGCTGAGGGGTGACCCGGGCGACCCGCGACATCCCCTCCTCCAGACATGAGACCAGGCCGGCGGGGTCGACGTGCTTCGAGGTCAGGCCGGCGCGCAGCACGTTGTCGGAGGACACCATGACCTCCAGGCACATGCCGCTGAGGTGAGCATGGATGATCCCGGTGCCGAGGTACGCCGCCTCGCCGGGCTGCAGCGTCAGGCGGTTCAACAGCAGGGACACGATCACGCCGACATCGCCGGGGTGGTGGGCCTCGATCTCGACCGCCGTCGCGTAGGCCCGCTTGATGTCGATGCCCTCGGCCAGCGCCTCGCGGCACTGGTCCACGATCTCGGCGACCGCGTCCGGGGGCGGCGGTGCGGCGAGCAGGCCCTCCACCAGTCGGACGATGCCGGCGAACCCGGGGTTGTCGCGCAGCTGCTTGGTCAACGCCTTCGCGGTGGGGTGCCCCAGCGGCATCAGGACCCGCAGGATCTCCGCCGTCGGGCGGAATCCGACGAGCGTGTCGAAGGTCGACAGCGCGTAGACCATCTCGGGCTTGGGGTAGGGGTCCTTGAAGACGCGGGTCGGGGAGCCCATCGGGATCCCACGCGCCTCCTCGGCGGCGAAGCCGGCACGCGCCTGGGCGGCGTTCGGGTGTGCCTGGATCGACAGGGGCCGGCTCGCGGCGAGGACCTTGAGCATGAAGTCCAGCTCGCCGGCCGCGTCCGTGAGGGGGCGCCGTTCGCCCCGTTCGTCGACGAACTGCGCCGTACCGAGCGGGTGCGTGCCGACCCAGACCTCGGCGACCGGGTCGCCGTTCGGTTGCCGCCGCTGGAAGCCCGGGATGGCCTCGGCGGATCCCCAGTCGTAGGACTGGGTCGGGCAATCGAGCGTGAGCAAGGAGACCTCCGAGGGAGCCGGTCGGTTGCGGGGGACGATGCGAGATTAGGGCACCCGGCGCGCTGGGCGTCGGCGATCGTGGGCAGGCGGGGGACTGCGAGGCGGCCCGGGTGCCGGCTGAGCGCTCCGGCGGGTGGACTCGATAGCCTCCCCGAGTGAGTCGTCAGCAGCCCGAACAGCAGGCACCGCCGGTCCAGCGGATCCGGATCCGGTACGCCAAACGCGGGCGGCTGCGCTTCACCAGCCACCGCGACGTCAGCCGGGCCATCGAGCGCGCCGTCGTGCGGGCCGCCATCCCGATGGCCTACTCCTCGGGCTTCCACCCTCACCCCCGGATCTCCTATGCCGGCGCCTCGCCGACGGGGGCGGCCAGCGAGTCGGAGTACGTCGAGCTCGGGCTGGCCGAGGTGCGGGAGCCCGCGGCCGTGGGAGCGGCGCTCGACGCCGTCCTTCCCGACGGGCTGGACGTGGTGACGGTCGTCGACGCCGCGGAGAGCGCCGCCGGGTCGCTGTCCGACCTGTTGACGGCCAGCCACTGGGTGATCGACCTGGGCGAGATGCCCGACGGTCGAGCGGCGGAGGCGGTGGCGCGCTTCCTGGCGACCGACTCGGTCACCGTGGAGCGGATGACGAAGAAGGGCCTGCGGTCCTTCGACTGCCGGGCGGCGGTGGTGCGGCTCGCCGTGACGGCGGACGGCGACCTGGACCTGCTCCTGGAGCACACGGTGCCCGCCGTCCGCCCCGACGACGTGCTGAGCGGGCTGCGCGAGGCCAGCGGCATGGAGGTGCCGGCGACCGGCCTGCTCACCCGGGTCGCCCAGGGTGTCCTGGAGCGTGAGACCGCCACGATCGGCGACCCGCTCGCGCCGCGCTGAAACGGGTGAGCGACCCGCTCGGCGCCCGGAGCGGCGACCCGCGGGCGACGCTGGGATGACGGCCCCGTGACGGCCGTGTGCGATACTCGCCACAGATCTACCCCCGCGCGCGTTCCACGGAGCAGCGTGCGGTGAGATCGACGACGTTCTCGCCGGACGGCAGGTGACTGACCGCCCGGCACGGTGGAGACGGACCACCGCCCGACGCGACGCGCACAGCGACCGCGGCAGGCGAGGGGCCCCGCCTCCGGCGACGCAAGGCCGCGGAGGGTGTCGTCCCACGAAGGCTTGTGGCGCCGCCTCGCGCGTGCGCCGATGACACCCCGGGTGCGTGAGAACGACCCGGGTGGAGGAGTAGCGCAATGACCGACGCGCCCACCGACGCCCCGACGGAGCAGCCCGCCGAGACACCGGCCGCCGCCGAGACCCCCGCCGGATCGACGTCGAAGACGGCCGACGCGACCGAGAAGCCGGCCGCGAAGAAGACCGCGGCGAAGAAGACCGCCGCGAAGAAGACGGCGGCCAAGAAGACCGCCGCGAAGAAGACGGCGGCCAAGAAGACCGCCGCGAAGAAGACGACGGCCAAGAAGACCGCCGCGAAGAGGACCACCGCGAAGGCGAAGGCCGAGGCGGCCCCGACGTCCGAGCAGCTCGAGCTCACCCCGGAGCTGGGAGCCGAGCCGGTTCCCGCCGACGCGGCCGCGCCCGCCCCCGACACCACGCCCGAGGTCGCCGTCGACGAGAGCGCCCCGAGCACCGCGTCCTCCGCCGCCGTGCTGTTCCAGGCGCCGGTCGCGCCGGCCCCCGCGGAGGCGCCGGAGGAGGCGGAGGAGGAGCCCGCCGCCGACGAGGAGGCCGAGGACGCGGAGTCGGTGGACGAGGCTCCCGCGACCGAGACGCCCGCTGCGGAGGCCGAGGCGTCCGCCGACGCCGACGCCGACGCCGACGCCGACGCCGTCGCCGACACCGGATCCGGGGCAGGAGCGGACGCGGCCACGTCCGCCACCGCCGGGGGCGAGGACGGTGAGGACAACGGCGAGGACAACGGCGACGAGGACGGCGAGGAGTCCGGCTCCGGCTCGGGCAACGCCCGCCGCCGCCGGCGTCGCGGTGGTCGTCGCCGCCGCAAGCCGGCGTCCGGTGGCGAGGGAGACGACGCCGACGGCACCGAGTCCTCCGACGACACGGCCGCCGAGTCCTCCGGCGCCACCGAGGGCGAGGCGGCGACCGCCGAGAACGACGACACGGAGGACGCCGAGGGCACGACGGGCTCCGGCGGGTCCTCGTCGTCGCGCCGGCGCCGCCGGCGCCGGCGCTCCGGAGAGGGCGGCGAGGGAGAGGGCGACGATCCCGAGAACACCGTGACGCGGGTGCGCAAGCCCCGTTCGTCCGAGGACGAGATCACGTCCATCTCCGGATCGACCCGGCTGGAGGCCAAGAAGCAGCGCCGCCGCGAGGGTCGCGAGGCCGGTCGCCGCCGGGCGCCGATCGTGAGCGAGGCGGAGTTCCTGGCCCGCCGCGAGTCGGTCGAGCGGGTGATGGCGGTGCGCCAGCGCAAGGACCTCACCCAGATCGCGGTGCTCGAGGACAAGGTCCTCGTCGAGCACTACGTCGCCCGCGAGTCGCAGACCTCGCTCATCGGCAACGTCTACCTCGGTCGCGTGCAGAACGTCCTGCCCTCCATGGAGGCGGCGTTCATCGACATCGGCAAGGGCCGCAACGCCGTGCTGTACGCCGGCGAGGTCAACTGGAGCGCCCTGGGCCACAAGGACGGCGAGCCCCGCAAGATCGAGTCGGTCCTCCAGTCGGGGCAGACCGTCCTCGTGCAGGTCACCAAGGACCCGATCGGCCACAAGGGCGCCCGGCTCACCAGCCAGGTCAGCCTCGCCGGCCGCTTCCTGGTCTACGTGCCCGACGGGACGACGTCCGGCATCTCCCGCAAGCTGCCCGACACCGAGCGTGCGCGGCTCAAGTCCCTGCTCAAGGAGATCGTCCCCGACACCGCCGGCGTGATCGTGCGCACCGCGGCCGAGGGCGCCTCCGAGGAGGAGCTGACCCGCGACGTCGAGCGGCTCAAGGCCCGCTGGGAGGACATCGAGGCGAAGGTCGGCAAGGGCAACGCGCCGCAGCTCCTCTACGGCGAGCCGGACCTCACCCTCAAGGTGGTCCGCGACCTGTTCACCGAGGACTTCGCGAAGCTGGTCGTCCAGGGCGACGACGCCTGGGCGATGGTCAAGGAGTACGTCGAGCACGTCGCCCCCGATCTCGCCGAGCGCCTCGAGCACCACGAGTCGGGCGACGGCGTCGCGGACCTGTTCGCGACGTACCGCATCGACGAGCAGATCGCGAAGGGCCTCGACCGCAAGGTCTGGCTCCCGTCGGGCGGCTCGCTGATCATCGACCGCACCGAGGCCATGACGGTCGTCGACGTCAACACGGGCAAGTTCACCGGCTCCGGCGGCAACCTCGAGGAGACGGTCACGAAGAACAACCTCGAGGCCGCCGAGGAGATCGTCCGCCAGCTCCGGCTGCGCGACATCGGTGGCATCATCGTGGTCGACTTCATCGACATGGTGCTCGAGTCCAACCGGGACCTCGTCCTGCGCCGCCTCGTCGAGTGCCTCGGTCGTGACCGGACCCGGCACCAGGTGGCCGAGGTCACCTCGCTGGGCCTGGTCCAGATGACCCGCAAGCGGATCGGCACCGGCCTGCTGGAGGCCTTCAGCGAGACCTGCACCCACTGCCAGGGCCGCGGGCTCCTCGTCCACGACCTCCCCGTCGAGCCCAAGCGCGGTGGCGGTGAGCAGGAGGAGTCGCGCCGCGGCAGCCGCCGTCGCAAGGGCAAGGGCGGCAACCAGGCCGAGGCCGCCGAGGCGCCGAAGGCGGTGCCGTCGCCGAAGGACATCGCCGCGATGGCGAAGCCGGCCGGCGACGAGCACGCGGAGGGCGAGCCGCCCGTCGAGCCCGCCGAAGAGGCCGTGGAGCCCGTGGCGGCCGAGCGGCCGGCCGCGTCCGCGCGTGCTTCGGAGCCCACCCCCGAGCCGGAGCCGACGCCCGAGCCGGAGCCGACGCCCGAGCCGGAGCCGACGCCCGAGCCGGAGCCGACGCCCGAGCCGGAGCCGACGCCCGAGCCGACGCCCGAGCCGACGCCCGAGCCCGAGCCGACGCCCGAGCCGACGCCCGAGCCGACGCCCGAGCCGGAGCCGACGCCCGTGGCCACCACGACGGTGGTGACCCGGACCCGGCGACGTGCGGCCACCCGGCCCGCGGGCCCGCCGGTGGACGCGTCCCCGGAGCCGGCTGCCGAGCCCGGCGCGGCCGAGCCGGGCGGGGCCGCGGCCGAGTCGGCCGAGCCGGCGGAGGAGCCGCACGTCGAGCACGTCCCGATCAAGCGCAAGGGTGGCTCGCGCAAGCGCTAGCCAGCACCCGGAGCGGCCGGGTCGGCACCCGTGATTTTGGCGGAACCGGCCCGGCTGCGTAACATTGTTCGTCGGTGCGCCGCCGAGGCGTTCCGTTCTGCTGGCACCCGGCATCGCGCGACGTAGCTCGCGACGTGGGATCCGCAGTGTGCCGTAGACCCAGACGTTGAACCAGAAGGAGCCCGGTGGTGTACGCGATCGTGCGCGCAGGCGCGAAGCAGGAGAAGGTCGCTGTCGGCGACGTCATCGAGATCGACAAGGTCTCCACGCCCGTCGGCGACACCCTGACCCTGCCGGTCGTGCTCGCCGTCGACGGCGACAAGGTGACGGCCACCGGCCTCGACAAGGCGGCCGTGACGGTCGAGGTCCTCGGCGCCGCCAAGGGCCCGAAGATCGTCATCCAGAAGTACAAGAACAAGACCGGCTACAAGAAGCGCCAGGGTCACCGCCAGAAGTACACCCAGGTCAAGGTCACCGACATCAAGCTCTGAGTCCCACCGGGCTCGACACACTCCGAAGGACTGAAACATGGCACACAAGAAGGGCGCGGCGTCCACCAAGAACGGCCGCGACTCCAACGCCCAGCGCCTCGGCGTGAAGCGCTTCGGCGGCCAGCTCGTCAACGCCGGCGAGATCATCGTCCGCCAGCGCGGCACCCACTTCCACCCGGGCTCCGGCGTGGGCCGTGGCGGCGACGACACGCTGTTCGCGCTGATCCCCGGTGCGGTCGAGTTCGGCCGCAAGCGCGGCCGCAAGGTCGTCAACATCGTCCCGGGTGAGTGAGCGACGCTCACTGTTTCATCGGGTCGAGTGACTTGACCTGAGGCTTCGAAGGGCGTCCCGTTCCGGGACGCCCTTCGCCCATTTCTACCGAAAGACTGAACCCACATGGCCGTGCCCACCTTCGTCGACCGCGTCGTCCTCTCCGTGTCCGCGGGTCGCGGGGGCAACGGCGTCGCGTCGGTGCACCGCGAGAAGTTCAAGCCGCTCGGCGGCCCCGACGGCGGCAACGGCGGCCCGGGCGGCTCGGTCATCCTGCGGGTCGACCCCGACGTGACGACCCTGCTCGACTACCACCACAGCCCGCGCCGCAGGGCCGAGCACGGGGGCCACGGCGCCGGCGACCGGCGCAACGGCTCCCACGGCGCCGACCTGGTGCTCCCCGTGCCGGCCGGCACCGTCGTCAAGCACCGCAACGGCGAGGTCATCGCCGACCTCGTCACCGCCGGTGCCGAGCTGGTCGTCGCCCAGGGCGGACGCGGGGGGCTGGGCAACGCCGCGCTGGCCTCGAAGTCGCGCAAGGCGCCCGGCTTCGCGCTGCTCGGAGAGCCGGGCGACGAGCTCGAGGTGGTGCTCGAGCTCAAGGTGGTCGCCGACGTCGGCCTGGTCGGCTATCCCAGCGCCGGCAAGTCGAGCCTGATCGCCGCGATCTCGCGGGCGCGGCCCAAGATCGCCGACTATCCGTTCACCACGCTCGTCCCCAACCTCGGCGTGGTCACCGCCGGCGAGACGGTGTTCACCGTCGCCGACGTCCCCGGCCTGATCGAGGGTGCCGCGGAGGGACGCGGCCTGGGCCACGACTTCCTGCGACACATCGAGCGCTGCGCGGCGATCGTGCACGTCCTCGACACCGCGACCCTCGAGCCCGGCCGCAACCCGGTCGACGACCTCGACGTGATCGAGGACGAGCTGGGGCGGTACGGCGGCCTGGAGGATCGTCCGCGCCTGGTGGCGCTCAACAAGGTCGACGTGCCCGACGGCCGCGGCATCGCGGAGCTCGTCGTCGAGGAGCTCCGCGAGCGGGGCCTGCGCGTCTTCGAGCTCTCGGCCGTGTCCGGCGAGGGCACCCGTGAGCTGATCTACGCCATGGCCGAGATCGTGGCTCAGGCGCGACGGGAGAAGGCCTCCGAGATCCCGGCGCGGATCGTGGTGCGACCCAAGGCCGTCGACGACGACGGCTTCACGGTCAAGCGCACGGGAGCCGGGTGGCGGGTCCGTGGCGCCAAGCCGGAGCGCTGGGTGCGCCAGACCGACTTCAGCAACGACGAGGCCGTCGGCTATCTCGCCGACCGGCTCGACCGACTGGGCGTCGAGGCCAAGCTCCTCGAGCTGGGCGCCGAGGAGGGCGATGCCGTCCTCATCGGGCCCACCGACGACTCGGTCGTCTTCGACTTCCGTCCGGGCATCGACGCCGGCGCCGAGAACCTGTCGCGCCGTGGCGAGGACGACCGGTTCCACGAGCAGCGTCCCGCCGCCGCGCGCCGCCGCGAGATCCAGGAGCAGCTGGGCGACCGGGCCGAGGGCGAGACCCGGGCCGACGTCGCGCGCCGCATCGACCAGCCCGACGTCTACGGCCCGAGCTCCTACGAGATCGGCTCCGAGCAGGACCCGGACCTCAAGGCGGCGACGGTCGACGACGACTGGCTCGAGGACGATCCCGGTGAGTGACCGCGCGGCCGTGACCACGGCCCGCCGGATCGTGGTCAAGGTCGGCTCGTCCTCGCTGACCACCGCGTCCGGAGGCATCGACCCGGAGCGGATGCGCGACCTGGTCGACGTGCTCGCCGCCGCGCGGGCCCGGGGCGCGGAGGTCGTCTTGGTGTCCTCGGGAGCGATCGCGGCCGGTCTGGCCCCGCTCGGGCTCCGGAAGCGGCCGCGTGGCCTCGCCGCGCAGCAGGCCGCCGCGAGCGTGGGCCAAGGGCTGCTGGTCCACCGCTACACCGAGGAGCTGGCCCGTCACGGGCTGATCGCCGGCCAGGTGCTGCTCACGCTCGACGACGTCACCCGGCGCTCCCACTACCGCAACGCGCACCAGACGTTCGCCCAGCTGCTGGAGCTCGGGGTGCTCCCGATCGTCAACGAGAACGACACGGTCGCGACCACCGAGATCAGGTTCGGCGACAACGACCGGCTCGCCGCGCTCGTAGCGCACCTGGTCCACGCCGACCTGCTGGTGCTGCTCTCCGACGTCGACGGCCTGTACGACGGCCCGCCGTCCCGTCCGGGCGCGCAGCTCATCACCGACGTGCGCGGCTCCGCCGACCTCGAGCACGTCGTCGTCGGCTCGGCGGGCGCGGCGGGCGTCGGCACCGGTGGCATGGTGACGAAGGTCGACGCCGCGGCGATCGCGACCGGCTCCGGCATCGCGGTGGTCCTCACCTCCGCCGACCGGGCGGGCGAGGCGCTCGCGGGGAAGCGGGTCGGGACCCTGTTCCACCCCACGGGCAAGCGCCGCCCGACCCGGCTGCTGTGGCTGCGCCACGCCACCGAGGCCAAGGGTGCGCTGGTCCTCGACGCGGGTGCGGTGCGCGCCGTCGTCGAGCGACGCGCCTCCCTCCTGGCAGCCGGTGTGACCGGGGTCCAGGGCGACTTCGGCGCCGGGGACCCGGTCGACCTGCTCGACCCCGAGGGCGCGGTCGTCGCGCGCGGCCTGGTCAACTTCGATGCCGGCGAGATCCCGACCCTGCTCGGCCGCTCCTCCAAGGAGCTCAAGCGCGAGCTGGGAGCGGCGTACGAGCGCGAGGTCATCCACCGCGACGACCTCGTGATCCTCTGACAGGCTGCTCCCCGCGCGGCGCACCTACCGGAATTGTCGCTGATCGGTCGGATCGGCAGCGAAAACGGTCGTTGAACCGTCGCGCCGATTCAGCTGCGGGACCCGCCGAGAGCGGCGAGGGCGCGCAGCAGGACGGCGTCCGGGACCAGCGCGGACAGGCGGTGCACGGGCGACGGTGCCTCGACCGCCCGGGCGGCGGCCCGGGAGGCCCGCACCACCCATCCCGCCGTACGCCGCCGCCGGGCCTCGAACGCCGCGAACGCCTGCTCCGGGACGGTGCCGGCGGTGAGCAGCGACGCGAGCAGCGCGGCGTCCACGAGCGCCTGGCCGCCGCCCTGGCCCAGGTGGGGGCGCATCGGGTGCGCGGCGTCGCCGATCACGACGACCGGTCCGTCGCGCCAGCGCCGCAGCGGCTCCCGGTCCATGACGTCGTTGCGGCTGACCGCGTCCGGGGCGGTGTCGGCGAGCACACGCGCGACCGGGTCCGGCCAGCCGGCGAACGCCGATGCCAGGTGGGCCAGCTCGTCGCCGGCTGTGCCGCCGGCGGGCTCGCGGACGGTGGCGAACCAGTAGGCGAGGTCCTCGCCGAGCGGCACGACGCCGAACTCCTGGCGTCGGCCCCAGAGCTGGACGGCCTCGAGCCCCGGCGTCCGGGACAGACCACGCCAGGCGGGGTAGCCGGCGTACGTCTCGGTCAGGCCGGGCTGGAGCGTGCGGGCGACCCGCGAGCGGTAGCCGTCCGCGCCGACGAGCGCTCGCGCCGCGAGGGGCCCGGAGGAGGTCGGCACCCGGACGCCGCCGTCGGTGCGCTCGTAGCCCGTGACGGCGGTGCCGAAGGTCACGCCCGCCGGGGCGCTCCGGGCGTGGAGGATCTCGACGAGCAGCCCCCGCCGCAGGGCCAGCGGCGCCTCGCCGAGCACGGTCGCGGTCCGGTCGACGTCGAGGGAGCGCAGCACCCGGCCGGTGTGGCTGCGGATGGTGCCCGCTGCGACGCGATGACCGGCGGCGCGGACCTCCGCGCCCGCGCCGATCCGGTCCAGGGCGGCGAGCGCGGCCGGCCAGAGCGTGATCGTGCCTCCGCTGCTGCCGAGCGCGGGTCGCTCGTCCAGCAGCCGGACGCGGTACGCCGCGCCGCCGTGGGCGAGTCCGGCCGCGAGCGCGAGACCGGCGATCCCGGCGCCCGCGATCACCAGCTCGGGAGGGTCGCTCACGCGGCCACGGTAGCGGCGTGCTGTAACTGTCTGTCCTTGCCTCTACCGGACTGGTAGACGGATCAGGCAGTGGCAAGGACAGGTAGTTACAGCTCCCCCCGGACGTCCCGGATGGGTACGCCGCGCGGCCGGGTCGTAACCTTGGAGACGCCATGAACGACTCCCGGACGGTCTATCTCGACCACGCCGCGACGACGCCGATGACGGACGTCGCGGTCGAGGCGATGACCGCCCACCTGCGCGAGGTCGGCAACGCCAGTTCGCTGCACGCGTCGGGCCGTCGGGCCCGGCGGGTGGTGGAGGAGTCGCGGGAGACGGTCGCGCAGGCGCTGGGCTGCCGCCCCGGCGAGGTGGTCTTCACCTCCGGCGGCACCGAGGCCGACAACCTCGCCGTCAAGGGTCTCTACTGGTCGCGCCGCGACGCCGACCCGGCGCGCACCCGGATCCTCGCGACCGCGGTCGAGCACCATGCCGTGCTCGACGCGCTCGCCTGGCTCGAGGAGCACGAGGGTGCGCAGGTCGAGCTGCTGCCCGTCGACCACGACGGCCGGCTCGACGTCGCGGCGCTGCGGGCCGCGGTCGAGCGCGACCCGGCGTCGGTCGCGCTGATCACGGTCATGTGGGCCAACAACGAGGTGGGCACGCTCCAGCCGGTCGGCGACGTCGTGGCGCTCGCGCGACCGCACGCCATCCCCGTCCACACCGATGCCGTCCAGGCGGTCGGGGCGACGCCCGTCGACTTCGCCGCCTCGGGCGTCGACGCGCTGTCGCTGTCGGGCCACAAGGTCGGCGGCCCCCAGGGCGTCGGAGCCCTGGTCGTGCGGCGCGAGGTCGAGCTGGCCGCGCTCGTGCACGGCGGCGGGCAGGAGCGCGACGTCCGCAGCGGCACCCTCGACGTGCCGGCGATCGCCGGCTTCGCGGCCGCGGTCGAGCTCGCGGTCAAGCAGCAGACCGAGTACGCCGCCCGCCTGGTCGGCCTGCGCGACGAGCTCGTCGCCGCCGTACGACGGGCGGTGCCGGATGCCGTCCTCAACGGCGATCCCGTCGACCGGCTGCCCGGCAACGCCCACCTGAGCTTCCCCGGCTGCGAGGGCGACTCGCTGCTCATGCTGCTCGACGCCCGTGGCATCGAGTGCTCCACCGGGTCGGCCTGCTCGGCCGGGGTGCCGCAGCCCTCCCACGTCCTGCTGGCGATGGGCCGCACCAGCGACGAGGCGCGCAGCTCGCTGCGGTTCAGCCTCGGACACACGAGCACCGCCGCGGACGTGGCGGCCGTCGCCGAGGCGATCGGTGCGTGCGTCGAGCGCGCCCGCGCGGCTCGCGCCTGATCCGGACGAAGGGACTGCCCGTGAAGGTCGTCGCCGCCATGTCCGGGGGAGTGGACTCCGCCGTCGCGGCCGCCCGCGCCGCCGAGGCGGGCCACGAGGTCACCGGCATCCACCTCGCGCTCTCGCGCAACCCGAAGTCGTACCGCACCGGCGCCCGCGGCTGCTGCACCATCGAGGACGCCAACGACGCCCGCCGCGCGGCCGACGTGATCGGCATCCCGTTCTATGTCTGGGACCTCTCCGACCGCTTCCACACCGACGTGGTCGAGGACTTCATGGACACCTACGCGGCGGGGCAGACGCCGAACCCCTGCCTGCGCTGCAACGAGAGGATCAAGTTCGCCGCCGTGCTCGACAGGGCACTGGCGCTCGGCTTCGACGCCGTCGCGACCGGCCACTACGCGACGGTCCGCACGTCCGCGGCCGGCGACGTCGAGCTGCACCGCGCCGTCGACGGCGCGAAGGACCAGTCCTACGTCCTGGGCGTGCTCGACGAGCAGCAGCTGCGCCACTCGCTGTTCCCACTGGGCGACACGCCGAAGCCGCGGGTGCGTGCCGAGGCGGCCGCCCGTGGCCTGCTGGTCGCGGACAAGCCCGACAGCCACGACATCTGCTTCGTCGCCGATGGCGACAACACCGGCTGGCTGCGGGAGAAGCTCGGCGACCGCGCGCCCAACCAGGGCGGTGAGATCGTCGACGACGCGACCGGCGAGGTGCTCGGCGAGCACACCGGGACCTACGGGTTCACCATCGGCCAGCGCAAGGGTCTGCGCCTGGGTCACCCGGCGCCCGACGGGCGGCCCCGCTACGTCCTCGACATCGAGCCCGTCTCCGGCACGGTGACCGTCGGGCCGCGCGAGCGGCTCGCCGTCGACCGGGTGGAGGGTGACCGGCTCCGCTGGTGCGGCCGACCGCTCGCCGAGGGGACCGTCCTCGAGGGCGACGGGGTGACGGTCCAGCTGCGTGCGCACGGTGCCGAGCACCGGGCGGTGGTCCGGGTCGGCGCCGGCGCGCTGCGCGTCGACCTGCTCGAGCACGCCGAGGGCATCGCGCCCGGCCAGGCGGTCGTGGTGTACGACGGCACCCGGGTCGTCGGCTCGGCGACGATCACCGCGACCCGGCGGGTCGAGGCCGGATGACCAGGGGCACCGGCGTCGGTTCCTTCCCCGGCACCGCTCAGCGTGACTACGACGAGGCGCTCGCGATCGTGCTCGGCGAGCTGGCCCCGAGCGCGCACGGACTGGCGTTCGTGCCCGAGGTCCCGGGGCGCGGTGCGACCGCCGGCATGACCGGGCGCACGCTGGGCCTGGTCACCGAGCTCGACGCCGACCTGCAGCCCGACGGCTGGCGGCTCACCGGGACGTCCGGTGCGCCCGCGGTCGACCAGCGCCGCGCCCGCAGCCTGCTGGCCCAGGACCTCGACGCCCTCGAGGAGCGCGCCGCCGGCCATGCGGGCCCGGTGAAGACGCAGGTCGCCGGGCCCTGGACGTTGGCCGCGACGGTCGAACGGCCGCGCGGCGACAAGCTGCTCGCCGATCACGGTGCCCGCCGGGAGCTGGCCCAGGCGCTGGCCGTCGCGGTGACCGACCACGTCGCGGATCTCCGCCGCCGGCTCCCGGGGGCGACCGAGCTGATCGTGCAGCTCGACGAGCCGGCGCTGCCGGCGGTCCTGGCGGGCGGCGTACCGACGGCATCGGGCTTCGGCAAGCACCGCACCGTCCACCCACCGGAGGCCAGCGAGGCGCTGGCGTGGGTGGTGGACGCGGCCTCCGCGGCCGGTGCGACCCCGTGGGTGCACTGCTGCGCTCCCGGCGTGCCGATCGGGCTGCTGCGGGGTGCCGGCGCGCGAGGGGTGATGCTCGACCTCGACCTGCTCGACGCCGAGGGGCACGACGCCGCCGCCGAGGCGCTGGAGGCGGGCGACACCGTCGTGCTGGGCGTCGTTCCGACGTCGGGTCGCCCACCGGCCGACAAGGTGCTGGTCGAGCGCGTGCTGCGGTGGCTCGACCTGCTCGGCCTCGACCCCGAGAAGGTCGGTGGGGGGCTGGCGATCTCGCCCTCCTGCGGCCTGGCCGGCGCGTCGCCGACCGACGCGCGGCGCGCGCTGGAGCTCGCCCGCGCCGTCGCGACGTCCGTGTCCGGCTGACCCGCGGCGCGCCCGGCACCACCGGGGGAGGGGCGCGTGGTCGCGACGCCCAGCTCCCGAGATCAGGAACGGCGGCCGTCCGGTTGGACGACCGCCGTTACTGCGAGGCGGGGATCAGCCGACGTGGACGCCCTCGGGCGCGTCATCGGCGAGCTCGGTGTGCTTGACGTTGAGCAGCAGCCAGATGACGAGGGATGCACCCCAGATCATGAACGCGCCCACGAGGAACGCGTGGGTGGCTCCGTCGGCGAACGCCGCTCCCGCGTTGAGCGGGTCGTTGGGGTTGTCGGCCATCAGCCCGCCGAGCTTCTCGGTCGTGTAGTGCGAGGCGACGGCCGAGAGGGTCGCGAGGCCGAGCGCGCCACCGACCTGCTGCATGGTGTTGAGCACGCCGGAGCCGATGCCGGCGTCCTGGGTGCGCACGCCGTGCACGGCGGTGAGCGTCATCGGCACGAAGGTCAGCCCCATGCCGAGCGACATCAGGACGACGAACGGCGCGATGTCGGTCCAGTAGCTCTCCTGGCCGAACTCCAGGCGCGAGAACATGAACAGCGCGAATCCGGCGAGGATGGTGCCGGTGCCGGCGAGGAAGCGCGGGTCGACCTTGGCGGCGAGCTTCGAGGAGAGCGTGGCGCCGAACACCATGCCGACCGCGAAGGGCAGGAACGCGAACCCGGTCTTGAGCGGTGAGTAGCCCATGATGTTCTGCACGTAGAGCGAGAGGAAGAAGAACATCGCGAACATCGCCGCGGGGGTGACCATCATGGCCACGAACGCGACCGCGCGGGTGCGGCTGGCGAAGATCGACAGCGGCATGAGCGGGTGCTTGATCCGCGTCTCGACGAGCACGAACGCGACCAGCGCGACGACGCCGAGGACCATCGCGGTGAGGGCCAGCGGGTCGCCCCAGCCATAGCTGGTGCCGTGCGGGTTGGCGGCCGTGATCGTGTCGGCGTCGACGTTGCTGGTCCGGGTGATGCCGTAGACCAGGGCCAGCAGGCCGCCGGTGCCGAGCACCGCGCCCGGCAGGTCGAGCGTGCCGGCGTGGTGGTCGGTGTCGGGCAGCAGGCGCGGGGCGAAGTACGCCGCCACGAGGCCGATCGGGACGTTGATCAGGAAGGTCAGGCGCCAGCCCCAGCCGGGGTCGAGGTCGGTCAGCCAGCCGCCGAGCACCAGGCCGATGGCGGCGCCGATGCCGGACATCGCGGCGAAGACCGAGAAGGCGCGGTTGCGCTGGGGGCCGGCGGGGAACGTCGTGGTGATCAGCGCCAGCGCGGTCGGCGAGGCGAGTGCGGCACCGAGGCCCTGGAGGCCCCGCGAGCCGAGCAGCATGGCCTCGTTCTGGGCGATGCCGCCCAGCGCGGAGGCGACGGCGAAGAGCGCGACGCCGGCGATGAACACCCGGCGCCGGCCGTACAGGTCACCGAGCCGGCCGCCGAGCAGCAGCAGTCCGCCGAAGGCGAGCGCGTAGCCGGTGACGACCCAGGACAGGTTCGACGGGTCGATGGCGAGGTCGGTGCCGATGTAGGGCAGCGCGATGTTGGCGATGGTGCTGTCCAGCACCACCATCAGCTGCGCCACGCAGATGAGGACGAGCGCCCAGCCGGCATGCTTCACGGCGGGGGTGACCTGCTCCTTCTCGGGCAGGTCGGAGGCGGTCATTTCGGCCACAAGGGTTCCTTGGGTGTGAGGAGTGAGTGGGTGGTGGAGCGGTCAGCCACGGGTGGCGGCCGGGAGGATGACCTGATCGACGACGCGGGCGATCAGGTCGGTGGTCGGCGGGTCGCCGAGGAGGAAGCCGCGGTGCAGCACGATGCCGGGCAGCGCCGCGGTGAGGATGTCGAGGTCGATGTCGTCACGCAGCTCGCCCCGCTCCCGCGCACGCTGGTAGACCTGACGGCCCACGGCGACCTTCGGCGCGATGAACCGCTCCCGGAACGCCGTGGCGAACTCCGGGTCGCGGCCGATCGCCGTGACGACGCTGCCGAGGAGGGCGGTCTGGTGCTGGTCGGTGAGACCTCCGTGCCCGCAGAACATGGCGAGCAGGTCGCCGCGGAGGCTGCCGGTGTCGGGAGGGACCTCCACCGGTGTCTTCTGCGACATGAGGGCGTCGATGACGAGCGCGGCCTTGCCGTCCCACTTGCGGTACAGCGTGGCCTTCGACGCCTTCGCACGGGTGGCGACGGCGTCCATGGTGAGCCGGTCGTAGCCGACGTCCACCAGCACGTCGAGGGTGGCGTCGAGGATCTCCTGCTCGCGATCTCCCTCGACCCGGGGACGGGTCGGCGCCTCGGGAGAGCTCGGCTTGCGGGGGGACACGGCGGCCTCCGGGTAGATGGTACGGAACGGTTTCGTTTCGTTGATCGATGATACGGAACGGTTTCGTTCTGTCAACTCGGTCTCCTCCCTCCGCATTCCACGACCCTGCCGGAGACCACCGACAGTGCGTCCCGCGGTGGCCTCCCGGTGGCTCCCGACCGGGCGACCGAGGGTCGGCCGGCCGCCGCCGCGCCGTCGGTGGGACGCGGCAAGATGTCCCCATGACCCAGGCCGACCTCCCCGTCGTACCGCCCTCGGCCCGCGAGGAGCACGCCGCGCTCGTCGACGAGGTGGAGGAGGCCCGCTGGCGCTACTACGTGCTCGACCAGCCGACCCTGTCCGACGCCGACTTCGACGCCCGGATGCGCCGCCTCGAGGAGCTCGAGGAGCAGTACGCCGAGCTGCGCACACCCGACTCGCCCACGCAGAAGGTCGGCGGTGCCGTGTCGACCGAGTTCACCGCGGTCGACCACCTCCAGCGCATGGAGAGCCTCGACAACGCCTTCTCCTATGAGGAGCTGGCGTCCTGGTACGCCCGCCTCGGTCGCGACGGGATCACCGACCCGGCGCTGCTGTGCGAGCTCAAGGTCGACGGCCTCGCCATCAACCTGCTCTACGAGAAGGGCCGACTGGTCCGGGCGCTGACCCGCGGTGACGGCCGCACCGGTGAGGACGTCACTCCCAACGTGAAGACCATCGCCTCGGTGCCGCACCGGCTGAGCGGCACCGAGGAGTTCCCGGTGCCGGCGCTGGTCGAGGTGCGTGGCGAGGTGTTCCTCCCGGCCGAGGCGTTCGAGGCGCTCAACGTGTCGATGACCGAGGCCGGCAAGCCCGCCTTCGCCAACCCGCGCAACGCCGCCGCGGGCTCGCTGCGGCAGAAGGACCCCCGGGTCACCGCCACCCGTGCGCTCGGCATGGTCTGCCACGGGGTCGGCGCCCGGGAGGGCTTCGAGCCGCGGGCGCAGTCGCAGGCCTACGAGGCGCTGGCGGCCTGGGGGCTGCCGGTCTCCGAGCAGGTGCGCGTGCTGCCCACCCTCGCCGAGGTCCAGGGCTACATCGAGCACGCGGGCGAGAACCGGCACTCGATCGTGCCCTACGAGATCGACGGGGTGGTGGTCAAGGTCGACGACGTCGCCCTGCAGCGGCGGCTCGGCTCCACCAGCCGGGCGCCCCGCTGGGCGATCGCGTTCAAGTACCCGCCCGAGGAGGTCAACACCAGGCTGCTCGACATCGCGGTCAACGTCGGGCGCACCGGCCGCGTCACGCCGTACGGCGTGATGGAGCCGACCAAGGTCGCGGGCTCGACGGTGGAGAACGCCACCCTGCACAACTTCCACGAGGTCGAGCGCAAGGACGTGCGTCCGGGCGACACGGTGATCCTGCGCAAGGCCGGCGACGTGATCCCCGAGATCGTCGGCCCGGTCCTGCCGCTGCGTCCCGAGGGTCTCCAGCCCTGGGTGGCGCCGACGACCTGCCCGGCGTGCGGCACCGAGCTGGTCGAGCAGAAGGAGGGCGACAAGGACCGCCGCTGCCCCAACCACGAGTCATGCCCGGGGCAGGTGCGCGAGCGGGTGTTCTTCGTGGCGAGCCGCAACGCGTTCGACATCGAGGGCCTGGGCTACGAGGCCGCGGTCGCGCTGCTCGACGCCGGTGTGATCACCAACGAGGGCGACGTGTTCGACCTCGACGCCGACAAGCTGCGGGCGACCGAGCTGTTCACCCGCGCGCCGAAGAAGGGCGAGGACGGCCCGCAGCTCAGTGCCAACGGGGAGAAGCTGCTCGCCAACCTCGACGCGCGCAAGGACGTCGCGCTGTGGCGGGTCATCGTCGCGCTCTCGATCCGGCACACCGGCCCCAGCGCCTCGCGCGCCCTCGCCCAGGAGTTCGGCTCGATGGCCGCGATCCGGGCGGCCACCGAGGAGCAGCTCGCCGCCGCGGAGGGCGTCGGGCCGACGATCGCGCGCGCCGTCATCGAGTGGTTCGAGGTCGACTGGCACGTGGCGATCGTGGACAAGTGGACCGCCGCCGGCGTGTCCATGGAGGACGAGCGCGACGAGTCCGTCGCCCGCACCCTGGAGGGCCTCACCGTCGTCGTCACCGGCTCCCTGCAGGACTTCTCCCGCGACTCGGCCAAGGAGGCGATCCTGTCGCGCGGCGGCAAGGCGTCCGGGTCGGTGTCGAAGAAGACCGACTTCGTCGTGGTCGGCGAGAACGCCGGCTCCAAGGCCGACAAGGCCGAGGCGCTCGGGGTTCCCGTGCTCGACGAGGACGGGTTCAAGGCGCTGCTCGAGAACGGCCCGCCCGCCGCCGACGCTGCAGACGACGCTGCCGAGGACGCCGCCGAGGGGGAGTGAGACCGGTGGCCGAGCGCACCGACCGGGCCGAGGGCGAGCGACGGGTGTGGCCGTGCCGGATCGCGGCGGTCCTCGTCCTGGCGGTGGTGGCGGCCATGATGGCCGGGTGCTCCGGTGCCCGCGAGCCGGGCACCGGCCCGGCGACGGCGCCGACATCGCCGACGTCGCCGACGTCGCCGCCTGCCCCGAGCGGCGACGCCTCGCCCAGCGATGAGCCTGCTGCCGCCGTACCCCATCCGGTGTCGCTGCCCGCTCTCGCGCAGACGGCGTTCGACGGAGGCCGGCTGCGCCTGGGCGCGGAGGTGGCCCGGACCGCGCGGCACCGGCAGTACGCCGTGACCTACCGCAGCGCCGGCCTGACGGTGTCGGGGCGGCTCGCGGTGCCGGAGGGGCCCGGCCCGTTCCCGGCCGTCGTGCTCGCCCACGGGTACATCGATCCCCGGATCTACGTGAACGGCCAGGGGATGACCCGGGAGCGGTCGTGGTTCGGCGACCAGGGGTACGTCGCCCTGCACGTCGACTACCGCGGTCATGCCGGCTCGGACCGCGATCCGAGCGGCGGTCTCGACATGCGGCTGGGCTACACCGAGGACGTGGTCAACGCCGTCCTCGCCCTGCGCGGCTGGGACGGCCCCGTGGACGACGAGCGGATCGCGCTGGTGGGCCGGTCGATGGGTGGGGGCGTGGTCTACAACGCGCTCGCCGTCACGCCGGGCCTGGTCGACGCGGCCGTGGTGTTCGCGCCGGTGAGCTCCGACGCCGTGGACAACTTCGAGCGTTGGATCCGCCCCGACCCGGCCCGCGACGGGGTCGCCCGGCGGATCCTGCGGAGGTACGGCGAGCCGTCCGCCAACCCCGCCTTCTGGCAGGGCGTCAGCGCGCGCACCTACTTCGGCGAGGTCACCGAGCCGGTGCTCATCCACCACGGCACGTCCGACGACTCCTGCCCGATCCGGTGGAGCCGGACGACGGCGCGGCTGATGGAGCAGGCCGGCGTCGACGTCACCCTGCGCACCTACGCCGGCGAGGAGCACGCGTTCGGGCCGGAGTGGAACCTGTCGATGGAGCGGACCGGACGGTTCCTGCGGCGCCACCTGCCCTAGGGTTCCCTAGGCGTGGACCAGAGCGCGCAGCCAGCGGTCGGCGGCGTCCGCGTCCGCCAGCCGGAGGACCTCGAGGCCCGGAAGCCCCGACGCGGCCGTCGCGACCCAGCCCAGGTCGGGCGCGCGCAGGTCGGAGCGGATCCGGCGCAGGGTGCGGCGCACCCGGCCGGTGAAGCCGGCCGGATCCAGGTCGACCTGGAGGAGCAGGTCCGCCCGCCCGAGGAGCGTGGGGCGCGCCCACTCCTCGTCGGCCGTCGTCACCCAGCCGTCGAACGCCGCGAGGCGGGCCACCTCGGCGGGCCCGGAGAGCTCGGCGAGGGGGACCAGCGGCACGTCGAGCGCCGCCGCGAGGCGGGCCAGGAAGGCCGCCAGCTGCTCGCCCGGGGCACCGGCCACGACGACGCGCTGCGGGAGGCGGCGTGGGACGGGAGCGAGGGCGTGCACCCGCCGGATTCTAGGGACCGGCCGACGACCTAGAATCGCCGGCATGTCTCAACTCACCCGCGACGAGGTGGCCCACCTGGCCGACCTCGCCCGGATCGACCTCGACGACGCCGAGCTGGACCATCTCGCTCCCCAGCTCAACGTGATCCTCGAGGCGGTCGCGTCCATCAGCGGTGTGGCCGGCGACGACGTGCCGCCGACCTCGCACCCGATCCCGCTGACCAACGTCTTCCGCGACGACGTCGTCGTGCCCGGCCTGACCGCCGAGCAGGCGCTCGCCGGCGCTCCGGAGGCCGAGGAGCAGCGGTTCCGGGTCCCGCAGATCCTGGGGGACGAGCAGTGAGTGAGCTGATCCGGAGCACGGCGGCCGAGCTGGCCGAGGCGCTGGCCGCCGGCGAGACGACCTCGGTCGAGATCACCCGGGCCCACCTCGACCGCATCGCCGCCGTCGACGGCGACGCCGAGGCCGGCGTGCACGCCTTCCTCCACGTCGACGCCGAGGGCGCGCTGGCCCAGGCCGCCGAGTCCGACGCGCGGCGCGCCGCGGGGGAGACCCGGCACACGCTGGACGGCGTGCCGATCGCGGTCAAGGACGTCCTCGCGACGCAGGGGCTGCCCACGACCTGCGGCTCGCGGATCCTCGAGGGCTGGGTGCCGCCGTACGACGCCACGGTGGTGCGCCGGATCAAGGACGCCGGCCTGCCGATCCTCGGCAAGACCAACATGGACGAGTTCGCGATGGGCTCCTCCACCGAGCACTCGGCGTACGGCCCGACGCGCAACCCCTGGGACCAGACCCGGATCCCGGGCGGCTCCGGCGGCGGCTCGGCAGCGGCCGTGGCGGCCTTCGAGGCGCCGCTGGCTCTGGGCACCGACACCGGCGGCTCGATCCGCCAGCCCGGCGCGGTCACCGGCACGGTGGGCGTGAAGCCGACCTACGGCGGCGTCTCGCGCTACGGCCTGGTCGCGCTCGCCAACAGCCTCGACCAGGTCGGGCCGGTCACCCGCACCGTGCTGGACTCCGCGCTGCTGCACGAGCTGATCGGCGGTCACGACCCGCTCGACTCGACCTCGGTCGACACCCCGGTGGGTGGCTTCGTGGAGGCCGCTCGTCAGGGCGCGACGGGCGACCTCGCCGGCCTCAAGGTCGGCGTCATCAAGGAGCTCGCCGGAGACGGCTGGCAGCCGGGCGTGATGGAGCGCTTCGCCGAGACCGTCGCCCTGCTGAAGGACCTCGGCGCCGAGGTGAGCGAGGTGTCGTGCCCGACCTTCGTGCACGCGATGGCGACCTACTACCTCATCCTCCCGGCGGAGTGCTCCTCCAACCTCGCCAAGTTCGACGCCATGCGCTACGGCCTGCGCGTCGTCCCCGAGGCGGCCGGCAACGGTGCCCCGCCGAGCGCCGAGGCGGTCATGAAGGCGACCCGCGACGCCGGCTTCGGCGACGAGGTGAAGCGCCGCATCATGATCGGCACCTACGCCCTGTCGAGCGGCTACTACGACGCCTACTACGGCCAGGCGCAGAAGGTCCGCACGCTCATCTCGCGCGACTTCGCCGCGGCCTTCGAGGACGTCGACGTCCTCGTCTCGCCCACCGCGCCGACCACGGCGTTCCCGCTGGGGGAGAAGCTCGACGACCCGCTGGCCATGTACCTGCAGGACCTCGCCACGATCCCGGCCAACCTGGCCGGCGTCCCCGGCATCTCCGTCCCCGCCGGCCTCGCCGCCGAGGACGGCCTGCCGGTCGGCTTCCAGGTGCTGGCGCCGGCGCTCGCCGACGACCGGCTCTACCGGGTGGGTGCGGCTGTCGAGGCCGCGCTGACCGAGCGCTGGGGTGGTCCCATCCTGGCGAAGGCTCCGACGCTGGAGGGTCCCCGATGAGCGAGGTGCTCGTTCCGTTCGACGAGGTCGTCGCGAAGTACGACCCGGCCCTCGGCCTCGAGGTGCACGTCGAGCTCAACACACACACGAAGATGTTCTGCGGCTGCCCCACGGCCTTCGGTGCCGAGCCGAACACCCAGGTCTGCCCGACCTGTCTCGGCCTGCCGGGCGCGATGCCGGTCGTCAACGGCAAGGCGGTCGAGTCGGCGATCCGGATCGGCCTGGCGCTGAACTGCTCGATCGCCGAGTGGTGCCGGTTCGCGCGGAAGAACTACTTCTACCCGGACATGCCGAAGAACTTCCAGACGTCCCAGTACGACGAGCCGATCGCCTTCGACGGCTGGCTCGACGTCACCGTGCCGTCCGAGGACGGCGAGGTCGAGACCTTCCGGGTGGAGATCGAGCGCGCCCACATGGAGGAGGACACCGGCAAGTCGACCCACGTCGGTGGCGCGACCGGTCGCATCCACGGCGCCGACTACTCGCTCGTCGACTACAACCGCGCGGGCATCCCGCTGATCGAGATCGTCACCCGCCCGATCCTGGTGCCCGCCGAGAAGGCGCCGGCGGTGGCCCGTGCGTACGTCGCCCAGCTCCGCGACCTCATCGTCGCGCTCGGCGTCTCGGACGCCCGGATGGACCAGGGCTCGATCCGGGCCGACGTCAACCTCTCGCTCGCGCCCAAGGGCGAGGCGAAGCTCGGCACCCGCAGCGAGACGAAGAACGTCAACTCGCTGCGCTCGGTCGAGCGCGCGGTCCGCTTCGAGATGTCGCGGCACGCGGGCATCCTCGACGCCGGCGGAGCCGTCCTCCAGGAGACCCGGCACTTCCACGAGGACGACGGCTCGACCTCCTCGGGGCGGGAGAAGTCCGACGCCGAGGACTACCGCTACTTCCCCGAGCCCGACCTGGTGCCGGTGGCGCCGTCGCGGGAGTGGGTCGAGGAACTGCGCGCGACGCTGCCCGAGAACCCCACCCAGAAGCGGGCCCGGCTGCAGGAGGAGTGGTCCTTCACCGACCTGGAGATGCGCGACACCGTCGGCGCCGGCGCGCTCGACCTCGTCGAGCAGACCGTCGCGGCGGGTGCCACGCCCCAGGCGGCCCGGAAGTGGTGGCTCACCGAGCTCGCCCGTCGCGCCAACGACGCGGGCGTCGAGCTCGGCGAGCTCGCCGTGACACCGGCCCAGGTGGCCGCCGTCCAGGCGCTCGTCGACGCGAAGACGATCAACGACAAGCTGGCCCGCCAGGTCTTCGACGGCCTGCTCGCCGGCGAGGGCACACCCGAGGAGATCATCGCCGCCCGGGGGCTCGCCGTGGTCTCCGACGACGGCGCGCTGTCGGCGGCGGTCGACAAGGCGATCGCCGAGAACCCGGACATCGCCGACAAGATCCGCGACGGCAAGGTCGCCGCGGCGGGCGCGCTGATCGGGGCGGTCATGAAGGAGATGCGCGGCCAGGCCGACGCCGGCCGGGTCCGCGAGCTGGTGCTCGAGAAGCTCTCCTGACTCCCGCCGGAGGGCTCCCTCGCCAGGTGTGACACCGCGGCTGCGGTGTTACACTTGGCGCATGCCCACCAGCCGGCCGCGCCATGCGATCACGGAGACCGACGCGGTCACCGCTGCGCTCGATGCGGCCGCGCGGAAGTGGCCGGAGGACAGGGACCGGCCGGCCCGGCTGCTGACCCATCTGGTCGAGGTGGGTTTCCACGCCATCGAGGTCGAACTCGACGAAGCATCCCTGGCGCGCCGGCAGGCGCTCGATGACTTCGCCGGCTCCTTCACCGGGGTCTACTGGCCGGGATATCTCGAGGAGATCCGTGAGGGCTGGCGGGAATGATCGCTCTCGACGCGAACGTGCTGATCGCTGTCGGTGACGCGAACGATCCCCATCACAGCGTGGCCAAGGGACTCGTGGCCCGTCGCGGCGACCGACCGCTGGTCATCGGGACGTTGAATCTCGCCGAGGCTCTCGTCGGTCCGGCGAAACAGGCGCGGGCCGAGGAGTTCATGCGAGGCCTGTCGGCGATCGGCGTCACAGAAGTCGCCTTCCCGGCGGACGCCGCGACCCGTCTCGCCCACCTTCGCCTGACGACCCGTCTGACGATCCCCGACTGCTGTGTGCTCCTGACCGCACAGCAGTCGGGCGCCGCTGTCGCCACCTTCGACGGCCCGCTGCGCGCCGCCGCCCGCTCCCTCGGCCTGGCGGTGGTTCCCGATGACGACGACCCGGAGCCCCGGAGCTAGACTCCGCAGGACACATCGAGAACACGCCCGTGGCGGGGGAAGCCGGTCGAATCCCGGCGCTGACCCGCAACCGTGGACCGCTCCTCCGGGAGCGGTGAGCCGGAGCACCCGCCGTGGCGCGTCCTGACACAACGCTGTCGTGGAGAGCAGCGGGTCAGCGGCACAGGAGATCTGGGCCCGCCCGCCGTCTGCAGCGGGAAGGCCCCACATGTCCACTCGTTCCCTCGTCCACCGCGCGATCGCCGCCGTCGCCGGAGGTGCCGTCGTCGCCGGTGGCCTGATGGCCGTCGCGCCCGCGCCGGCCGCGCACGCCGCACCAGCCAACGCCGAGGCGCAGGCCGTGGCCGCCTGGCTCGAGTCCGAGCTCCAGAACGGCCTGATCGGCGGCGACGTCGGCACCACCATCGACTACGGACTCAGCCTGCTGGCGACCGGCACGGCCACTCCCGCTCGGTTGGCCGCCCTGCGCGACGGCGTGGACGACGGTGTCGCTGCCTGGGCCAACACCGACGGCCGGAAGGCGAAGGCCGCCTACTTCGTCACCGCCGCCGGCGGCGACGCCACGAACGCGGGCGGGCTCGACCTTGCTGAGGCGACGGCCTCCGCCGTTGACGACGCGACCGGCGAGATCGACGGCGGCAGCGTCTACAGCCAGGTCTGGGCAGTGCTCGCCCTCGACGCGCTGGGCAATGCCGAGGCGCCTACCGCGGCCAGCGCGCTCACCGCGACCCAGTGCGCCGGTGGCTACTGGTCCTTCGACTGTGCCTTCCCGGACGTCGACTACACGGCCTACAGCGTGATCGCGCTGCGCTCCGTCGACGCGACCCCAGCGATCGTGACCTCGGTCAGCAAGGCCGTCGACTTCCTCAAGACCAAGCAGGCCGCCGACGGAGGTCTCGGCGACAGCGGCGACAAGAGCGACCCCTACTACACGCCCGACAACGCCAACACCACGGGCGTGGCCGCGTGGGCCCTGGGCGTCGCGGGCGAGACGGCTGCGGCCGCCAAGTCTGCAGCCTGGATCGCAGGGCACCAGGTGGTCGCCCTTCCCGGGTGTGGAGGGCGCGGGATCGACACGGAGCACGGCGCGGTGTCCTACTCCACCTCCTCGATGAAGGAGGCCGTGGACGCCGGTGCGATCGCTCCCGGCCCGATCGCCGGTGAGTGGCAGCTCGCCAGTGCCCAGGCGCTGGCTGGCCTGGCCTATCTCGCGCCGGCGCAGCCGAGCCTGCCGACCTTCGTCGACGCAGGGACGACGGCCGCCGTCGCGCTCCAGGGCACCCGCGCGGGCCAGCAGGTCTGCGTGACCGGCCTGGGCACGGCCCAGCGGCTCACGGCGCCGGCCAGCGCGTCGTTCCCGATCCCGGCCGGCACTGCGGACCACGCCGTCACGCTGACCTACCTCGGCGGCACCACGACGTCGACCCTCAAGGCCCTCGACGCCACCAAGCTCAAGGTCAAGGTCCCGGCGATCGTCAAGGCCAAGAAGAAGGTCACGATCAAGGTCAAGGGGCTCGCGGCCGGCGAGCCGGTCACGGTCAAGGTCGGCAAGAAGAGCGCGACCGCCACGGCGAACGCCCAGGGCGTCGCCAAGGTCAAGGTCAAGGTGAAGAAGAAGGGCAAGGCCAAGGTCAAGGTGGTCGGCGCGTTCCCCGACCGCAAGGGCAAGGCCACGACCCGGGTCCGCTGATGACCCTCGGCAGCGCATCGCGAGCGGTGGCCGCGACGATCCTCGTCGCGGCCACCGCCGTGCTGCTTCCCCAGAGCGGCGCCAGTGCCGCGGCCTGCGGAGGCGCGAAGGGCATCACCGTCGTCGTCGACTCCAACCAGCTCGGCGCGGGGATCAGCGCCGGCTGTGACGCGGACGGCGGCGGCTATGCCGCGAGCAACTTCGCCGACGCCGGCTACCGGATCGAGTACAGCCAGGCGGCCGGGATGAGCGGCTTCGTGTGCAAGGTCAACGGCAATCCGTCCGACGGCGACTGCACCGAGACCGACGCCTACTGGAGCCTGTGGTGGTCCGACGGACGGTCGGGCAGCTGGACGTACGCCAGTCGAGGCGTTGGTGGCCTCACCGTCCCCGACGGCGGCTACGTCGCGTTCTCGTGGCACCAGGGCGCCGGCCGCGCGGCGCCGCCGGACGTCGCGCCCACGCCCCGTGTCGTCGAGACGAAGCCGACACCGGCCCCGACGTCGTCCGGAGCCGCCGGTGGGAGTGGGACGGGAGGCGGCGGCAAGAAGAAGCCGTCCACGACGTCGAAGCCCGCCGCCCCGAAGCCGGACGGTCCGACCTCCGCGGGCCCGTCCACGAGCCCGTCCGAGACCCCGCCCGCGTCCGACCCGACGGCGACGCCGACACCGACGCAGACGCCCACGTCCGCGGCGCCGACCGAGGTGCCGAGCACGAGCGCCAGCAGCGACGTACCGTCGATCGACGAGATCACCGACGGCCCCGAGGCGACCTCCGCCGAGGCCGACCGCGAGGGCGACGGCGGTGGGTTCCCGGCGTGGCTGGGCATCGGCCTGGTCGTCGTGGTGCTGGGCGCGGCGGGTGCCGTCCCCGTCCTCCGCAACCGTCGGAGCTGAGTGATGCGGGCCGGGCGATGAGGCTGGCGCGGGACCTGCATCCCGTGGCCTGGTGGGCGTGGGCGGTGGGGCTCGCGGTGGCTGCCTCCTGCACCACGAACCCCCTCCTCCTGCTCGTCCTGCTCGGTGTCATCACCCTGGTCGTGCTGACCTGCCGCTCCGACCAGCCGTGGGCGCGCTCCTTCCGTCTCTACGTCTGGCTCGGCGCGATCGTGGTCGTGGTCCGGATCCTGTTCCGGATCCTGCTCGGAGGAGACGTGCCCGGCCACGTCCTCCTCACGCTGCCGACGATCCCGCTGCCGGACTGGGCCGCGGGCATCTCGCTGCTCGGCCCGTTCACCCGCGAGGAGCTGCTCGCCGCGACGTACGAGGGCCTGCGCCTCGCGACGCTGCTCATCGCGGTCGGCGCCGCCAACGCCCTGGCCAACCCGAAGCGGTTGATGAAGTCGCTGCCGCCGGCGCTCTACGAGATCGGTACGGCGATGACCGTCGCGATCAGCGTCGTCCCCCAGCTGGCCGACAGCGCCCGTCGGGTGCGAGCCGCGCAACAGCTCCGCGGGGGACCGGAGGGCCGCTTCCGGCGGGTCCGCGGCGTGCGGCGGCTGCTGGTCCCGATCCTCGAGGACTCCTTCGACCGCTCGCTCGCGCTGGCCGCCGGGATGGACGCGCGTGGCTACGGCCGCGCCGGCGAGCTGACCGCGGCGCAGCGGCGTGGCACCGGCGCGCTGATCATCGCCGGGCTGCTCGGCGTCTGCGTCGGCGTCTACGCCTTCCTCGACAGCACCGCGCCGCGCGTGCTCGCGCTCCCGATGCTCGCCGTCGGGACGCTCGTCGCCCTGGGCGGCTTCGCCCTCGCCGGTCGCCGCGTACGCCGCACCCGCTACCGTCCCGACCGCTGGCGGCTGCCCGAGGTCCTCGTCGCGGCGTCCGGGGTCGCCGCCGGCGCGGGGACGTGGGCGGTGTGGCGCTGGGACCCGCAGGTCGCGCATCCCGGCGTCCTCGTCGTCCCCGAGGTCACCCTGACCGCGCTCGCGGCCGCCCTCGTCGCCGTGCTCCCGGTCTGGACGGCCCCGCTCCCGGTCACCGTCCAGCGTCGCGAGGAGGTGGCCGCCTGATGCTCGAGCTGCGCGGGATCACCCTGACCTACGACGCCGTGGACGCTCCCGACGCCGGCGACGCCGGCCGACCCGCCACCGTCCTCGACGGCATCGACCTGTCGGTGGCGGACGGTGAGCTCGTCGTCCTCGCCGGTCCGACCGGGGTCGGCAAGTCCACCCTGCTCGGGGTCGTGGCGGGACTGGTTCCGTCCTACACCGGCGGCACGTTGACCGGGGACGTGCTCCTCGACGGCCTCAGCATCATCGAGCGGCCGGCGCGCGAGCGCGCCCACGCCATCGGCTACGTCGGCCAGAACCCCGCGGCCTGGTTCGTCACCGATACCGTGGAGGAGGAGCTGGCGTTCGGCATGGAGCAGCTCGGCCTGCCGGCGGCGACGATGCGCCGGCGCGTCGAGGAGACGCTCGACCTGCTGGGCATCGCCGACCTGAGGTACCGCGACCTGCGCACCCTCTCGGGCGGCCAGCAGCAGCGGGTGGCGATCGGCGCCGTGCTGACCACCCACCCCCGGCTGCTGGTGCTCGACGAGCCCACCTCGGCGCTCGACCCGACGGCCGCGGAGGACGTGCTGGCGACGCTGACCCGCCTGGTCCACGACCTCGGCGTCTCGGTCCTGGTCGCCGAGCACCGGCTCGAGCGCGTCGTGCCCTTCGCCGACCGGCTCTGCCTGCTCGGCGGCGATCCCGCGCGGCGCGGCACGATCCGGGTCGGCGACCCGGCGGAGGTCCTCCGTGACGCCCCGATCGCGCCGCCGATCGTCGAGCTGGGCCGGCTGGCCGGCTGGCAGCCCCTGCCGCTCACGGTCCGCGACGCCCGGCGACGAGCGCCCGAGCTGCGCTCGCGCCTGGGGGAGCCGCCGCACCGGGGGCGTCCCGCGCCGGCCGATCCCGTGGTGGACGTGCGACGGCTGGTGCTGGCCCACGGCCGCACGCCGGTGCTGCGGGAGGTCGACCTCGCGTTGCGGCCCGGCTCGGTCACCGCTCTCATGGGCCGCAATGGCGCCGGCAAGTCGACGCTGCTGTGGGCGCTCCAGGGGCGGCACGCGGCCGGCTCCGGCACGGTGCGGGTGGCCGGTGCCGACCCGTCCGGCCTCCGGCCCGAGGAGAGGCGGTCGACGACCGGACTGGTGCCGCAGAGCCCCGCGGACCTGCTCTACCTCGAGACCGTCGCCGCCGAGTGCGACGCGGCCGACGGGTCCGCCGGCGCGCCGGTCGGGACCTGTCGCGACCTGCTCGACCGCCTGGCCCCCGGCATCGACCCGGGACAGCACCCGCGCGATCTCTCGGAGGGCCAGCGGCTCGCGCTGGCCGTGGCGATCGTGCTGACGGCGCGCCCACCCGTGCTCCTGCTCGACGAGCCGACCCGTGGCCTCGACTACCCGGCCAAGCGGGCGCTCGCCGGTCTCCTCCGCGAGCTCGCGCGCGATCCCGGTGCCCGGCGCGCGGTCCTCGTTGCGACCCACGACGTCGAGTTCGTCGCCCAGGCGGCCGACGATCTGGTGGTGCTCGCCGAGGGCGAGGTCGTCTCCGCGGGGCCGGTCGACCGCGGCGTCTCGGAGTCGCCCGCCTTCGCGCCGCAGGTCACCAAGGTCCTCGGCACCGGCTGGCTGTCCGTCGACGACGTCGCCGAGCGGCTGGCCGCCGGGGCCGCGGGCGTCCCGTCGTGAACGGGCCCGCCGAACGGCGCCGCCCGGCCGCGGTGCCGCTCCGGCTGCGCTCGGGCGCGGTGCTCGCCATCGCCTCGGTGATCGGGCTGCTCATGCTGGCCTGGCCGCTGCTGCTGGACGTCGGACCCGACACCGAGCGGGTCGATCCGCCCTTCCTGTTCCTCCTGCTGCTGCCCGTGATCCTCGGTGTCGTCCTGGCCGAGATGAGCGAGGGCGGCATGGACGCGCGGGTGCTCGCGGTGCTCGGCGTCCTCAGCGCGGTCAACGCCGTGCTGCGGCTGGCCAGCGCCGGCACGGCGGGCCTGGAGCTGGTGTTCTTCCTGCTGATCCTCGGCGGCCGGGTGTTCGGCGCGGGCTTCGGGTTCGTGCTCGGGTGCACCTCGCTGTTCGCCTCGGCGCTGATGACGGCCGGGGTCGGCCCGTGGCTGCCCTTCCAGATGCTCGTGGCCGCCTGGGTGGGGATGGGCGCCGGCCTGCTGCCGCGCCGGATCCGGGGGCGCGGCGAGATCGCCCTGCTCGCGGCGTACGGCGTGGTCTCGGCCTATCTCTACGGCCTGCTGATGAACCTCCAGGGCTGGCCGTTCATGGCGGGCCTGCAGATCCCCGGACAGGACTCCACCGAGCTCTCCTACGTCCCGGGAGCCCCGCTGCTCGACAACCTGCACCACTTCGTCGTCTACACGCTGCTGACCTCGACCGGCGGGTGGGACACGGGCCGGGCGATCACCAACGCCCTCGCCATCGTGCTGCTGGGCCCGGCCGTGCTCGTCACGCTGCGCCGCGCCGCCCGCCGTGCCCGGATCGCGCCGGAGACCGCGCCCCGCTGACGGACGCCGACGGCCCGGCCCCGCGAGGGGACCGGGCCGTCGGTGTGGATCCGGTGAAGCCGAGAGGCGTCGATCAGGGGACGACGGTCACCGTGATGAGGTTCGACGAGAAGTAGTCGTCGAAGCCGGAGTCCTTGGTGTAGTACGCCTGGTAGGTGTACGACTGGTTCGCAACTCCCTTGGGGATCGTGGTGGTGCCGGAGATGACCCGGCTGCAGACGGTCGTGCTGAAGTCGAAGGCTCCGTTGTTGACGCTCGCCATGGCGAGGTACGACGGGGACTGCGAGCCGCCGGCGATGTTGCCGTCCTTGTAGATGTCGACGTAGCCACCGGTGGCCGGAGCGCCCCGGTACTTGACGTTGCCGGACAGCTTCGTGCGGTTGCTGGAGTTGCTGATCGAGCAGGTCAGTGCGGTGGTGTTGAGCGTCAGGGCCGAGTCGTAGACCTCGAACTTGGTCTTGCCCTTCTGCTTCTTGAACTTGACCTTCACCTTGTAGTGACCGGTGCCGAGGGCCGGGACGGTGTACTTGGCCTTGCCCTTCTTGGCCTTGGCCTTGCCCTTGAGCGTGACGCCGTTGTCGCCGGTGACGGTGAACTTGACCTTGCCGGAGCCGCGCAGGTTCGACGCGGTGAGGACCAGCTTGCTGATGCCGGGCTGCACGCCTGCGGCGGACTTCTTGACCTTGATCTTGTTGCCGGCCTTGACCTTCGCGGCCACGACCGGGCCGTCGGTGCCGGGCGCCGCGGCGGCGGTGGACGTCAGGGCCGGCGTGGCGAGCGCGAGCGCGGTGATCGCGACGACGCCAGCGGAGACGAGCCTACGCATGATGGAGCTCCTTCGTCGGTAGAGACCGACCACGGGACAAGGAGCTCCCGGGTCGGCCAGGGGTGAGTCGGAGGGCTACCTTCCCCGACCGATCGGGGGTAAACCGCCCTACGGCTCGATGAGGAGGATCCGGTCGTCGTCGGCGGCCGGGTCGCCCCGGCCGTCCTCGTTGCTCGTGGTCAGCCAGAGCCGGCCGTCGGGCGCCCGGACGACGGTCCGCAGCCGCCCGTGATCCCCGGTGCCGCCCTTCCCGGAGAAGTACGCCGTGGGATCGCTCACCTGGCCGTCGGCGACCTTGATCCGCCACAGCCGCTCGCCGTTGAGCGCGGCCATCCACAGGTAGCCCCCGGCGTAGGCGAGACCGGAGGGCGAGGCCTCGTCGGTGGACCAGGTCAGCTCGGGCTGCGTGTACTTCGCCGGGCCGCCGGTGCCCTCCACGACCGGCCAGCCGTAGTCCTGGCCCGGCACGATCCGGTTGAGCTCGTCGGCCTCGCTGTCGCCGAACTCCGAGGCCCACAGCAGCCCCTTGTCGTCGAAGGCGAGGCCCTGGACGTTGCGATGGCCCCAGGACCACACCGCGTCCCCGAACGGGTTGCCGGGTGCCGGCTCGCCGTCGGCGGTGATCCGCAGGATCTTGCCGGCCATCGACGCCCGGTCGCGTGCGAGCTGGTCGTCGCCGATCTCGCCGGTGGACACGTAGAGGAAGCCGTCGGGACCGAAGGCCAGCCGGCCGCCGTCGTGGATCCGTCCGTCGGGGATGCCGGTCAGGATCGGCTCGGTCGGCCCGAGCCGCTCGCCGTCGAGCTTCGCGCGCACGACGCGGTTGTCGTCGTCGGTGGTGACGTAGAAGTAGAGGAGACCGTCGGTGGCGAAGGTGGGGGAGACGGCGACGCCGAGGAGGCCGGCCTCGCCACCGGGAGCGGTCTCCGGGATCCGGCCGACCACGACGACCTCGCCCTCCTCGTCGGTGGTCGAGCCGTGACCGGGGACCTGCGGAGCGGTCACGAGCAGCACCCGGCCGCTGTCACGCTCGGTGACCACGCCGCGGCCGTCGGGGAGGAAGTCGAGGCCCCAGGGCGTCGCGAGACCGGTCGCGATCGTCGCGACGACGTCCGGGACGCCGTCGATGGTGAAGATCACCTCGCCGTCGACGACGGAACCGGTCGGTGCCGCGGTCGCCGTGCCGCGTACGTCGACGGTGCTCACGTTGCCGCCCTGGCCGCAGCCCGCGGCGACGAGCGCCAGCGTCGCGACGCCGGCCGCGACGCGGGCAGAGGCGGGCCTCACGAGAGACCGCCCAGGAACTCGAGCAGCAGGCCGTGCACCCGCTCGGGCTGCTCCAGCTGCACGAAGTGCGAGCCCCGCAGCTCGACGTACCTGCTGTCCTTGCCGCTGGCGGCCAGGCGTCGCGAGGCGCTGGCCATGTCGCGAGCGCCTGCCAAGACGTCCCAGGTCGCCGCCACGAACATGGTCGGCACCTCGATCCGGCTCAGCCGCACGCGGGGATGCCGTGAGGTGCTGATCGCGAGGTGGGCGTACCAGTCGACCGGCGTGGTGAGGAACTCCCGCAGGCCGACCGCGGCGGCCTCGGGGTCGGGAACCCGGAACATGAAGCCGGTGCGTCCCAGCAGCGCGAGGGTGGTGGCGTTCACGGGGAGCCGGCGGACGAGGGGGTTGACCGCCCAGCCCGCGTACTTGGCGACGCGGCACGCGTTGACCGTGACCGCGCGCGCCAGCAGCCGTGGCAGGTGCAGGGGGCCGAGCATGGTCGCGAAGGTGTCACCGGGCACACCGCACATCGCGAAGATGCCCCGCACCCGCTCCGGATGACGGTAGGTCAGCTCGAACGCGGTGTTCACCCCCATCGACCAGCCCATGAGGACCGCGCTGTCGACCCCGAAGTGGTCCATGACGGAGAGGCCGTCCTGGACGAAGTGCTCGATCTCCACGTGCTTCGGGTCCGCCGGCCGCTCCGACCCGCCGACGCCGCGGTGGTTCCACGACACGACGCGCACGCCACAGTCGGGGTCGAGCAGCCACGGCCACAGGTGGGGATTGGTGCCGAGCCCGTTGCAGAGCACGACCGTGGGACCGTCGATCGCCCCGTCGGGGTCGTTGGTCCAGGCGCGGACGTGGGTCCCGTCGTCGGACAGGATGTCGCGGAAGGCGATCGACGCGGACCGAACGCGCTGCTCGGGCCGGGGAGCGGAGGTCGACATGGGGCCGATTCTGCCGGACCCCGGAGCGGTGGCCCCGCGGGTCAGGCGTGCAGCGAGACGGAACCGAGCGGCGCGGGGGTACGGCGGGCCCGGGCCCGGTCGGCGAGGAAGGCCGCGACCTCCTCACGCTCGGCGCGCCGCCGGGTGCACGCGGTGAGCGCGACCATGGCGTTGCGGCGGGCCCGTTGCTGGAGGGCGACGGACCACGCGTGGGCGAGGCGGGCGACGGGTCGGGCGACGGGGCGGGCGACGGATCGGGTCAGGGGGTGGGGAGGCAGGGACATCGGGCCTCGGCTCCGGATGGGGGACGGGAGGTCTCGACGCTACGCCCCGAAGTCGAGGCGTAGGTCACGTCGGGGTGACATCCGGGTGAACCGCGGTCCGGGTGGCGCGGGTCGCGCCGACGCTGGCGACGACGACGCACCCGATCGCGGCCCACTGCACCGGCGCGAGCGCCTCCCCGACGACGGTGAGCCCCGCGAGCGCGGCGGCCGCCGGCTCCAGGCTCATCAGCACCCCGAAGGTCGCCGCGGGCAGGGTGCGCAGGGCGGCGAGCTCCGCGCTGTACGGCACGACGGAGCTGAGCAGCCCGACGGCCGCGCCGAGCAGGAGGACCCGCTGGTCGGCCAGGTCGGACGTGTCGACCGTGAGCAGCAGCGGCGTCAGCAGGACGACGGCGACGAGGCTGGCGACGCCGAGTCCGTCGATGCCCTCCCACCGCCGGCCGGTCGCGGCGCTGGACAGGATGTAGCCGGCCCAGGCCGCCCCGGCGAGGACGGCGTACGCGACGCCGACGGGGTCGAGGTGACCGCGCTCGAAGCCGAGCAGGAGCACGCCGAGCGCCGCCAGCGCGACCCAGCCGAGGTCGCGAGGTCGGCGGAACCCGAAGGCCGCGAGCAGCAGCGGCCCGATGAACTCGATGGTCACCGCGACGCCGATCGGGATCCGCGAGAAGGACTGGTAGATGCCCCAGTTCATCGCGCCGAGACAGGCGCCGTACCGTGCCGCGACCAGCCAGTCCTCCCGGCTGCGTCCCCGCAGCCGGGGGCGGGCCCAGAGGAGCAGCACGGCCGCGCTGGTCGCCAGCCGCAGCCACACCACGCCGTTGGGCGCGAGGTCGTCGAAGAGCAGCTTGGCGAACCCGGCGCCGAGCTGGACCGATGCGATCCCGAGCACCACCAGGCCGACCGCCACGCCCAGCGACGGGCCGTGGCGGGGGGTCGGGTGCACGGGCACACGCTAACCCTGGACCGCCGGTCCCCGAACGCCACGAACCGCCGATCTCCCCACGGATCGGCGGTTCGGGCCCTCCCCGGGCGGGTGGGCTACTTGGCGGCGACGAGGCCGTCGATGGTGACCTTGCGGCCGTCCTTGCTGATCACCTTGATCTTGAGCGTGCCGCCCTGGACGCCGGCGAAGTCGGCGAGGGGGACGGTGGACCGGCCGGTGCCCTTGAGGCTGACCTTCTTCAGCAGGGTGCCGTTCCAGGTGACCTTGATCTTGCCGCCCTTCTTGGCCTTGGTGACCATCAGCGCGAGGTGGCGGGCCTGGACGCCGCCGACGACGAGCTTGCGGCCCTTCTTCTTGGCGGTGGTGGCGGTGTCGTTGAACGCGCCGGCCTGGGCGGTGCGCTTCCACTTCTTGCCGGTCAGGGCGGTGTCGTCGAGCGGGACGGTCGTGCAGCGCTCGCCGGAGCGGAGGCCGAGGTTGTTGGCCTTGTCGATGCCCTGGACCTCGAAGCAGTAGGTGCCGCCGAAGTCGCCGGCGAAGTGCTGCGTGGAGGTCGTCACGTTGTTCGCGATCACCTGCTGGGCGCCGAAGCCGCCGTTCCACGCGGCCGAGCGGACCATGACGTCGGTGCTCTTCACGCCGGACAGAGCGTCGGTGACCTGCCACGCGACGTCGAAGCCGGGTGCCGCGGCCTGGGCGCCGGGTGCGGTCACCTGACCGGTCGGGCCGGCGATGTCGAGGAAGTCCGCCTCGACGTACGACGAGAAGCCGTTCTCGACGATGCCGGCGGCGACCGCATTGCCCTCGCGGTCCATGTCGGCGGCGAAGGCGCCGTTGGTGGCCCCGGCGTCGTACCCGTTGAAGGGCAGGACCGGGTTGGTCCGGTGCCGCAGGGTGAGGTCGTCCTCGTCGTTGTGGACGACGACCTGGGCGCCGCGGTCGGAGACCAGGCTCACGTGCTCCTGGGTGGTGTAGGTGCCGGACTCGACCAGGGAGTCCGCGCCGAAGCCCTGGTTGGGCTTGGCCACGGCGGCGCGGATGACGTAGGTCTCGCCGTTCTCGAAGGCGGTCCAGGTCGCCTGCATGGTGCCGTTGGGGCTGACGTCCAGGTGGCGGTAGGAGGTGCCGACGCCGGTCGGCGAGACGAGCTCGATGGCGCCGAGGCCGCCGGAGGCGTCGACCCGGGTCACGAGCGCGCGGACCTTGGCGGCCTCGATCCCGCCCATCATCACGGCGCCCCGGCCGTCGTCGGCCACCGCGACGTCGGTGTCGGTGGTCGTGTTGCCGAGCCAGGAGATCGCCTGGGGGCCCAGCCAGCCGACCGAGGCGTTGCGGCGGGTGACCATGATCTTGTCCTTGCCGCCGGCATCGGTGTAGTAGGCGAGCAGGACGTCCCCGGCCGGGTTGGTGGCGATGGACGGCTCGTAGGCGTGGGTGCCGAAGTCGTCGTAGACCGGCGGAGCGCTCTTGGTCCACAGCGCGGCCTGCACGCGGTCGACTCCCTGGTCCTCGGCCGCGTAGGCGACGTGGACCCGACCGGCGCCGTCCATGGCGAGGTCCGTGCCGTTGATGGTGTCGAAGTCTCCGCTCAGCGGCGCCGACCCGTCCCAGGTGCCGTTGGCCAGCAGCCGCGAGCCGCGCACCCGGTCCTCGCCGAGGAGCGTCTGCGTCCACACGACGACCGCGTCGCCCTGGTCGTTGGCGGCGACGTGGACGTCGTGGGCGTTGACGACGGGAGCGGCCGTGACCGACTTCGCCGCGCCCCAGACGCCGTCGGTGGCGACGGCGGCGTACACCTTGGTGCCGCCGGGGACCTCGCGGGCCCAGGCGGCGACGGCGT
Source organism: Nocardioides segetis (assembly GCF_051390595.1). Taxonomy (NCBI): domain Bacteria; kingdom Bacillati; phylum Actinomycetota; class Actinomycetes; order Propionibacteriales; family Nocardioidaceae; genus Nocardioides; species Nocardioides segetis. The sequence continues at coordinate 200,864 of NZ_JBNINR010000004.1, read as the reverse complement.
CACCGGAGCCGAAGGCGGCGACGTCGACGGAGTTGGGTACGTCGCCGGAGCCGCTGATGTTGCCGCCGTCGATGCCGCCCACGGCCTGGGCCGGGGTGGCGACGCCGAGGGCGAGGGTGCCGACGGCGAGGGCCGCCGTCGTCAGTCCGAGAAGCTGGGTGCGCATGGTGATGCCTTTCGTGGAGGGTGGGCCGCGGGCCCGGTTGGCGTTGTTCGACGGGGGTAGGAGCGGCGGGCCGGGAGGACCTTGCAGGAACTTCCCGGGTTTCTCTCCGGGATCTCTCGCCCGCCCTGTCGAGCTGGTGACATCAGCCTCGTCGGCGGGCGGGGGTGCTCACATCCGCACGCACCACCGAACCAAGGGCCCGCGCCACGGAGCGGACTACGGAGTCAACGACGGGGCGACTACCGAGCCGATGCCGGACGGGGCGCTCTACGATGCCGACGTGCGTTCGCCGGTGCTCGTGTCTCGGACCGTCGAGCGGGCGCGCCTCGGCGCGGCCGTGGACGGTCTCGCGGACGGCCGGGGCGGGCTCTGGGTGGTGCGCGGCGACCCCGGCATCGGGAAGTCCCGGCTGGCGGCCGCGGTGGCGACCGCCGCGGGCGAGCTGGGCCGCGAGGTGCTGTCGGGCCGCGCCGTCCCGTCCGGTACCCCGACCCCGCTGCGCCCGCTCAGTGAGGCGCTGCTCTCCTGGTTGCGCACCCACGAGGTCCCGGACGACCGGCTGCTGGCGCCGTACCTCCCCACGCTCGCCCGGCTCGCCCCCCAGCTCGGCCCGGTCGCGTCCGACGGCACGTCCTCGGTCATGCTGCTCGGGGAGGGCATCCTGCGCCTGGCGCAGGCCGTTCCCGCGCAGGGGATGGTGCTCGTCATCGAGGACCTGCACTGGGCGGATCCGGAGACCCTGGCGCTGGTGGAGTACCTCGGCGACCACACCCGCGAGGTCCCGCTCCTCGTCGTGGCCACCAGCCGGCTCCACGAGTCGCCGGCGGCCGGCGAGCTGGTCACCGAGCTGGCGCGTCGGGGCTCCGTGGAGGTCGTCGACCTGCTCCCGATGGGCGACGACGAGGTCGCCGCCGTGGCCCGGGCCTGTCTGGGAGCGGAGCCACCGCCCGACGTCGTCGGCTGGCTGCAGCGCTACAGCGCGGGCTACCCGCTGCTGGTGGAGGAGATGCTCGCCGACCTCGGCGACGCGGGCGTGCTGGCGGAGCGGGACGGGACGTGGGTGCTGGCCGGTTCGCTGCCGGTCATGGTGCCGCGTCCGTTCGCCCGCTCCGTCGAGGGCCGGCTCGCCGAGGTCGGTCCCGCGGCCCGCGAGGTCGCGACCGCCGCCGCCATGCTGGGCGTCGACTTCGACTGGCGCCTGGTCGCGACCGCGCTCGGGCTCGCCGACGGCACGGTCGCCGCGGCCCTGCGGGAGCTACGGGACCAGCGCCTGGTCGTCGCGGCGCCTCCCGACCGCTTCGCGTTCCGTCATGCGCTGACCCGTGAAGCCGTGCTGTCGGGGCTCCTCGCGCCGGAGCGGTCGCGGCTGGCGGGACTGCTCGCCGCCGCGCTCGCCGAGCGTACGCCGGACCAGGCGCTCGCCGCCGAGGACCACCACCAGCTCGCCGAGCTGTTCGAGGCCGCCGGCGACGACACCCGCGCCGTCGAGCTGTGGCTGGACACGGCCCGCGACGCCATCGGCCGGGGCGCGCTGGTCAGTGCCGGCGACGCGATCGGCCGGGCGCTGCGCCGGAGTCCGCCGGGCAGCGATCTCGAGACCAGGGCGCGGGAGGCCGAGGTCGAGGTGCACGCCCTCGCCGGCGACGTACCGCGGGCGCTGGCGGCGGGGGAGCGGTTGGCGGCCGAGCTGGCGGCCGAGCCCGGCCGGCTGGCCGCCGTGCGCCTGCGCCTGGCGCGGGCCCTGCTGGCCGGCGGTCAGTGGGACGACGCGGAGGCGATGCTCGCGGGCGCGGCCGGCCACGACCCGGCCCAGGAGGACGTGCTCGCCGCCCGGCTCGCCTTGGGCCGGGAGGACGACGCGGCAGCGGCGGAGCGGGCCTCCGCCGCGCTCGCCGCCGTCGGGGAGGACCGGCCCGAGATCGCGTGCGAGGCCTGGGAGGTGCTGGGGCGCGCGGCGCGGGCCCGGGACTTCGTGGCCGCGGAGGACGCGTTCGAGTCCGGCTACCGGCTCGCGGACGCCCAGGACCTGCCGCTGTGGCGCTGTCGGCTGCTGGCCGCGCTCGGCTCGCTCGACCTGGCCGCGCGACGGCCGACCGAGGACCGCCTGGTCGCGGCCCGGCGCGCCGCACTCGACGCCGGTGCGATCGCGACCGCCGCGCGGATCGAGATCGAGCTCAACCTCGTCCGGGTCCGCTACCTGGAGCTCGACGAGGCCCTGGCCGCCATCGACAACGCGATCACGATGATGGACCGGCTGCGGCTGCCGGACCTCGCGACGGCGTACCTCCTGCGGGCCGCGACGCACGGGCTGGCCGGTCGCGCCGACGCGATGGAGGCCGATGTGGCGGTCGCCGCGGGACTGCCGATGGACGAGGCGCTGCGGGCGGTCGGCGTCCCGGGACACATCCGGTCCTTCGTCGCCCTCGCCCACGGCCGGTACGAGGAGGCGCGGTCCCAGCTCGCCACGGCGATGGAGTACCACCGTCGCTCGCCGAGCCTGCCGTTCTCCCTGCGTGGCTTCTGGGCGCTGCTGGAGACCGCGCTCACCAGGGACGGCTCCGCCGCCCGTGAAGAGGTGCGCACCGGTCCGCAGGCGAACAGCCCCCACAACGCCTTCGCGCTGCGGTACGCCGACGCGATCGCCCTCGGTCGCGCGGGCGATCCGGCCGAGGCGGAGCGCGTGTTCGCCGACGCCGAGTGGGGACTGCCGGGCCGCGAGCCCTGGCCCGAGCTCCACGCGCGCCTGCTGGTCGCGGTCGCGGCCGCCCGCGACGGCTGGGGGACCCCGGAGCCGTGGTTCCGGCACTGCCTCGACGGCCTGGTCGGCTACGGCCTCACGGAGGCGGCGTCCGGCTGCCGGGTGGCGATGCGCGAGGCGGGCTTCGCCGTGCCGCGCAAGGCCGCCGGCGCGCAGCGGGTGCCGGCGCACCTCCAGCGGCTCGGGGTGACCGCTCGGGAGTACGACGTCCTCGAGCTGGTCGCCGAGGGCCTGCAGAACAAGCAGGTCGCGGACCGGCTCTACCTGTCGGTGCGCACCGTCGAGACCCACGTCGCCCGACTGCTGCAGCGCACGGGATGCGCCGAGCGGGGCGAGCTGGCCCGGTACGCCGCCGAGCCCGACCCCGGCTGAGCGGCCGGTCGTCGCGGGACGAAGCCGGCCCGAAGCCGCAGGGAGCGAGGGACGAGCGACCGGAGGCGTAGGGAGGCGCCGTTTCGCGAGCCGGCAGTGTTGCCGCCACGCGATCCTGACCATCCACCGGACTCGACCGCGTGCGCGGCAGCGCGGCGGAGCGAAGCGACGACGAGCTCGCGCCAGATCACAGCGTGATGCTCGGGCGGGCGGCGAGGCCGAGGTCCTCGACGGTCTCGAGCCGCTCGCACCACCACGAGCGGGCGGTGTCGTGCAGACCGGGGCGTAGCGCCGCCTCGAGCGCCGGGACCGCGTCGGCCCCGGCCAGCTCCACGAGCACGGTGCAGCGGTCGTGGTCGGTGGCCAGCAGCCAGCGGCTGGTGACGAACCCGGGCAGCCGGCGCAGCCAGGGCGCCACCTCGCCCCGCAGCCGGGCGAGCACCTCGTCGCTGCGGTCGGGGACGAGGACCAGGGTGGCCACCAGCATCGTCATGGCCCCAGCGTCGCCCGCCTCCGGGCCCGACTACATCCGTGGCGGCTACGGACTCAAGAATCCGACCCGCTCGGGCGATGACTTCTGTCGGTGGCCGGGGTCACAGTAGGGAGACGAGCACGACGAGCGGAGGCTGGGATGACGACGATCCTCATGGTCGGGACGCGCAAGGGGCTCTGGGTGGGCCGTTCGGAGGACCGGGGGGAGTGGCGGTTCACCGGCCCCCATCACGACATGGAGGAGGTCTACTCCTGCCTGGTCGACACCCGCGGGGCCACGCCCCGGCTGTTCGCCGGCGCCTCGTCGAGCTGGCTCGGCCCCCAGCTGCGCTGGTCCGACGACCTCGGCGAGACCTGGCAGGAGACGCCCAACGGGGCGGTGCGCTTCCCCGAGGGAGCGGGCGCGACCGTCGAGCGCATCTGGCAGGTCGTGCCGGGCGCCGGCGAGGGCGTGCTGCACGCCGGCACCGAGCCGGGCGCGGTCTTCACCTCCCGCGACGGCGGTGCCACGTTCGCGCTCGAGGAGGCGCTGTGGAACCACCCGCACCGCACCGAGTGGGGCGCGGGCTTCGGCGGCCAGGCGTTCCACACCCTCCTCCCGCACCCCACCGACCCGGCGTCCCTGACCGTGGCGATCTCGACCGGCGGTGTCTACCGCACCACCGACGGCGGAGCCTCCTGGGCACCGCGCAACCAGGGCATCCGCGCCGACTTCCTTCCCGAGGAGCAGCGCTACCCGGAGTTCGGCCAGTGCGTCCACAAGGTCACCCGCCACCCCTCCCGCCCCGAGCGGCTCTACGCGCAGAACCACGGCGGCGTCTACCGCTCCGACGACGAGGGCGGCTCCTGGACCTCCATCGGCGACGCCCTGCCCAGCGACTTCGGGTTCCCGATCGTCGTCCACCCGCACCGGCCCGACACCATCTGGGTGTTCCCCCTCGGCGGTGGCGACCGCCGCTACCCGCCGGAGGCGCGGGCCCGGGTCTGGCGATCCGACGACGCGGGCGAGTCGTGGACGGCGTACGACGCCGGCCTGCCCGACGCGTTCTACGTCGGCGTCATGCGCGATGCCATGTGCGTCGACTCCCACGACCCGGCCGGGCTCTACTTCGGTGCCCGCAACGGCTCGGTCTGGGCATCGGCCGACGACGGCGAGAGCTGGCGCCAGATCGCGGCGGACCTGCCCGACGTCATGTCGGTCAAGGTCGGCGTCGCCTGAGCCGACCCGCGGAGGACTGAGATGGGCCCGGGCGGTGTGACCGGCAGGCGTAGCCTTGGTCCATGCCCACCCTCCGTTCCGCGACGTCCACCTCGGGCCGCAACATGGCCGGCGCGCGCGCCCTCTGGCGCGCCACCGGCATGACCGACTCGGACTTCGGCAAGCCGATCATCGCCATCGCCAACTCGTTCACCGAGTTCGTCCCCGGCCACGTGCACCTGCGTGACCTCGGCAAGATCGTGGCGGAGTCGGTGGTGGCCAACGGCGGCGTCGCCAAGGAGTTCAACACGATCGCCGTCGACGACGGCATCGCGATGGGCCACGGCGGCATGCTCTACTCCCTGCCGAGCCGCGAGCTGATCGCGGACGCGGTGGAGTACATGGTCCAGGCGCACTGTGCCGACGCCATCGTGTGCATCTCCAACTGCGACAAGATCACTCCCGGCATGCTGCTGGCCGCGCTGCGGCTCAACATCCCGGTCGTGTTCGTCTCCGGCGGCCCGATGGAGGCCGGCAAGACGGTCGCGATCGAGGGGATCGTGCACAGCAAGCTCGACCTGGTCGACGCCATGTCGGCCTCGGCCAACGACGCGGTCAGCGACGAGCAGCTCGACGTGATCGAGCGGTCCGCCTGCCCGACCTGCGGCTCGTGCTCGGGCATGTTCACCGCCAACTCGATGAACTGCCTCACCGAGGCGATCGGGCTGTCGCTGCCCGGCAACGGCTCGACCCTGGCCACCCACGCCAAGCGCCGGGCGCTGTTCGAGGAGGCCGGCCGGGTCGTCATGGACCTGTGCCGCCGCTACTACGAGGACGACGACGCGTCGGTCCTGCCGCGCAATATCGCCACCCGGGAGGCGTTCGAGAACGCCGTCGCGCTCGACGTCGCGATGGGCGGCTCGACCAACACCGTGCTGCACCTGCTGGCCGCGGCCCGGGAGGCCGAGCTCGACTTCAACGTCCACGACATCGACGCGATCTCGCGCCGGGTGCCGTGCCTGTCCAAGGTCGCGCCGAACTCCCCGAAGTTCCACATGGAGGACGTCCACCGCGCCGGCGGCATCCCGGCCCTGCTCGGCGAGCTGCGCCGCGGCGGCGCGCTGCACGAGAACGTCCACGCGGTGCACGCGCCCGACCTCGACACCTGGCTCGGCGCGTGGGACATCCGCGGCGAGAGCCCCTCGGCCGAGGCGCTCGAGCTGTTCCAGGCGGCGCCGGGCGGCGTGCGCACGACCGAGCCGTTCTCCACCGAGAACCGCTGGGGCGAGCTCGACACCGACGCCGCCGAGGGCTGCATCCGCGACTTCGCGCACGCCTACTCCGCCGACGGCGGCCTGGCCATCCTCAGCGGCAACGTCGCCGTCGACGGTTGCGTGGTCAAGACCGCCGGCGTGGCCGAGGAGGCGCTGGTCTTCCACGGCACCGCGATCGTCTTCGAGTCGCAGGACGCCGCGGTCGAGGGCATCCTCGGCAAGAAGGTCGAAGCCGGCCACGTCGTCGTCATCCGCTACGAGGGCCCCAAGGGCGGCCCCGGCATGCAGGAGATGCTGTACCCGACGGCCTTCCTCAAGGGCCGCGGGCTGGGCGCGAAGTGCGCGCTGATCACCGACGGCCGGTTCTCCGGCGGCACCAGCGGCCTCTCGATCGGGCACATCTCACCCGAGGCGGCAGGCGGCGGCCTGATCGCGCTGATCGAGGACGGCGACCCGATCTCGATCGACATCCCCAACCGCAGCATCCACCTCGACGTCGACGACCACGTCCTCGCCGAGCGCCGGGTGCTGCAGGAGAAGCGCGACAAGCCCTACACGCCGCTCGACCGCGACCGCCCGGTCTCGGCCGCGCTGCGGGCCTACGCGTCGATGGCGACCGCCGCCTCCGACGGCGCCTACCGCCGCGTCCCGGACTGACCGGCCGACCGGTCCTGATCGGGCGCCATGGGCAAGGTGTACGAGCGGGTCGAGGGACGCCTGCGCGCCTTCGTCGAGCGGCAGCACGTCTTCTTCGTGGGGACGGCGCCGATGGCCGGCGACGGCCACGTCAACGTCTCTCCGCGCGGCATCCCCGGCACGTTCGGGCTGCTCGACGAGCGCACCTTCGCCTGGGTCGACACGTCGGGCAGCGGCAGCGAGACCATCGCCCACCTGCGTGAGAACGGGCGCATCGTCGTCATGTTCTGCGCCTTCGACGGCGCACCGAATATCGTCCGCTTCCACGGTCGCGGTCGCGTCGTGACGCGCTACGACGAGGGGTACGCCGGGCTCGCGGCCCACTTCGTCGACCTGCCCGGCGCCCGGGCCGTGATCGTCGTCGACATCGACCGCGTCTCCGACGCCTGCGGCTACGGTGTCCCGCTCATGGACTACGCCGGCGAGCGCGACCTCCTCCCGCGGTACTTCAGGCGCAAGGGGGTCGAGGGCTCCGCCGACTACCGGCGTCGCAAGAACCGCACGAGCATCGACGGGCTGCCGGCCTACGACTACGACCCGCTCGACGAGTGGGCGACGCTCGACGGGCTCGGCCGGATCCGCGAGCGGCTCGCCGCGCAGATCGACGACTGGGCGTACCCGCTGTCCTTCGCGCTCGCTCTCGACGGCGAGCTCGGCCACGTGAACCTCCCCGGCGGTCGGCACGGCCTGGCCGCCGTCGTGCTCGCCACCGTGCTCAAGCACGACGGCTCGACCGCGACCCTCGCGGTGAGTCCGCAGCAGCTGAGCGAGGCGATCACCGCCCTGGCGCCCGCGACCGCTTGCACGGAGGTCGACCATCCGAACCTCGCCGCCTGGCGGGCCCTCCGCGACGCGTACGACGAGCGCGGCGGCGCGATCACCGCCGTGTTCGTGCGGGACGGGGCGGACCCGGTGACCTCCGCTGTCGACGCCGACCTGCGCGGGCGCTGGTGACTCCTCCGCACCGCGTGGCCGCGGTCGTCATCGTGGCGCTGGCGCTGCTGCTGGCGGCCTTCACCGACCCCGGGCACGGCTCCCGTGACGACTCCGGCGTGCTGCGGCTGCTGACCGGGCCGGCACCCGCGTCCCCGCAGGAGGCGGAGCCGGACGCCGAACCGGCTCCCGCCACGGGCACGGCCCGCTGGCGCAGCGAGCGCGTGCTCCCGGACCGCGGGATGCTGGTCGCCTACTACGGCACGCCGGGCACCGGGGCGCTCGGCGTCCTCGGCGAGTCCGCGCCGCGGAAGGCGTTCCGGCGGCTGATGCGGGCGGCCCGCCCGTTCGAGCGCCCGGGCCGGCCGGTGCGCCCGGTGTTCGAGCTGATCGTCAGCATCGCCGACGCCCACCCGGGCAAGGACGGCGACTTCACCCATGACGTGCGCACGGCGCAGGTCCGCCGGTACGTCGACGCGGCCCGCGAGCTCGGCGCGCTGCTCGTCCTCGACATCCAGACCGGTCGCTCCGACTTCCTGACGGTGGCGCGGCGATGGTCGTGGGCGCTCGAGGAGCCCCATGTCGGGCTGGCCATCGACCCGGAGTGGCGGATGCGGCGCCACCAGGTGCCGGGGCGCGTCATCGGTGGCGTCGGCGCGGCGGAGGTCAACCGGACCAGCGCCTGGCTGTCGGATCTCGTCGTCGCCCACGACCTGCCCGAGAAGCTGTTCATCGTCCATCAGTTCCGCACCTCGATGGTGCGTCACATCGGCCGGATCGAGCCGCGCGACGGCGTGCAGCTCGTGCAGCACGTCGACGGCTTCGGCACCCGCGGGCAGAAGCTCGACACCTACCGGGTCGTCGCCCGCCCCGACGTCTTCGCGATGGGCTTCAAGCTGTTCTACGACGAGGACGTGAACCTCATGGGCGCGAAGGCGGTCCACCGGATCCGGCCGCGCGTGCGGTTCGTGTCCTACCAGTGAGGGGAGACACGATGGGAGCGACCAACGAGCACGGCCAGCGTGTCGGCGACCTGGTGCCCGGCTGGGAGCCCCGGCCACGACCGGAGCCGGTGCTGCTCGAGGGCCGCTACGTCACCGTCGAGCCACTGACCTCGGCCCGGTACGCCGAGCTCTTCGCGGCGACCTGCGGCGACGGCGACGCGGACCTGTGGACCTATCGGCCGATCCCGCGTCCCCGGTCGCTGCCGGAGCTGTGGATGCACCTCGCCGCGCAGCTCGACGACCCGGCGTGGGTGACCTTCGCGCTCGTCCCGCTGGAGGGCGACGCGGCGGGCACGGCGGCCGGCATCGCGTCGTACCTCCGGATCGAGCCGGCCCACGGCCAGGTCGAGGTGGGCGGCGTCCTCTTCGGCCGGGTGCTCCAGCGCACCCGCGCCGCGACCGAGGCCATCCACCTGCTGATGCGCCACGCGTTCGACGACCTCGGCTACCGGCGCTTCGAATGGAAGTGCGACAGCCGCAACGAGCCGTCGCGCCGGGCCGCGCGGCGACTCGGCTTCGTCGAGGAGGGCCGGTTCCGCAACCACATGGTCGCCCAGGGCCGCAACCGCGACACGGACTGGTTCTCCGTCATCGACACCGAGTGGCCGACCGTCCGCGCCGCCCACCAGCAGTGGCTGGCCCCCGCGAACTTCGACGACGACGGTCGTCAGCGGCGCAGCCTCGTCGAGCTCACGGCGCGGTAGCGCAGTTCGGCTGCGAGGGCCGTCCGGCGAGCCGGTCCTGCGTCCAGGCGACGACGTCGTCGTCGAGCGGCGAACCCGCCTTCAGCACGCTCACGTGGGTGCCGCCGGCGTAGCCGTGGAACTCGACGTCGACGCCCCGGGCGCACAGGTCCGCGACGTAGTCCTGGTTGATCCCGAACGCGATGACCTCGTCCTGCTCGCCCTGGCCGACGAAGAGCGGCGCCGCCCACGGCCCGGTCGGGATGTTCTCCTCCAGGCGCCGGCCGAACCGGCCGTCGAGTGCGCCCGGGCGGACCAGCGGGGTGTCGCGGGCGACCGAGAGGCCGGTGAGGATGGTGACGAGCGTGCCGCCCTCGTCGGTGCAGCGGGACGCGGCCTCCCGGATCAGGGTCCACGCCGAGCGCGGTGCGGCGTCGGCGAGGGCGAGGTCGGCGTAGTAGTCGGCGTACGCCTGCGTCACGAAGGCGATGCCCAGGCTCGCGCCCGGCGCGCCCGGGCGCGCCACCACCCGGTCGGCGATGGCCCGCGGGTTGCTGGCGGGAGACAGCGCCGCCGTGCCGACGACGTCGAGGTCCGGTGCGTACGACGGCGCGAGCTGTCCGGCCCACAGCGCGCTGTGCCCGCCCTGGGAGTGCCCCCAGACCACGGTCCGGCCGTCGAACTCGACGCCCGCGACCTGACGGGCGGCGCGCGCCGCGTCGAGGACGGCCCGGCCCTCGCCCTGGCCGATGAGGTACGGCATGGCGCCCTCCGCGCCCATTCCCGGGTAGTCGCTGGACACGAACGCCCAGCCCAGCTCGGCGAGGCGGTCGGCGCCGGGCTGGCGGTCGGAGGTGAGCACGTCGGGGCCGGTCGACGGCGCGCAGGCGCGGGCGATGCCGACCGTGCCGTGGGCCCAGGTGACGAGGGGGAGCGGACCCGCGGCTCGCTCGGGCACGGCGAGGACGCCCGTGCTGGGGACGATCCGGCCCTGCGCGTCGGTGGTCGTGTAGTAGATCCGGGTGCCGGTCATGCCCCGGGGCAGGTCGCCGTCGTACGGCGCGGTGCGGATCAGCACGCCCGGCTCGTCGGGCAGTGTCGCGGGCGTGTCGTAGAACCCGTCGAGCACCGGTGCCCCGTCCCGGAGCGTGTGGCTGACCCAGGCGGTCCCGCTCGCCGCCACCAGGACGGCGGTCGCCAGCAGGACCCGCACCGCGGTCGGCCGGCGCGGGCGGTCGCGCCGCCGCGGTCCGATCAGCCCGCGGACCAGCAGGGACGCTCCGAAGATGGCCGTCCGGCCGCCGAACAGGATGCCGACGACGATGAGGGTCGCGTCGGGCCAGGTCAGGGCCAGGACGCCGAAGACGATCTCGGCGCCGCCGAGCAGCGCGCCCACGGCGTGCGCCCACGACCGGCGCCGGGCGAACCGGAGCGCGCCGAGAGCGCCGGAGACCAGCAGCACCACCCCCGCGGCGGGCGCGAAGAGGTCGACGTCGCGGCCCCACCACACCAGCCCGCTCAGTCCGGCGAGCAACCACCAGGCACCGGTGGCGACCCGGATCCGGTCGGTGCCGTGGGGGCGATCGGCGTCGTCGGGGTCGCCGGGGCCGTCGGGGTGGTCGGGGTGGTCGGCGAGGTCGGCGAGTCCGGACAGCAGGCAGCTCGCCGCGAGGTAGATCCCCAGGAACCCCACCGCGGTCAGTGGCCGGACGAACAGGAACAGGCCGAGGGCGACGAGCACGGCACCGACGGCGGCGAGCACTCCGCGGGGCGCGCCCGCGACCAGCCAGGGGACGGCGCGGAAGCGGGACCGCGACCGTGGGGCGGCTGACTCGGTGGGTCCGGTCGTCATGCGTCGAACGTAGAGGACCGGTTGCCGGGGATGGCGCAGGCGAGCGGTGCGCGGTCGCTGTCGGAGGGTGGTGCTTGGGTCGGGGCCATGGACCAACGGATCAGCTTCATCACGCTCGCGGTGGACGACCTCGACGCCAGCCGGCGCTTCTATCGCGACGGTCTCGGCTGGACCCCCGAGCTCGACGTCCCGGGCGAGGTGCTCATGTTCAAGGCGGGCCAGCTCCTCGTCCTGTCGCTGTGGGAGCGCAGCCACTTCGAGGCCGAAGTGGGGGCGACCATGACCGGGCCGGGCGTCGCCCCGCTGACGATCGCCCACAACCTGCCCACGCGGGCGGGCGTCGACGAGGTGCTCGAGACGGCCCGCGCGGCCGGCGCGTCGGTCGTGCACGAGGCCGAGGAGCGCGACTGGGGCGGCTACTCCGGCTACTTCGCCGACCCCGACGGCTACCGGTGGGAGATCGCGTTCAACCCGGGGCCGGTAGGAGAGGTGGTGCTGCCCTGAGCTGCATTCAGCCCGGGTCCCGCCCCGGCCGTGGCGACCGGGCGCGCCGTCGGTGTCGCCGGGCAGGCCGGAGGCTGGCTGCGGTCCGAGCAGGACGACATCTGAGACTGGCGTCTTGCGATCTGGGACGAAGTGCGACACTGGTTCGACGGCACGACGTGCGGCGGCTACGGTGAGTCCATGCTTGACCTGATTCTCGTACCCTCCGGACGCGCCGGCTGAGCCTGACCAGGACTTCCGTCAGACGAACGCCAGCGCGTCCACCCCTCGTTGCCCAGCAAACGAGGGGTTTTTTGTTGAGTACGACGTAGCCACCCCAGCAGAGACAAGGAACGACCAGGATGAGTGAGCAGCAGGGCTCGGGCACCGACTCCCCGGCGCAGGGCATCACCGGAGCGCAGAGCCTGGTCCGGTCCCTCGAGGCGGCCGGGGTCACCGACATCTTCGGCATCCCGGGTGGCGCGATCCTCCCGGCGTACGACCCGCTGATGGACAGCAGCATCCGCCACATCCTCGTGCGCCACGAGCAGGGGGCGGGCCACGCCGCGCAGGGGTACGCCGCCGCGTCCGGCAAGGTCGGCGTCTGCATGGCGACCTCGGGCCCGGGAGCGACCAACCTGGTCACGCCGCTCGCCGACGCGCACATGGACTCGCTCCCGATGGTCGCGATCACCGGTCAGGTCGGCGCGTCGCTGATCGGCACCGACGCCTTCCAGGAGGCGGACATCCGCGGCATCACCATGCCGATCACCAAGCACAGCTTCCTGGTGACCGACCCCGCGGAGATCCCGACCAAGATCGCCGAGGCGTTCCACATCGCGTCCACGGGGCGTCCGGGTCCGGTGCTCGTCGACATCACCAAGTCGGCGCTGCAGTCCGCCACGAGCTTCCAGTGGCCGACCGAGCTGAACCTGCCCGGCTACCGACCGGTGACCCGGCCGCATGCCAAGCAGATCCGCGAGGCCGCGCGGCTGATCCTCGAGTCCCGCAAGCCGGTGCTCTACGTCGGCGGCGGCACCATCCGCTCGGGTGCCGCCAAGGAGCTGGGCGAGCTCGCCGAGCTGACCGGGATCCCCGTGATCACCACGCTGATGGCACGCGGCGCCTTCCCCGACAGCCACCCGCAGCACCTCGGCATGCCCGGCATGCACGGCACCGTGGCCGCCGTCGCGGCGCTGCAGAAGAGCGACCTGATCATCAGCCTCGGCGCCCGCTTCGACGACCGCGTCACCGGCAACCTCGACTCGTTCGCGCCCGGCGCGAAGGTCATCCACGCCGACATCGACCCGGCGGAGATCGGCAAGAACCGGTTCGCCGACGTCCCGATCGTGGGTGACGTCCGCGAGGTGCTGGTCGACCTGATCACGACGCTGCGCACCGAGCAGGAGGCCGGCAACACCGGCGACTACGAGGGCTGGGTCGAGTTCTGCGCCGGCGTGAAGCGGAAGTATGCGCTCGGCTATGACGCGCCGGCCGACGGCGGCCTCGCGCCGCAGTACGTGCTGGAGCGCCTCAGTGCCATCTCCGGCCCCGACACGATCTACACCGCGGGCGTCGGGCAGCACCAGATGTGGGCCGCGCAGTTCATCGGCTACGAGCGCCCCAACACCTGGATCAACTCCGGCGGTCTCGGAACGATGGGCTTCTCGGTGCCCGCCGCGATGGGCGCGAAGGTCGCGATGCCCGGCCAGACGGTGTGGTCGGTCGACGGCGACGGCTGCTTCCAGATGACCAACCAGGAGCTCGCCACCTGCGCGATCAACGACATCCCGATCAAGGTCGCGGTCATCAACAACGAGTCGCTCGGCATGGTCCGGCAGTGGCAGACGCTGTTCTACAACGAGCGCTACTCCAACACCGACCTGCACTCCAAGCGGATCCCCGACTTCGTCAAGCTCGCCGAGGCCTACGGCTGCGTGGGCCTGTCCTGCGAGACGCCGGGCGACGTCGACGCGACGATCCAGAAGGCGATGGAGATCGACGACGTGCCGGTGGTCGTCGACTTCCGGGTCCACCGCGACGCGATGGTGTGGCCGATGGTCGCCGCCGGCACCAGCAACGACGACATCAAGTACGCGCGCGACCTCGCGCCCCAGTTCGACGAGGATGACCTGTAGAGATGGCCAAGCACACCCTGTCCGTCCTCGTCGAGGACAAGCCCGGCGTCCTGGCGCGGATCTCGGCCCTGTTCAGCCGTCGCGGGTTCAACATCGAGTCGCTCGCGGTCGGCCCGACCGAGCACGCCGAGATCTCGCGGATGACCATCGTGGTCAACGTCGAGTCCTCGCCGCTGGAGCAGGTGACCAAGCAGCTCAACAAGCTGGTCGAGGTCATCAAGATCGTCGAGCTCGACGCGGCCGCCTCGGTCAACCGCGAGCTGGTGCTGGTCAAGGTCGGGGCCACCGCGGAGAACCGCGGCGAGGTGCTCGACGTCGTCCAGCTCTTCCGGGCCAAGGTCATCGACGTGGCCTCCGACGCGATCACCATGCAGATCGTCGGCAACGACGGCAAGATCGCCGACTTCCTGCGCGTGCTGGAGCCCTTCGGGATCCGCGAGCTCGTGCAGTCGGGCATGGTGGCCATCGGCCGCGGGCCGCGCTCCATCTCGGAGCGCAGCAAGCCCGTCGCCGTACCCGTGCCGCCGGCCGCCCACGCCTGAACCACACCGCATCCATCAACCAGCCCCAACCAGCAAGGAGAAGCCCGACGTGGCTGAGATCTACTACGACGACGACGCCGACCTGTCCCTGATCCAGGGCAAGCACGTCGCCGTCATCGGTTACGGCAGCCAGGGCCACGCCCACGCGCTGAACCTGCGCGACTCCGGCGTCGACGTGCGCGTCGGCCTCAAGGAGGGCTCGAAGAGCCGCGCCAAGGCCGAGGAGGAGGGCCTGCGCGTCCTCACCCCGCGCGAGGCGGCGGAGGAGGCCGACGTCATCGTCATCCTCGCCCCCGACCAGGTGCAGCGCCACCTGTACGCCGACGACATCGCGCCCGCGCTCGCCGAGGGCGACACCCTGGTCTTCGGCCACGGCTTCAACATCCGCTTCGGCTACATCCAGCCGCCGGCCGGCGTCGACGTCATCCTGGTCGCCCCCAAGGCCCCGGGCCACACCGTGCGCCGTGAGTACGTCGCCGGCCGGGGCATCCCCGACATCATCGCCGTGGAGCAGGACGCCTCGGGCAAGGCCTGGGACCTCGCGAAGTCCTACGCGAAGGGCATCGGCGGCACCCGCGCCGGCGTCATCAAGACGACCTTCACCGAGGAGACCGAGACCGACCTGTTCGGTGAGCAGTCGGTGCTGTGCGGCGGTGTCTCGCAGCTCATCCAGTACGGCTACGAGACCCTCACCGAGGCGGGCTACCAGGGCGAGATCGCCTACTTCGAGGTCCTCCACGAGCTCAAGCTCATCGTGGACCTGATGTGGGAGGGCGGCATCGCCAAGCAGCGCTGGTCGGTCTCCGACACCGCCGAGTACGGCGACTACGTCTCCGGCCCGCGCGTCATCGACGGCCGCGTCAAGGAGAACATGCAGGCCGTCCTGGCCGACATCCAGAGCGGCGCCTTCGCCGAGCGGTTCATCGCCGACCAGGACGCCGGCGCGCCGGAGTTCCAGGCGCTGCGTGAGAAGGCCGCCCAGCACCCGATCGAGGCCGTCGGCAAGGTGCTGCGCTCGCACTTCTCGTGGGCGCAGACCGACGACGACTACACCGAGGGCTCGGCTGCTCGCTGACCTCGCGTCGTACCCGGCACGACACCCCCGGACCCGCCTGGGCCGGGGGTGTCGGCGTCCGGTGGCACAGTCGTGGGCATGGGCTATCCACGACTGCGCAGCACCGTCCTCGACACCACCGACGTCCCCGCGCTGGCGGAGTTCTACCGCCGGCTGCTCGGCTGGTCCTATCCCGAGGGCTTCGACCTCGACGCGTCCGCCGACTGGCTCGCGATCGTCGGACCGGCGGGCGAGCGGCTCTCCTTCCAGCAGGTCGACGAGCTCGCCCCGACGACCTGGCCGAGCACGGAGGTGCCGCAGCAGCTGCACCTCGACTTCCAGGTCGACAGCCGCGCCGACCTCGACGAGAACCACGATCGTGCCCTCGAGCTGGGCGCCGTCGTCCGCCTCGACCGCTCCGACGACCCCGAGGAGCCGCTCCGGGTCTACACCGACCCGGCGGGCCACACCTTCTGCCTCTTCACCCGCTGAACACCAGGAGCACAGCGCCGGCGCCGACCAGGGCCACCCCACCCCACTGCACCGCGGAGAGGCGCTCGCCGAGCAGCGTCACGCCGAAGACGGCGACCAGGACGACGCTGAGCTTGTCGACCGGCGCCACGAGGGAGGCGTCGCCGACCTTGAGCGCGCGGAAGTAGCAGATCCACGAGGCTCCGGTCGCGAGGCCGGAGAGCACGAGGAACAGCCAGGTCCGGCCGCTGATCTCGCCCGGGGAGTGGAACTTGCCGAGCGTCATCAGGATCAGGCCGAGCGTCACCAGGATCACGATGGTGCGGATGAAGGTGGCGACGTCGGAGTCGATCTCCTTCACGCCGACCTTGGCGAAGATCGCGGTCAGCGCGGCGAACACCGCCGACAGCAGTGCCCAGAACCACCAGGTCGAGGTCAGGTCCACAACGAGCTCCGTAACGTCATGCGTCGCGTGGACTCGAGCCCACGGAACGCACGACGTTAGCGCAGCGGGGACCTCAGTGGAGCGCGATGGTGACGCTCGTCCCCTTCGCCGCCGCGTCGGTGGTGGCGACCTGGTCGCCGTACCGGCCCGCCGCGACCGGCCCGCCGGTGTCCGCCACCAGGGTGTCGACATGGCCGCCGCCCACGCCGATCAACCGCTGGCGCACCGCGGACCCGGCGGGCTCGGTGAACGCCGTGGTCGCGGATGAGCGGTCCGACCAGACGGTGACCACCCAGTCTCCCGGGGTGGTCACCGTCGGGCTGCGGTGCGCCGTGGTCGCGGTGGTCTCGCCGCTGCCGGCGATCGCGGCGACCGGGCCGGTCGCGGAGGTCCCGGAGTAGGCCAGGACGACCAGCGTCGCCTTGACGGTGGTGGCGCCGAAGCCGACCGTGACAGTGCGCCCGGCATCGTCCGGGGCCGCCACCCGTTGCCAGACCACGGTCGTCAGCGCGTCGGTGGTGGCGGGCGCGCCGACCTGGCTCCAGCCCGCCGGCGCGGCCGGCATCGCGGTGGTGGCGGCCGAGACGATGGCGACGAGGCCGTCGCCGGCCTGGGTCGCCGCGGGGATCGGCGTGACGACGCTCGTCGCGTTGGTCACCTTCCCCGTCGCGTCACGGAACCCGACCTGACTGGTGCCGCCCTCGATGACGATCGGCTGGGTGGTGGCGGCCGTGGCGCCGTCCTCGTCGGTGACGGTCAGTGTGACGTCGTACGACCCGGGAGCGGCGTACACGTGCTCGGAACGGGCGCCGGTGGCGGTGGCGCCGTCGCCGAAGGTCCAGGCGTACGACGTCACGGTGCCGTCGGCGTCGCCGGACGCGCGGCCGTCGAACGAGCAGGTCTGGCCGGAGCAGGAGCTGACGAAGGACGCCGTCGGCGCCACGTTCGCGAGCGGTCCGAGGAACATGGTGCCGCTCGACCACTGCGGGCTGGAGTCGATGCCGGAGCCGGTCACGCGGGTCCACGACCCGCCGACGACGCCGTCGGTCACGGGCAGTCGCCAGAGCTGGTTGGTCGTCATCCCGGCCCACAGGTGCCCGTCGGCGTACACGAGGTTGCGGACGTCCTGGAGCAGGGGGAGGTTCGACGACGCGACCGTGAACTCCTGCGCGCCGAGCACCATGCTCTCCGGCGAGAACCACCGCCAGAACACCTTCCCCTGCAGTTGGCGGGTGTAGTAGAGCCGTCCGTCGGCGTACGCGAGGCCCGTCACCGAGGACATCTGGCCGTACAGGCCGGGCACCCGGCCGCGGTAGGTCTGGGTGCCGCCGCCGGTGGTCACCGTACTCCACAGCGGGTCGTTGTAGGGATCGATGACCGCGTCCGGTCCGAAGGTCGTGCCGTCGAAGGTCCGGCGGTGCAGCCTGCCGTCGGTCCACCCGTAGACCAGCGTCGAGCCGATCATGAACGCGCCGCGCGCGTTGTTCCAGCTGCCCGCGCCGGTCGTCGCGACGGTGGTCGGCGCGGTCACCGAGGTGCCGGAGAACTGACGGGCGGTGACGGTCGTCCCGGAGAGTCGGTAGAGGCTGCGGGGGAGGACCGGGTCGGCCTGGGTCACCGGCGCGGTGCCGCCGTCGACGGGGAAGAACGCGAGCCGCTCACGGCGGTACTCGCCGTTGCCGATGTACTGGGTGTCGCTCCCGACGTACAGCCCGTGGTCGGTCACCAGCAGCTCCTCGGCCCCGACGCCGCGCGGGTGCCGGCCCGGGTTCCACGAGAGAGGTACGCCGTTGAGCGGGTCCAGCGCGGCGAGGCCGGGGCGCGGCACCTGGCCGGCCTGCTCGTCGGCGCCGCTCTGGACGGCGTTCATCCACTTCTGGTGCCCGCCGACGTAGACGGCGTTGTCGGACACGGCGACCGAGAGCAGCGAGTCCTGCCCCGTCGCCGCCTGCCAGACCGGCTCGACGGCCTGTCCGGTCGCGGCGATGTCGAAGCGCGCGGCCGAGTCGCACAGCGTCCCGTTGTAGCCCGCCCCGCTGGAGGCGATGACGAAGTAGGCGCCGTCGGGCGAGAAGTCGACGTCGCGGACGTAGGAGTCGAAGGCGTTCTTCTGGCAGGCGGGCGTGTAGCGCAGCGTCCTCCAGTCGGGGTCGACGGACGCCTGGTCGGCGCCCAGCCGGATCAGCATCACCTGGTCGCGGTCGAGGCCGTCGGCATGCTTGAAGTTGCCGATCGCGACCATCCGGGAGCCGTCCGGGCTGGCGGCCAGCTTGGCGACGCCGACCGGCGCCCTCGCCGTACCGGAGGGCCAGTTGTGGTTGGTGTCGACGGCGATGCGCAGGTAGTCGTCCACCGCGCCCGTCGTCGCGTCCAGGGAGGCCAGGCCGGCCCGGGGGAGCGTGGCGACGGAGGTGAAGCTGCCGGCGATCAGCAGCCGGCTCCCGACCAGTGCGATGTCGAGGATCCCGCCGTTGGGGCTGGGGTTCCGGAAGGCCGTGACCAGCGCGCCCGTCGCGGTGTCGATCTTGATGAGGTTGCGGACCCGGGTCGTGCCGGCCAGCTTGAAGGTGCCGGCGACGTAGAGCGCGGTCCCGTCGGGCGACGGGACGAGCGCGTTGACGCTGCCGTCGAGCGCCGGCAGGAAGGCCGGGTCGACGACCCCGGTGCTCCGGTCGTACGCGAAGAGGTACGGCGTCGCGAGCTGCGCGCTCGTGCCCGGGTTCTGGGTGGTGGTGAACGTGCCGCCGACGAACACCCGCGAGCCCACCTCCGCGATCGCCAGCGTCCGGCCGTCGAGGATGTGGGGCGTGGTCGCCGGCACGGCCGACGGGATCAGCCGGTGGTGGGCCGGCTGCGCGAGCGCGGGCCGCCCGCCGGCCGACACCAGGGTGAGGGCGGTGGCGGCCACGAGCATCAGGACCGCGAGGTGGATGCGGGTCCGACGGTGTCCCTGCACGGTGCCCCCAGGTGAATCGACCGAGACGACATCCGACGGTGACACGATCCGCCCGCAGGCGACTCACCCATCTTGGGCATCTGATCGCCGACCCGGCGCAGTCTGAACCCGAGATGACGCCGACCCGGCGCAGTTTCAATGCACGATCGCACCGACCCGGCGCAGATTGAACGTTGTCCGTTCAATCTGCGCCGGGTCAGCGTTGTCTGCTGTTCAATCTGAGCCGGGTCGGGCTACTTGACCTCGGAGCGGAGCACCAGGCGGGTGCCGATCAGGAGTGGCAGCACGATCCACAGCGCCGAGGTCACCCCGAGCTGCGCCCAGTCCTGGCCGGTGAGACTGCCGTCGAACAGCAGGAACCGGGTCTCGTTGACGTCGAACCAGCCCGCGTTGTCGGCCCACCACTCCTGGGTGGACGCCAGGGCTCCGGAGAGGCCCGGCAGCACCAGGTTGACCACGAAGTAGCCGACGATCGCGGCCGGGGAGCTGCGGAAGAGCAGGCCGAGCACGAAGCCGAGCATCATGCCGAGCTCGTTGGCCAAGACGATCTGCGCGAAGCCCGAGACCGAGATGTCCCACTGCGCGTCGGCGCCGGTGATCATCGCGGTGACCAGGTTGCCCACGGCGCCCACGCCCAGCGCGACCAGCATGCCGACGAACCCGATCAGCAGCGTGTTGAGCAGTTTCGCGGCCAGCACCCGCGAGCGTCCGGGCACCAGGGTGAAGGTCGTCAGCGTGGTGCGCTGGCTCCACTCGCTGGTGACCGCGAGGACACCGATGACCGGCAGGATGACGGACATCGGGCTGCCGATCGAGGCGGCGAACGACTCGAACGTCAGGGTGTCGCGGTCACCGACGATCACCGTGATCGCGGTGGCGACCGCGGAGGTGATGACGATGCTCGCCATGAGCCAGAACCCGGACCGGGTGTCGAACATCTTGCGCAGCTCGACGTGCTGGACCCGGCGGAAGGGGGTGCGGGCCGGGACGGGTCGGGTCCGCGGCGCGGGGGCGGTGGACACGTCGGTGTCCGGGGTGGTGACGGTCGTGGCGGTCATGCCGCGGCTCCTTGCGTGGTGGTGTGGTCGACGCTCTCGCGCTGGCTCTCGGCGGTCAGGGCCAGGAACATCTCCTCCAGGCCCGCCCCGTCGGCGGCCCGGAGCTCGGTGACGGCGATCCCGGCGGCGAACGCGGCCTGGCCCACGCGGGTCAGGTCGGCCTCGGCGAGGACGGCGCCCCCGGAGGTCGGGCGGGCCGCGATGCCCGAGGCGACGAGCGCGGCGGCGAGCGCGGCGCCGTCGGCGGCGCGGACGAGGGTGCCGGCGCCCGCCAGCAGCTCCTCCTTGGTGCCCTGAGCGACGATCCGGCCGTTGCCGATGACGACCAGGTCGTCGGCGATGACCTCGATCTCGTGCAGCAGGTGCGAGGAGAGCAGGACGGTGCCGCCCTGGTCGGCGAAGTCCCGCAGCAGGTCCCGCATCCAACGGATGCCGGCGGGGTCGAGGCCGTTGGCGGGCTCGTCGAGGATGAGCACCTCGGGGTCGCCGAGCAGCGCGGTCCCGATGCCGAGCCGCTGCCGCATGCCGAGGGAGTAGTTGCGCACCCGGCGGCTGGCCTCGTCGGGCGTCAGGCTGACGCGCTCCAGCATCTCGTCGACGCGCGTCCGCGGCAGGCCCATGGTGAGCGCCGCGATGGTCAGGATCTCCCGACCGGTGCGTCCGGCGTGCTGGGCAGAGGCGTCCAGCAGGACGCCGACCTCGCGACCCGGGTCGGGCAGCTCGGCGAAGCGGCGCCCGAGGACGCGGACCTCGCCGCTGCCGGGTGCCGTCAGGCCGACCATGACCCGCATGGTGGTGGACTTGCCGGCGCCGTTGGGCCCGAGGAAGCCGGTGACGCGGCCGGGCTGCGCCGTGAAGGAGACGTCGTCGACGGCGGTGAAGCTGCCGTACGACTTGCTGAGGGACTCGACGGTGATCATGACCCGAAGCCTGTCGTCGCGGGCCCCCGCGCCGCTTCGGGCAGATCCCTTGACCCGTCCCTGAGGTCACCCTGGCGGCCCCTAGGGGAAGCAATCAGGGGTACGCCGTGTTGGGCTCGTCGTGCGTATCGAGATCTGGGCCGACGTCGTGTGCCCGTGGTGCTACATCGGCAAGCGGAGGCTGGAGAAGGCGCTCGCCTCGTTCGAGCACCGAGACGAGGTCGAGGTCGTCTACCGCTCCTACGAGCTCGACCCGTTCGCACCCGAGGTCGGCACCGAGACCACGGTGCAGGTGCTCGGTCGCAAGTTCGGCGCCGACGAGGCCGCCACGCGGGAGATGATGGCGCGGGCCGACGAGGTTGCGGCGGCGGAGGGGCTGCACTTCTCGCACGCCGACGCGCTTCACGCCCGCACCCTGACTGCCCACCGCCTGCTCCACCTGGCGAAGTCCCACGGGCGCCAGCAGGCGCTGCTGGAGGAGGTGCTGGCGGCGTACTTCACCCGCGGCGAGTCGCTCGGCGACCACGACGTGCTGCGTCGGGCCGCCGCGGTGGCCGGACTCGACGCCGACCGGGTCGAGCAGGTGCTCGGCAGCGACGAGTTCCGCGACGACGTCATGGCCGACGTCGCGCAGGCCCGCGCCTACGGATCCAGCGGTGTGCCGTTCTTCGTCCTCGACGGGCGGTTCGGCATCTCCGGTGCTCAGCCGACCGAGCTCTTCGAGCAGGCCCTGACGCAGGCCTGGGAGTCGCGCGCCTGACCTGACTTGTCAGGTGTTTCCTGCGCTTGTCCGGCGTTGCAATGGCCGACAAGTGCGGGAATCGCCGGTCGACCGGCGATTCCCGCAGCCGCTACGGCAGCAGCAGGACCACGGTCTCCGCGACGCAGGCGGGCTTCTGCTCGCCCTCGATCTCGACCGTGTGGTGCACGGTGATCTGCTTGCCGCTCGGGATGTCGACCACCTCGCCCATGGTGACGTGGAGTCGGATCCGCTTGCCGACGAGCAGGGGCGCGGGGAAGCGGACCTTGTTGACGCCGTAGTTGAGCTTGGCGCCCGGCGTGCGCAGGGTGAACACCTGGCTGCCGAGCCACGGCACGAGGGACAGCGTGAGATAGCCGTGGGCGATGGTGCCGCCGAACGGACCCTCCTTGGCCCGCTCGAGGTCGACGTGGATCCACTGGTGGTCCCCGGTCGCGTCGGCGAACTGGTTGACCCGGCGCTGGTCGATCGTCACCCAGTCGCTGGTCCCGAGGTCGGTGCCCGCGGCCTCGGTCAACTCCTCGAACGTCGTGAAAACCCGCATGTCTGGCTCCTTCGCCCCGCCCTCGAATCGGTGGCACGACCCTACCGTCGCGCGGGCGACCCCGGCCCAGGGTCTCGCCGCCGGCCGCTGCCGAGCGCCGTGCGGACATGACTGCGGGACCGTGCGGGGTGGGAGTAGGCTGGCCGCGCCCGCACAGCGCCGTGCACCCCCTGATCCGCACATCCTGCGAAGGACCCCGCTGTGACTGCCACGACCGCACGCCCCGTCGTCCTCATCGCCGAAGAGCTGAGCCCCGCGACCGTCGAGGCGCTCGGCCCGGACTTCGAGATCCGCCACTGCGACGGTGCCGACCGGTCCGAGCTGCTGTCCGCGATCGGGGACGCCGACGCGATCCTGGTCCGGTCCGCGACCAAGGTCGACGGGGAGGCGCTGGCGGCGGCCAAGCGGCTCAAGGTCGTGGCGCGCGCGGGCGTCGGCCTCGACAACGTCGACGTCAAGGCGGCCACCCAGTCCGGCGTCATGGTCGTCAACGCGCCGACCTCCAACATCATCTCCGCCGCCGAGCTCGCCGTCGCGCTCATGCTCGCCGCGGCGCGTCACGTCTCGCCGGCCCACGCCGCGCTGCGGGGCGGCGAGTGGAAGCGGTCGAAGTACACCGGCATCGAGCTGTTCGAGAAGACCGTCGGCATCGTCGGCCTCGGCCGGATCGGCGTGCTCGTCGCCCAGCGACTCGCGGCGTTCGGCATGAACGTCATCGCCTACGACCCCTACGTCCCGGCCGGCCGGGCCGCGCAGGTCGGGGTCCGGCTCGTCGACCTCGACACCTTGATGGCCGAGTCGGACTTCATGTCCGTCCACCTGCCCAAGACCGCCGAGACCGTCGGCCTCATCGACGCCGACGCCCTCGCGAAGGCGAAGCCGTCGCTCGTGCTGGTCAACGCCGCGCGTGGCGGCATCGTCGACGAGGACGCGCTCTACGACGCGCTCAAGACCGGGCGGATCGCCGCGGCCGGTCTCGACGTGTTCGCCACGGAGCCCTGCACGGACAGCCCGCTCTTCGAGCTCGAGAACGTCGTCGCCACCCCGCATCTGGGCGCGTCGACCGACGAGGCGCAGGAGAAGGCCGGCATCGCGGTGGCGAAGTCGGTCCGGCTCGCCCTCTCCGGCGAGCTGGTGCCCGACGCCGTCAACGTCCAGGGCGGTGTCATCGCCGAGGACGTCCGCCCGGGCATCCCGCTGACGGAGAAGCTCGGCCAGATCTTCACCGCCGTCGCGGGCGAGGTCGCCCAGCAGCTCGACGTCGAGGTCCGCGGCGAGATCGCCGACCACGACGTGAAGGTGCTCGAGCTGGCTGCCCTCAAGGGCCTGTTCGCCCACGTCGTCGAGGAGCAGGTCTCCTTCGTCAACGCCCCGCTGCTCGCGGCCGAGCGGGGCATCGCGGTCCGCCTCGTCATGGACGGCGAGAGCGGCGACCACCGCAACCTGATCACGCTGCGCGGCACGCTCGCCGACGGCACGCAGGTGTCGGTCAGCGGCACCCTGGTGGGCATCGCGCAGCGCGAGCGGCTGGTCGAGGTCAACGGCTACATCGTCGACATCGAGCCGACCGAGCACCTCGCGTTCTTCACCTACGTCGACCGTCCCGGCATGGTGGGCACGGTCGGCCAGATCCTCGGCGAGGCGGGCGTCAACATCGCCGGCATGCAGGTCTCCCGCGAGACCAAGGGCGGCGACGCCCTCGTGGCGCTCTCCGTCGACTCGGCGATCCCGGCCGAGGCGCTCACCCAGATCGAGGACGCCATCGAGGCGACGTCGATCCGCGCGGTCGACCTGGTCTGAGGGGCGCAGGAATCGCCGGTCGACCGGCGATTCCGACGCTTGTCGGGCGCTGCAACGCAGGACAAGCGCAAGAAACGCCCGACAAGTACGCGCCTCAGGCCACCAACACCGGCTCGGCTCCTGACGGCGGTGCCGCGGCGCCGGCCCGCCCGGAGGTGACCACTGCCCAGGCGTCCGCGATCCGTCGAACGGCCTCGACCAGCTCGGGCGCGGCGGCGGCGTAGGGCAGCCGGAGGTAGCGGTCCAGCCCGCCCTCGGGTGCGAAGGACGGGCCGGGGGCGAGGAGTACGCCGTGGCGCTCGGCCTCGGTGGACAGGGCGGTCGCTCCGGCCCGGGGCAGGTGGCACCACAGCGCCATCCCGCCGTGCGGCAACCGGAACTCCCAGTCCGGCAGGCGCGCGGCCAGCGCGCCGGTCATCGCGTCGCGCTGCTCGCGCAGCCGCGCCCGCTGCCCGCGGACGAGGGCGTCGAGGTCGCCGGTCAGCAGGCGGGTCAGCACCAGCTGCTCGAGCACCGGTACGCCGAGGTCGAGGCCGACGCGGGCGCGCGTGAGCCGGTCGACCTGGGCGTGGGGCGCCCGGATCCAGCCCAGGCGCAGGCCGCCCCAGATGCTCTTGCTGGCGCTGCCGACGCAGATCGCGTCGGGAGCGTGAGCGGCGAACGGCGTACCGGCCACCACGTCGTCGTCGAGCGAGAGCAGGTAGTGCGCCTCGTCGACGATGGCGATGGCGCCGGTGCGGGCCAGCAGTCGGGCGTACCGCTCCCGGTCCGCCTCGCCCATCACCAGTCCCGTCGGGTTGTGGAAGTCCGGCATCGCGGACACGAGCCGCGGTCGGTGGCGCGCCAGCGTGGCGGCGACCGCGTCGAGGTCCCAGCCGTACGGATCGAGCGCGATGCTGGCGATCCGGCCGCCTCCGGCGCGCAGCGCCTGCACGGCATTGGGGTAGGTCGGGGACTCCACCAGCACCCGGTCCCGCGGACCGGCGAGCGCGCTCCCGACGACGGCCGTCGCCGCGAGCGCGCCCGGGGTGACGATGATCTGCTCCGGTGCGGTCGGCAGTCCCCGCGCGTCGTACGTCGCGGCGATGGCGGCCTGCAGGTCGGGCATGCCGGCGGGGAAGTAGCCGTGTCCACCGAGATGGGCGGGCAGGTCGGCCGCGGCCTCGGCGTAGACGGCCGCGATGCCCGGGGGCGCGGTGGCCGCGGCGCAGACGAGATCGATGACGCCGTTGCCGACGTCACTGGGCCACAGGGCGCGGTCCAGCGCCCGGATCCGTCCGCCGGGCAGGCGGGTGAAGGTCCCGGAGCCCTGCCGCGCCTCGGCATAGGACGAGTCGCGGAGCACGGCGTACGCGCGGGTGACGGTGGTCCGCGAGACGCCGAGCGCCTCGGTGAGGTCGCGCTCGCTCGGCAGCCGGGTGCCGTAGCCGATCCGGCCGTCGCCGATCAGCTCGCGCAGTGCGTCGGCGAGGCCGGCGTAGGCGGGGGAGCGGTCGAAGCCCGCGACCAGCGAGGCGAGGCGGGGCGCCGACAGCGAGGTGGACTGCTCCATGCAGACCATTGGATCACGATTGGCTATTTCCTGACAGTCCAATCATGGCGATCCTGGAGCCATGTCCCTCGCCGCCCCTGCCCCGCGGGTCGCCGTCCAGCTCGCCGATCTCGGCCCGGTCGCCCAGCTCCGCGCCGGTCGCCTGCCCCGCCGCCTCGTCCAGCTGTACGTCGGCCTCTGGCTCTACGGGGTGAGCCTGGCCCTCATGGTGCTCGGCGACATCGGCCTCGCCCCCTGGGACGTGCTGCACTCCGGGTTCGTCCGCCACGTCCCGATCACGCTGGGCCAGGCCGTCGTGCTGTTCAGCTTCGCGGTGCTCGTGCTGTGGATCCCGCTGCGGGAGAAGCCCGGGCTCGGCACCATCTCCAACGCCATCGTCGTCGGCGTCGCGGCCGACGCCACCCTCGCGATGTTCGACGCCCCCGACCCCATCGCCGTCCGGATCGCCCTGATGGTCGGCGGGATCGTGCTCTGCGGCCTGGCCACCGCCCTGTACATCGGCGCCCAGCTCGGCCGAGGCCCCCGCGACGGCCTGATGACCGGCCTGGCGCGGCGTACCGGCCTCTCGATCCGGCTGGTCCGCACCGGCATCGAGGTCACCGTCGTCGTGATCGGCGTCCTGCTCGGCGGCACGCTGGGCCTCGGCACGGTCGCGTACGCCCTCACGATCGGGCCGGTGGCGCAGTGGATGATGCCGTGGTTCATCGTGCGGCTCGAGACCGGCGGCCCCGGGTCCACCCTGACCGAACCCTGATTTGCCCCGCTGACCCTGCATGACGCAGGGGTTGGCTGGATAGGCTCGGGGCCATGACCACCGACGGTTCCCAGGCTGCCGCACCTGAGCCCACCCCGCTCGCCCCTCCCGAGCCCGTGATCACGCTGACCGCGCCCGAGGCTCCCGCCCCGGTCGTCGAGACGCAGGCGCCCAAGATGGCGCCGCAGGTCGAGGCGGCGATGGTGCCCGAGCTCGACGCGAAGGTCGACAGCTTCCTGACCTCGCTGACGGCGACGAAGGCGGGCAGCCCGGAGTTCGCCAAGCAGGCCGAGAACGTGCGGACGATGGGCGACGCCGACATCCGCAAGGCCGCGGAGACGTCGAACCGGATGCTCGACAAGCCGGTCAACGCGCTCAAGACCGGTGGCATCGCCCAGGGCTCGAACGTCGGCAAGACGCTGCTGGAGCTGCGCCGTACGGTCGAGGACCTCGACCCGGGCCAGGCGACCGGCGTGAAGAAGTGGTGGGACAAGCTGCCCTTCAACGACAAGATCGAGGACTACTTCCGCAAGTACCAGTCCTCGCAGAGCCAGCTCAACGGCATCCTGCACTCGCTGCGCAGCGGCCAGGACGAGCTCACGCGCGACAACGTCGCGCTCAACCTCGAGAAGACCAACCTGTGGTCGGTGATGGGCCGGCTCAACCAGTACATCTACGTCGCCGAGAAGCTGGACGCGAAGCTGTCGGCGAAGATCGCGGAGTTGGAGCTGAGCGACCCGGAGACGGCGAAGACGCTCTCGCAGGACGTGCTGTTCTACGTCCGCCAGAAGCACCAGGACCTGCTCACCCAGCTCGCCGTGTCGATCCAGGCCTACCTCGCGATCGACATCATCATCAAGAACAACATCGAGCTCATCAAGGGCGTCGACCGCGCGACCACGACGACCATCTCCGCCCTGCGTACGGCGGTCATCGTCGCCCAGGCGCTGAGCAACCAGAAGCTGGTGCTCGACCAGATCACCGCGCTCAACACGACGACCTCGACGATGATCCAGCGCACCTCGGAGATGCTCAAGGAGAACTCCGCGGCGATCCAGGAGCAGGCGGCCTCCTCGACCATCGGCCTCGAGCAGCTGCAGGCGGCGTTCGCCAACATCTACGCCACGATGGACTCGATCGACGAGTTCAAGCTCAAGGCGCTCGACAACATGTCGACCACCATCGGCGTCCTCGAGAACGAGGTGCAGAAGTCGAAGGAGTACCTCGACCGGGTCCGGCAGCACGACGCGCGCAACGCGGCCGGCACGCTGGACATCGGCTGACCCGAGCGACGGTCGCGGGGACAGGACGGATTTCGGGTGGGGCTGAGGTCGTGGTGGCGCAGGTCTCGGGGAGACACGACGCAGGAGCCGGCGTACGTCGTGCCGCCGGCGCCGACCGAGCAGGACATCCGGGCTGCGCTGAACCAGGTGTACGCCATGCTCACCGACAACAACGCCCCGCCGGTGGTGGTGTCGCGCGTACAGCGGATCGCGCGCACCATCAACCAGACGCTGCCGCGGCTGAGCCAGCTCGGGTTGGGCAGCGAGGAGAGCTACTCGGTGGTCGCGACGGCGACCGACTACCTCCCTGAGGCACTGCAGTCCTACCTCCGACTGCCCCGCGACTGGGCCGACACCCGGCCGATCGACGGGCCGAAGACGGCCCTGCTCATCCTCATCGAGGCGCTCGAGCTGCTGGGCGTGACGATGGACCAGATCCTCGACGCCGCGAACCGCGCCGACGCGCAGGCCCTCATCGCGCACAGCCGCTTCCTCGACGCCAAGTTCGGCCACTCCTCCTCGGGCGGCCCCGACCTCACGCTGGGAACCACATGACCACCCTCACCGAAGCCCTCGACGGCCTCGTCGCCGCCGCCCGCGCGGCTGGGCTCGACGAGGCCGCCGCCCGCGCCGAGGGCGAGGCGGTCGCCGCCACCGTCTCGGAGCGCTCCCGCGGCGCGTTCGTCGACTGGTGCGCCCAGACCGGGCGCGAGCGGTCCGCCGAGGAGCACATGCTCGCGGCCAAGCGCGGCAACCGGTTCCGCGCCGGCCCGACGCCGCTGATGTCCCAGCTGCTGCTGGAGAAGTCCGCGGCCTCGGCCGACTACGCCGGCGCGCTGGCCGACGTCGCGCTGGCCGGGTCGCGCCTGGGCGAGCCGGGTCCCGACGCGATCGGCGCCGCCACCACGGTCACCACCGCCCAGCTCGGAGGGACGGCCGGCCCGGCACCCGCTCTCACCCCGTCCGCCGAGGCCCCGGGCGCCTTCGACCTGCCCACGCCTCAGCCGGTGCCCGGCCTGGGGGACCAGATGCTCGACCAGGTCCGCCGCGTCGGGGAGCAGGTACGCCGGCAGCTGGGCGCCCTCGGCACCACGGCGCCGCCCCTCCCGGTCGACCCCGCGGGCGGCACCGACATCACCGGCACCAGCACGGGCACCGGCGGCTCGTCGACCGACGCCTCCCGGCCCGCGGGCGGCGTACAGACCGAGGCGGCGGAGCCCGCCACGCCGCCGGCCGAGGAGGAGAGGCCGGAGGAGCCGACCAAGACCGTCGAGGAGCTGCTCGCCGAGCTCGACGGGTTGATCGGGCTGGCCAACGTCAAGGGCGAGATCCATCGTCAGGCCGCCGTGCTGCGGGTCGAGGGACTGCGCAAGCAGGCCGGCCTGGAGAGTCCGACGATCACGCGGCACCTCGTGTTCAACGGCAATCCCGGCACCGGCAAGACCACCGTCGCCCGCCTCGTCGCCGGCATCTACCGCGCGCTCGGGCTGCTCTCCAAGGGTCAGCTGGTCGAGGTAGACCGCTCCGAGCTGGTGGCCGGCTACCTGGGCCAGACCGCCGCCAAGACCGCCGAGGTCGTGAAGTCCGCCGAGGGCGGCGTGCTGTTCATCGACGAGGCGTACTCCCTCTCCGGCGACCAGTACGGCAAGGAGGCCATCGACACGCTCGTCAAGGAGATGGAGGACAAGCGCGACGACCTCGTCGTCATCGTCGCCGGCTATCCGCTGCCGATGGCGATCTTCATCTCCGAGAACCCGGGCCTGGAGAGTCGCTTCCGCACCACGATCGACTTCTCCGACTACACCGACGACGAGCTCGTGGCGATCTTCGCCTCCATGGTGAAGGGGGCCGACTACGACGCCGGCGAGCCCGTCCTCGCGCGGCTGCGCGAGATCCTCGCCGGCACCGAGCGCGGCCCGTCGTTCGGCAACGCCCGCTTCGTGCGCAACCTGATGGAGGCCGCGGTCGGCCATCACGCCTGGCGGCTGCGCGAGGTCGCCGAGCCCACGCTGGAGCAGCTGCGCGCGCTCGAGCCCGACGACCTCGTCGTCGACCCCAACGACCAGGCCGCCACGCCCGACGGCGAGGTCGCCCCACCCGGGCAGGCCGAGCAGGCCGAGCCCGCCGAGCCCGTCGACCCGTTCGGCGACGACGCCACCGCGGTCCGCACGCCGGCGACCGTCGAGGAAGAGGAGCAGCCGTGAGCCAGACCGCCATCCCGCAGGCAGCCCCGCCCCCGCCGCCGGCCTTCGCGTCCGCGCCGGCACCGACCGGGGCGGCGCCCGCCGCCGCCCAGCCCGCGACGTCGTACGTCGACACGCCGGCGTTGCTCAACCGCTGGCAGCTCATCGGGATGAGCGTGGCCGTCGTGTTCGGCATCGTCAGCGCGCTGCTGCAGTTCGTCGGCTGGCAGGCCGACGGCCGCGCGGCCGACGACACCGAGCAGCTGGTCCGGATCCAGGAGGTCCAGTCGTCCCTGCTGCGGGCGGATGCTCTCGCGACCAACGCCTTCCTGGTCGGCGGTCTGGAGAACACCGACCAGCGCGCGGAGTACGACGAGGCGATCGACGGAGTGCTGCGCCGGATCGCGGACGCCGCGGAGGCGCAGCCGGCCGACCGTGAGGCACTGGCCACGCTCAACGAGCTGGTCGACGACTACGCGACCTTCATCGCCCAGGCCCGCGCCAACAACCGGCAGGGCTTCCCGGTGGGCGCCGGCTACCAGACCACGGCGAGCGACCAGCTGCGGAACGAGGCGATCCCGGTGCTGGACGCGTTGGTCGAGGCCAACACCGATCGTGCCGACGGGGCGATGAACGGGCAGCACCCGGTGTGGCTCCTCCTCCTCGGGATCCTCGTGCTCGCCGCCTTGTGGTGGCTCAACCGCGAGCTCGCGCGCACCTTCCGCCGGCGCTTCAACAAGGGGCTGGTGGTCGCGGCCGCCATCGTCGCCGCGGTGACCCTGGTGACGGTCGTCGGGGCGTGGCTGCGTGACAACTCCAACGACTCGTTGCGGGACGGAGCGTTCGATGAGGCCGTCTCCAGCGCCACCGCACGGACCGCCGCCAACGACGCCAAGGCCAACGAGAGCCTGCGGCTGATCAGGCGCGGATCCGGGGCGGACAACGAGGAGGCGTGGGGCGAGCAGGCCGCGGTGGTCGAGAAGAACGTGCCCGCGGGCGACCTCGGCGAGTGGACGACCTACGCCGAGCGCCACCAGCAGATCGTGCAGCTCGACGACTCCAACCGCTGGGAGGAAGCGGTCGCCATCGCCACGTCGGTCGACGAGAGCACGGGCGCCACCGCGCCATTCGACCGCTTCGACGAGATGGTGGCCCAGGACGTCGAGAAGGCCAGTGCGAGCGCGATCGACGACCTGCGCAGTGGGCGATGGCTCGCCCTCGTCCTCAGCGGACTGACCGTGCTGCTGGGCATCGCCGCCGCGGTGAGCGTGGCCCGAGGTATCGGCGAGCGACGGAGGGAGTTCTCATGAAGCAGTCCCGTTCCCGCCTGGGGGTGGCCGCCGCGGTCCTCGGGCTGCTGGTGCTCGCCGGTTGCTCGTACGACGCGACGAAGGTCCCGACCTACGAGGAGCCCGCGGCCGCCGCGCCCAGCCCCGCGTCCTGCGAGACGACCGACGCGGACCTGCGCTCCTATGCCCCGAGCCGCGACGGTGGCGCCGCGGTGAAGCGCATCCGGGAGGCGGGCGTCCTCAAGGTCGGTGTCTCCGGCGACACGCTCCTGCTCGGGTCGCGCAACCCGTCGACCAACGAGATCGAGGGCTTCGACATCGACATCGCCCAGCGGATCGCCGACGAGCTGGGCGTGAAGCTGCAGAAGCGCGTCATCAACGCGGGCGATCGCATCGGCCTGCTGCAGAACCGCGAGATCGACCTCGTCTCCCGCAACATGACGATCAACTGCGCGCGCTGGCAGGAGATCGCCTTCTCGGCGGAGTACTACCACGCCGGTCAGAAGGTGCTACTGCGCTCCGACCTGGCCGACACCTACCAGGGGCCGCAGGATCTCGCGGGAGTCACCGTCTGTGCTCCGAGCGGCACGACGAGCATCGACAACATCCGGCAGGAGCAGCCCGAGGCCAAGGCGGAGACCGCCCTCACCCACACCGGCTGCCTGGTGAAGTTCCAGCAGGGCCAGGTCGACGCGATCACCGGCGACGACACGGTGCTCGCCGGCCTCGCGGCTCAGGACAAGCTCTATGCGGAGGTTCCGCCGCAGGAGCCGTTCACCGACGAGCCCTACGGCATCGGCGCCAACATCGAGGACACCGATCTCGTCGCCTTCATCAACGCGGTGCTCGAGGAGATGCGCTCCGACGGCAGCTGGCAGGAGTCGTACGACCGGTGGCTGCGTCCTGACCTCCAGGGCGTCGACCCGTTGCCGTTCCAACCCGCCTACGGCCGGTGAGCGTGCCGGCGACCATGACGACCACGGCACCCACCGCCCCCGGCAGGCTCGGGGACGCGCTGGAGCCTGCCGCGATCCAGGCCTACCTCGGGGAGCTCGACACCTGGCTGCGGGTGCGCCGCTCGGAGCTCGACGAGCTCGACCAGGCGGCGCTCGCGGTGGGCCGCGGGGGAGAGCTGGCCGGCGACATGTCGCTGGCGCTGGCGCTGTGGAAGGCGATCTCGGACCGCTACCAGCTGGTCTTCGCCACCTGGGACGGCGGCCGGGTGCTGCAGCAGGAACGCGAGCGGATCTCGGCGCTGATCTGGGGGCGGCTCGACGGCGCGACCGAGCTGCCCGGCGGGCTGGCGGTGTCGCTGCCCGAGGCGGGTCGGCTCTGCGACGCGCTGACCGGTCAGCTGCGCAACCGACTGGCCCTGGTGCCGGGCGCCGACGCCCAGGCGGCGCGGATCCGCGAGCTGCGCGCGCAGCTGGAGCGGATCCGCGACCAGGTCGGCCTGGAGCCGGCGCTGACCCGTGACGCCGCGGTGCAGCAGCTCGCCGAGCTGATGTCGCGCCTGCAGGGCATCACCGCGAAGGCCGAGCGCGGCGGTGACGTCGGCGGCATGCTCGGGCCGCTGGAGGTGGAGGCGACGACCTTCGAGCGCGACCTCATCGTCGGCAACGCCCGGCGTCGCGACGCCCGCGACCAGGTGATCTCGGCGCGCGAGCTGCGCAGCGACCTGGAGGCGCGGGCGGCGGCCCTGCAGAAGCTGGCCGCGACCTGCGTCGCGACCGTCGACCCCGCCCCGCGGTACGCCGTGCCCGACGTCGACGCGCTCGGCCCGGTGCCGGTCACGCCCGACGCCATCGGCCCCTATCTCGAGCGCCTCGACCGGGTCTCGCAGGCCCTCGAGGTCGCCCAGCACGCGTACGCGGCCGCCCTCGACGAGCACACCCAGCTGGTGGCCCTGCTCGACGCGTACGTCGCCAAGGCGCGCGCGTCCGGCGTCGCCGACCACCCCGACCTCGTCGCGAGCGAGCAGTCCGCCCGTGGGCTGCTGGAGCGGCGCCCGTCGCCGCTGGCCATCGCGCAGCAGCTCGTCACGACGTACCAGACCTGGCTGATCAAGGAGACGACACCATGAGCACAGGTGCCTGCACCCAACCCGGCTGCACGGGCAGCATCGTCGACGGCTACTGCGACGTCTGCGGCATGCCCGGCGCCGGCGGTACGACGACCCCGGCCGCCGCCTCGCCGGTGGGCGAGACCGCCACGGTGAAGGCACCGATCGCCGCGGCGGTCGCCTCCGGCAACCCCGCCAGCGTCGCGGCCTCGACCTGTCAGCAGCCCGGGTGCACGGGCACCATCCTCGACGGCTACTGCGACGTCTGCGGCACGCCCGCGGTCCCGGGCGCGAAGGTGGCGGAGGCGACGGCCATCGCCGAGTCGCAGCCGCTGTCGGGGCGTGAGGGGACGTCCGCAACCGCCGCCAGCCGCGTCCAGTCGGCGGCGATCGGCTCGAAGCGCGCCGGCGCCACCGGCAGCACGTCGACCCGGCGTACCCGCACCGGGTCGCAGCGGATGCGCGCCGCCCGGATCGGCGCGGGCCTGACCGTCGTACCCCCCGCCCCGCCCGTCGACGCGGCGAAGGCGATCATGGCCAACCCGCAGGTGCCCGAGGAGAAGCGCAGCTGCGCGAAGTGCGGCAACGCCGTCGGCCGCAGCATCGACGGCCAGCCGGGCCGCAGCGAGGGCTTCTGCCCCAACTGCGGCCAGCAGTTCTCCTTCACCCCCAAGCTGCAGCCGGGCGATCTCGTCGCCGGGCAGTACGAGGTCGCGGGCGCCCTCGCCCACGGCGGCCTCGGCTGGATCTACCTCGCGCGCGACCGCAACGTCTCCAACCGCTGGGTCGTACTCAAGGGCCTGCTCAACTCCGGCGACCCCGACGCGCTGGCGGCCGCGATCGCCGAGCAGCAGTTCCTCGCGCAGGTCGAGCACCCGCTCATCGTCGAGATCTACAACTTCGTGACCCACGAGGGCGCCGGCTACATCGTCATGGAGTACGTCGGCGGCAAGTCGCTCAAGCAGATCCTCAAGCAGCGCATGTCGGCCAACAACGGCGCCTACGACCCGCTGCCGGTCGACCAGGCCCTGGCCTACATCCTCGAGCTGCTGCCGGCCTTCCAGTACCTCCACGACCTCGGCCTGGTCTACTGCGACTTCAAGCCCGACAACATGATCCAGGTCGGCGACGCGATGAAGCTGATCGACCTCGGCGGCGTGCGCAGGATCGACGACGAGGAGTCGGCGATCTACGGCACGGTCGGCTACCAGGCGCCCGAGGTGGCCGAGGTGGGGCCGTCGGTGGCGTCCGACATCTACACGATCGGGCGCACGCTGGTCGTGCTGTGCATGGAGTTCCGCGGCTACCAGGGCACCTACCTCCACAGCCTGCCGCCGGTGGACGCGACACCGCTGTTCCAGCAGTACGACTCGCTCTACCAGCTGATCGCCAAGTGCTGCGCCCCCGACCCGGCCGACCGGTTCGCGTCCGTCGACGAGATGCGCACCCAGGTCCTGGGCGTGCTGCGCGAGGTCGTCGCCCGCAAGCGGCAGGGCACCGCGACGACCTCGGCCGCGTCGGTGCTCTTCGAGTCGCCGGCCACCGCGCGCCCGATCACCGAGTGGAGTCAGCTCCCGGACCTGCGGACCGACACCACCGACCCCCAGTACGGCTGGCTCAGCACGATCGCCGACGAGGACCCGAAGCAGCGACTCAACGACCTCGAGTCCGCCCCGGAGGACACCGCCGAGGTGTGGCTGGCCCGCGCGCGGGCCGCGCTCGACCTGGGTGACCCCGTCCTCGCGAAGACCCATGCGCAGAAGCTCCTCGCCGACGATCCCTGGGAGTGGCGGGCGCTGTGGGTCGAGGGTCTCGCCGCGGTCCAGGCCGGCGACTGGGAGACGGCGAAGGCGTCGTTCAACGCCGTCTACCAACAGGTGCCCGGCGAGCTCGCGCCCAAGCTGGCGCTGGCGTTCGCGTGCGAGCGCGGCGGACTGCCCGAGGTCGCCGAGGGCCTCTACCTGGTGTGCGCGTCGACCGATGCGGCCTACGTCCCGCCCGCCGCGTTCGGCATGGCGCGGGTGCGGGCGGGACGCCAGGACACCCCGGGCGCGGTGGCCGCCCTCGACCTGGTGCCGACGACGAGCCGCGGCTACACCGAGAGTCGCCAGCAGCGGGCGGAGGTGCTGCTCTCCGGCAGCCCGCAGGACATCACGGTCCTGGACCAGGCGATGCGCACGATCGACGCGTCCAGCGTCGACCAGCAGACGCGCCAGCGCTTCACCGTCCGGATCCTCAGCGAGGCACTGCCCGTCGTGAGCAGCGCGAAGCTGCCGGCCGGCGCCCGGATCGGGGCCGTCGAGGCGACCGAGGCCGGCGTCCGCGACGGGCTCGAGAACGCCCTGCGCATGCTGGCCCGCGACGCGACCGACCTCAAGGAGCGCGTCGACCTCGTCAACCGCGCCAACGCCGTGCGGAACTGGAGTCTCACGTGAACTGTCCGTCCTGCAACGCGGCGCTGGCCCCCGGCGCCCGCTTCTGCGAGAACTGCGGCGCGCAGCTCGGCGACCGGGTCGCCGTACCAGCGCCGGTGGCGGCTGCTCCCGGCGACCATCCGCTCGGCGATGCGCCGATCAGCGCGCCGACCCGGAAGCCGGCCGCGGCGCTGCCCGACCCGCCGGCGCCGGCCGGCCGGAGGCCGTGCGCGGAGTGCGGGGGAGAGGTCGGGCCCGACCTCTACTGCCTCGAGTGCGGCACCAAGGCGCCCAGCGAGCGCGACCACTTCCAGGAGCAGCCCGCACCGTGGGTGGCGGGGGTGTGCGACAAGGCGATCAGGAAGAACCGCAACGAGGACGCGATGGCCCTCCTGGCCGGCGCCGAGCCCGGATCGCGGGCGGTGCTGATCGTGATGGACGGCGTCTCGAACTCGATCGACTCCGACGTCGCGTCGCTGGCCGGTGCCCGCGCCGCGCGCGAGGTGCTGCGCATGCCGCTGCCGTCCGGGATGGGTACGCCGCAGAGCCGCGACGCCGCCGTACGCAAGGTGCTCACCGACGCCGCGGCTGCCGCTAACACCGCGATCGTCGCGGTCACCGACCCGGACTCGCCGAATCCCGCCTCGGCCACCTTCACGGCCGCCGTGCTCGAAGGGCGCCGCATCACCTGGGCCAACATCGGCGACTCGCGGTCCTACTGGCTGCCCGACGCCGGCACGCCGGTCCAGCTCAGCGTCGACGACTCGGTCGCCCAGGCGCAGATCGCCGCCGGGGTCGCCCGCGACGTCGCCGAGACCGGGCCGCAGGCCCACGCGATCACCAAGTGGCTGGGCCGTGACTCCGAGGACCAGAAGCCGACCGTCGGCTCGCTGGAGGTCGCGGAGAGCGGTTGGCTCCTGGCCTGCTCCGACGGGCTGTGGAACTACGCCTCGGAGCCCGAGGCGCTCGCGGACCAGGTCCGCGCCGCCGGCACGGTCGACCCTCTCGAGCTCGCGCTCGCACTCGTGAGGTTCGCCAACGACGCCGGCGGCCACGACAACATCACCGCCGCACTCGCCCGGGTCGACCTGACCGACCTCGGGCACAATGACCAGACGCCGACCCCAGGAGGAGAGCCGAGCGATGGCTGAGTTCAACGCCGCCGTCTACCAGAACGAGTTCCTGCCCGACGGCGGGACCGACGTCAACGCGATCGTCACGATCACCTGCACCGGTGCCGGGACGGCGGGGCAGTCCGGAGCGGGCAGCGCGGGCGAGATCATCATCGTCGACACCTCGGGCTCGATGGGCCCGGCGACGATGGCCGCGGCCAAGGAGGGCGCTCAGGCCGCGCTCGCCGAGATCGTGGACGGCACCTACTTCGCCGTGATCGCGGGCGCCGACCGGGCGATGCTCGCCTACCCGCAGGTCTCCAGTGGCCCCGGCATGGTGCAGATGGACGCGCGGACCCGCCACGAGGCATCGGCGGCGATCGACCGGTTCGTCGGCAGCGGGGGTACGGCGATCAGCACCTGGCTCGATCTCGCCGGCCAGCTCTTCGCGTCGGTCAGCGCCGTCACCCAGCGTCACGTCCTGCTGCTCACCGACGGCGAGAACCGTGAGCGCCCCGGGCGTCTCGACGAGGCGATCAACCGCGCCACCGGCTACTACCAGGCCGACTGCCGCGGTGCCGGCACCGACTGGCAGGTCGCGGAGATCCGCCGGATCGCCCAGGCCCTCCTCGGCACCGTCGACATCATCCCGAGCCCCGCGGAGATGAAGGCGCAGTTCCAGGAGATCATGCGCAACGCCATGGCCCGCGGCGTCGCCGACGCCTCGCTGCGGGTGTGGACGCCCCAGGGTGCCGAGGTGCTGTTCGTGCGTCAGGTCTCGCCCACGGTCGAGGACCTCACCAACCGCCGTACCCCGGTCAACCCGCTCACCGGCGACTACCCGACGGGAGCCTGGTCGGACGAGTCCCGCGACTACCACGTCGCGGTGCGGGTGCCGGCGAAGGCGATCGGGCAGGAGCAGCTCGCCGCCCGGGTCCAGCTGGCGCTGGGCAACGACGTGGTCACCCAGGGGCTGGTGAAGGCGACCTGGTCCAACAACTCCGAGCTCACCACCCGGATCGACCAGCAGGTCGCGCACTACACCGGCCAGGCCGAGCTCGCGCAGGTCATCCAGGAGGGCCTCGCGGCGAAGGCCGCCGGCGACGAGGCGACCGCGACCACCAAGCTGGGTCGCGCGGTCCAGCTCGCCGCGGAGACCGGCAACGACGAGGCCACCTCGAAGCTGCGCAAGGTCGTCGAGGTCGACAACGAGGAGACCGGCACGGTGCGTCTCAAGCGGGCGGTCGAGAAGGCCGACGAGATGGCCCTCGACACCGCGTCGACCAAGACGACACGGATCCGCAAGGAGCCGACCTCATGAGTACGTGCCCCTCCGGGCACGAGTCGGCCTCGGACGACTACTGCGACGTCTGCGGCCTGCCGATCCCGGCGGGCGGAGCCACGGCGGCGGGCTCTCCGGCCGCCTCCTCGGCGACGCCGGTCCCGCCGGACACCCCGGCCGATGCGCCGGAGCCGGCGGCCCCCGCCGCACCGGCGACCGCGGAGTGCCCGAACTGCCAGGCGGCCAACCCGCCGAACGCGCTGTTCTGCGAGGCCTGCGGCTACGACTTCACGACCGGCTCGATGCCGCGTCCGGTCACGCCCGTGACACCGTCGGTCCTCGACCTCGGCGCTCCGGCGGGCACCGACGACGCCGGGACGGCCGACGCGCGCCCGCCCGTGGCGGCGCCGGCGGAGTCCCCGCTCGCGCCGCCGCTGGCGGACGCCTGGGTGGCCGAGATCTGGATCGACCCGGACTGGTACGCCGACCAGGAGTCGACCGACCCGCTGCCCTCCGCCGGCGTGCCCACCGTCGTACCCCTCAAGACGACGTCGATCCTGGTCGGCCGCACGTCGCGCAGCCGGGGCATCCACCCCGACATCGACCTCGGGTCCGACAACGGCATCAGCCGGCGGCACTGCCAGCTCACCACGGACGGCACGCGGTGGTGGGTCGAGGACCTCGGCTCGTCCAACGGCACCTACCTCGGCTCCGCCGCCGGTCAGCTCCCGGCGGACCCGATCCCGGTCGGGGAGAAGCGCGAGATCGCGCCCGACGCGCGGGTCTACCTCGGCGCCTGGACCCGGATCGTGATCCGCAGGGCGCAGCCCGGCGAGGTCTGAGACGCCCTGTCGCCACGGCCGCGTCGGCTGCGTGGGAGCCCGAGCTCCGACCCGGGCCATGGCGCGCCTGGTCCCCGCGGGGCAGCCGAGGTGGTCCGTTCGGGCCATTTACCGGCTGCCGCCGGCGTGGTTGCCTCAGTCGGTCGTAGGAAGAACTCCCCGTTCAAGGACTGACTCATGAAGAGAATCTCGCTGAGCGCGGCGCCCGCCGCGTTGATGGTGGTCGCGGCACTGATCCTGGCCGGCGCCTCCGGCTCTGCCGCGCTGCCGGGCAAGAACAGCATCGACGGCAACGACCTGCGGAAGAACGTCG
Source organism: Nocardioides segetis (assembly GCF_051390595.1). NCBI lineage: Bacteria > Bacillati > Actinomycetota > Actinomycetes > Propionibacteriales > Nocardioidaceae > Nocardioides > Nocardioides segetis. Next base: position 161,179 of record NZ_JBNINR010000004.1, on the reverse strand, counting down.
TCAAGTCCAAGCACGTCAAGGACAACTCCCTCAAGGGCAGGGACATCGACGAGTCCACGCTGGCAACGGTTCCCTCCGCCGCCTCGGCTGCCTCGGCTGCCAGCTTGGCCGGGTACCAGAAGGCCGGGATCAAGCGGGTGGGAGCCACGTCGGGCGCCACGGAGGATGCTGCGCGGTCCGCGGCACCGGAGGTGGCCCTGTTCACCTCAGGCGCCTTCACGATCTACGGGAAGTGCTACCGCGCCGCCGACAGCGACACCGTGTTTGCTCGGGCGTTCATCAAGACCAGCGAGAACGGCGCCGTCTTCGAGTCGGACTACGACAGCGCTGACGGAGACGCGGGCACGTTCCTCAACGTCGGAACACCCGAGACGGACCGGGAGGCGCATTACGCCAGCGCCGGCAACAACGGCGCCGACTCCTACTTCATGCACTCGACCGAGATCGGTGCGATGTCGCCCAACGGCACCGCGATCGAGGCGCACGTCCAGGTGGCCGCGAAGAACGGCGACCTTCCGGGCGGCAACGGCATCTACGGCGCCGGCGACGTCTGCCTGTTCGCCGGGGAGGTCAATCAGTTCTAGAGCCCGGTCGCGCCGTCGGGACCGCGTGGGGTGGCGTTGCGGACGCTGCCCCACGCGCGGGCCCGTAGTGGCCGGTTCGTCTGCGACGATGCGTGGATGGCGATCAGCGACCAGGTCATCCTCATCACCGGCGGCGCCCGCGGCATCGGGCTCGAGACCGCGAAGGCGCTGGCCGGGAGGGGCGCCCGCCTCGTCCTGACCGACCTCGACGGTCCCGCGCTGTCCGAGGCGGTCGCAGCGATCGGGCCCGAGCGCTGTGAGGGGATCGTCGCCGACGTGTGCGACCTGCCGGCCATGGAGGGGGCGGTCGCAACGGCGCTGGAGCGGTTCGGTCGGCTCGACACGGTGCTCGCCAACGCGGGCATCGCGAGCTACGGGTCGGTCATGGCGATCGACCCGGCGGCCTTCCAACGCACGGTCGACATCAACATCGTCGGTGTCTTCAACACCGCTCGCGCCGCGGTGCCCGCCCTCGCGGAAAGCCGCGGCTACCTGCTGGTGGTGTCGTCGCTGGCGGCCTTCGCGGCGGCACCCGGCCTCGCGGCGTACAACGCCAGCAAGGCCGGCGTCGAGCACTTCGCCAACGCACTTCGGCTCGAGGTCGCCCACCAGGGCATCGCCGTCGGCTCGGCCCACATGTCGTGGATCGACACCCCGCTCGTGCAGGACGCCAAGAGCGACCTGCCGACCTTCCGGGAGCTGCTGAGCAAGCTGCCTCCTCCGTTGAACCGGACGACCGGCGTCGAGGCCTGCGTGAAGGCGTTCGTCAGGGGCGTCGACCGGCGATCGCGCCACGTCTACTGCCCCGGCTGGGTCCGCGGCGCCGGACTGAACCGCAACGTGATCAACTCGGCCGTCGGCAACCGCCCCGTCCTCAAGCTGGTGCCGGACCTGCTGCCCCGGATGGACGCCGAGGTCCGCGCGCTCGGACGGTCGACGAGTGCGCGCAATGTCGCCAACGACGAGCGCAAGGCCCGCCGCGAGGCGTCCGGCGAGGTCTGAACCTCAGCGGCGGGTGGCGATCAGGGCCGACGCGTCGGCGGCGACCATCACCTCGACGGTGGTGAACCGCTCGTCGGTGAGCCACTCCTCGCGCAGGGTGTCGACCCGTCCGCCGGTGATCGGTGGCCACATCTCGCACGGCACGAAGTCGTCGAGCACCACGATGCCGCCCGGCTCCACGAGGTCCGCGATCTTGTCGACACCGACCGCCGACGGGTCGCCGGAGTCGAGGAAGAGCAGCGAGAACGGGCCCTTGTCCATCAGGGTGGACCAGTCCGCCTGGAGTACGTCGACCAGCGGGTCGCCGGCGAAGGTCTCGGTCGCGGCGGCGGCCAGCTTCGGGTTCAGCTCCGCGGTGAGGATCCGGGCCTTGTCGTTGCGCACGCCGGAGCGCAGCCACGCGGTGCCGACACCGCAGCCGGTGCCGAACTCGGCCATGGTGCCCTCGCGGGTCGCGGCGAGCGCGGCCAGCAGCCGGCCGGTCTCGTTGCGGCAGAACGACACATAGCCGGCACGACGGGACGCGTCGAACGCGCGGTGGACCACGTCGGGCAGCTCGGGGGGCGCGCTCATGCCCCGAGTCTCACCCGGCGATCAAGGAACGGGACACAGGTCTCGGATCGTGGTCCGGTCGCACCGGACTTGTCGGGCAGTTCTGTCACTTGTCGGGCGTTGCAACACCCGACAAGTGACAGAATCGCCGGTCGACCGGTGATTCCTGCAGCCGACACGACCGCATGGTGGACCGAATCCGAGACAGCGGCGGCGCGGCGGCGTACAGTTCTTCCATCATGCGGAGCGCCCTTCTCGTAATCGTGCGCCGCGGCGAGGCCTGAGAGAGGCCACCTCGCCGCGGTGACTGCGGCGATCCCCGAAACCGCACGGGCCCCTCGGACCACCATCCCCGGCCCGCCGCAGTCCGACTCGACGGGTCCCGTCCCACGGAGACCAGCCATGTCCAGCACCACCACCAGCGCCGCCAGCGCACCCGGCGCCGTCCGACGTACCAATCCGACCGGCTACGCCACCCTGACCGCCGACGACTCCGAGTGGGGCCCGGCGCGCCACGACCCGGCGCAGCCCTCGCACCGCGAGGCGCCGCGCTTCTTGGGGACTGCCCTGCGAGACGGCGACGACGCCCGTCCCGACGACAACTAGGTTGTCGTCCCATGACCGACTCCTCCGCTGCAGCTCCCGTCACCACCGGCCAGGTCGCGCTCGGCGTGATTCCCGGCGACGGGATCGGGCCCGAGGTGACCGCCGAGGCCCTCAAGGTCCTCGAGGTCGCGGCGCCGGCCGACCTGAAGTTCGCGCAGACCTCCTACGACCTCGGGGCGGAGCGCTACCTGCGCACGGGTGAGGTGCTGCCGGACAGCGTGCTGGAGGAGATCCGCGGCCAGGACGCGCTGCTGCTCGGCGCGGTCGGTGGCAAGCCCAACGACCCGAACCTGCCGCCGGGCATCCTCGAGCGGGGCCTGCTGCTCAAGCTCCGCTTCGAGCTCGACCACTACGTCAACCTGCGCCCCTCGCGGATCTACCCGGGGTCGGTCTCGCCGCTGTCCGACGATGTCCTCGCCAAGGGCGAGGTGGACTTCGTCGTCGTCCGCGAGGGCACCGAGGGCCCCTACACCGGCAACGGCGGCTCCCTGCGCGTCGGCACGCCCGCCGAGGTCGCCACCGAGGTCTCGGTCAACACGGCGTACGGCGTCGAGCGGGTCATCCGCGACGCCTTCGAGCGCGCCCGCAAGCGCCCCCGCAAGAAGCTGACACTCGTGCACAAGACCAACGTGCTGGTGCACGCGGGCCAGGTGTGGTGGCGGCTGTTCCAGCAGGTCGCCGAGGAGTACCCGGACGTCTCCTGCGACTACAGCCACATCGACGCGGTGATGATCTACCTGACGACGGACCCGCAGCGCTTCGACGTCATCGTCACCGACAACCTGTTCGGCGACATCGTCACCGACCTCGCCGCCGCGATCAGCGGCGGCATCGGCCTGGCGGCGTCGGGCAACGTCAACCCCGACCGCACGGCCCCCTCGATGTTCGAGCCCGTGCACGGCTCGGCCCCCGACATCGCCGGTCAGCTCATCGCCGACCCGACCGCCGCGATCCTGTCCGGCGCCCTGCTCCTCGACCACCTCGGTCACTCGGAGGCGGCGGCCCGGGTGGAGGCGGCCGTGCTGGCCGACCTCGAGGCGCGGACCCCCGGGCAGCAGCGACGCACGCCCGAGGTGGGCGACGCGATCGCCGCGCGAGTAGCCGGCTAGCCCGCCGTCGGAGACGCGTCGTCTCCGAACGCGGGCAGACGGCCCACTCCCGACCCGCGTTAACGAGGACTAACCTGATGACCATGCAGATCACCACGACCCTCTCTGCGAACTCCACCGACGAGGCCCGCCTGGCGGAGATCCTGGCCAATCCCGGCTTCGGGACGCACTTCTCCGACCACATGTTCACCGTCGAGTGGACGCCGGAGCAGGGTTGGCACGACGCGCGCATCACGCCCTACGGACCGGTGACCCTGGACCCGGCGGCCGCCGTCCTGCACTACGCGCAGGAGACCTTCGAGGGGATGAAGGCCTACCGCCACGACGACGACTCGCTGTGGCTGTTCCGCCCCGAGGCCAACGCCGAGCGGATGGTGCGCTCCAGCCACCGCCTCGCGCTGCCGGTCCTGGAGGTGCCCGACTTCATCCAGGCCGTCGAGGAGCTCGTCAAGGTCGACGCCCGCTGGGTGCCCGGCAACCCCGACGGCGGCGAGAAGAGCCTCTACCTGCGGCCCTTCATGTTCGCCTCCGAGAAGTTCCTCGGCGTCCGCCCGGCGCAGCACGTCACCTTCATGGTGATCGCCAGCCCGGCCGGCGCCTACTTCAAGGGCGGCGTCAAGCCGGTCACCCTGTGGCTGACCGAGGAGTACACCCGCGCCGGGCGCGGTGGCATGGGCGCGGCCAAGACCGGCGGCAACTACGCGTCGTCGTTGGTCGCCCAGCAGGAGGCCTACGCCAACGGCTGCGACCAGGTCGTCTTCCTCGATGCCCAGGAAGGCACCTACGTCGAGGAGCTCGGCGGCATGAACATGTACTTCGTGTTCGACGACGGCTCGATCGTCACGCCCGAGACCGGCACCATCCTCGAGGGCATCACGCGCTCCTCGATCATCGAGCTCGCCGGCAAGATGGGCCACCACGTCACCGAGCGGAGGTTCGGCATCGACGAGTGGCGCGAGGGCGTGGCCAGCGGCCGGATCACCGAGATCTTCGCCTGCGGCACCGCCGCGGTCGTGACCCCGGTCGGCGGGCTGAAGTGGGCCGGCGGCGAGACGCCGGCGCCCACCAGCCAGGACCTGACGATGCGGATCCGCCAGGCCCTGGTCGACGTGCAGCTCGGCCGCGCGGACGACACCTTCGGCTGGATGCACCGGATCTCCTGACCACCGGCTGTGGAGAGCGCATCCCGATGAGGGTGGTCGGTGCCAGCATCGTCGCATGACGACTCTCGGGAGGATGGTGCACGATGGTGGGCATGACGCTGGAGGCAGAGCTCGGCTGGGCGCATCGGGGGCTGCTGACGGTCGCCGACCTCCTCGACATGCCCGACGACCCCGACGAGTCCGGGCCCACGCCGCGCTACGAGCTGATCGACGGGATGTTGATCGCGATGGCGCCTGCTGACCTGCGACACGTCTACATCGCGTCGCGCCTCTGGCAGCTGCTCAACGACGCCGCGCCGCCCGGATTCTGGGCGTTGCAGGGGCCGGGCGGTGCGATCATCGACGACATCACCTGGATGGAACCCGACGTGTTCGTCGCGCCGCGCGTACCGGATCGCTACTTCGAGGGCGTCCCGCTGCTCACGGTCGAGGTGCTCTCGCCGTCCAACCGGCTCTACGACCTGACCACGAAGTTCAGCCGCTACGAGCGCGCCGGCGTGCCGTCGTACTGGATCGTCGACCCGCGGGAGCTGCGCCTGGTCGCGTGGGAGCTGAGGGACGGGCGGTACGCCGAGATCGCCGACGTCGCGGCCGACCAGGCATGGACGGCCAGAACGCCGTTCGAGGTCACGATCCGCCCCGGCGCGTTGCTCGACTGACAGGCTGGTCACCATGGCCCACCCGATCATGTTCAGCGACGACGACCCGGGGCTCGCCGAGCTGCGGGCGATCTGCCTGGCGCTGCCGGGCGCGGAGGAGCGGGTCAGCCACGGCCGCCCGACCTTCCGGGCCGGCAAGATCTTCGCCGCCTTCGGCGGATCGGAGAAGATCCGGCCCGGCGAGCACCGGATGGTGCCGAGCGCGTTCATCTTCACCCCCGACGCCGTCGACCTGCCCGCCATCGATGCGGACCCGCGGTTCTTCGTGCCGGCCTACTACGGCCCCTACGGCGGCCGCGCGATCGATCTCGCCGACCCGGAGATCGACTGGACGGAGGTCGCCGAGCTCGCCGACGCGTCGTACCGCCGGGTCGCCCCGAAGCGCCTGATCGCCGAGCTCGACGCCCGCGGGTAGCCTCGCGGTGTGACGATCCGGCCCGAGCGCAGCGCGCCCACCCAGGTGGGACGCTATGCGCTGATGACCCGCCTCGGCGAGGGCGGGATGGGCATCGTGCACCTCGCCCAGGGACCGGACGGCCAGCGGGTCGCCCTCAAGGTCCTGCGCCCGCAGGTCGTCGGCGACCAGGAGGCGCGCCAACGGCTCGCGCGCGAGGTCGGATCGCTGACCCGGGTGCGCAGCCCGTGGGTCGCGGAGATGCTCGACGCGGATCCGTGGGCCGACGTGCCCTATGTCGTCACCCGCTACGTGCCGGGTCTCTCCCTGCACGACCACGTGGCGGCCGAGGGCCCGATCGCCGGGCGCGACCTGCACTGGCTGGCGGGCTGCCTCGCGGAGGGCCTCGCGGCCGTGCACGCCGCCGGCGTCCTGCACCGCGACGTGAAGCCCGGCAACGTGCTCATGGAGGGGCGCACTCCGATCCTGATCGACTTCGGCCTCGCCCGGGTCGCCGAGGACGTCCGGCTCACCCAGACCGGCTGGCTGCTCGGCACGCCGGGCTATCTCGCGCCCGAGATCCTGTACGGCGACGAGGCCACCCCGGCCGCCGACGTGCACGCCTGGGCGGCGACGGTCGCCTACGCCGCGAGCGGTCGCCCGCCGTACGGCCGCGGTCCGGCGATGGCCGTCATGGACCGCACCCGTCGCGGCCAGCACGACCTCTCCGGCATCGAGAGCCCGCTGGCCGAGGTGCTCACGGCCGCGCTCGACCCCGAGCCGCTCGAGCGACCGCTGCTCGAGGAGCTGCTCGCGTGGCTGCGCCCGCTCAGCACCCGACCCGACCTCCCCGGTGTGCCGCCACCGGGGGCGCTGTTCTCGTCCGCGTCGACCCAGGACGACGACTTCACCCTCCCGCTCGCGCTCGCCGGCCAGGCGGGTGCGTCCGCCGAGCCCGGACCCCCGACGCCGCCGACCGTGCCGGAGACGGCGGTCCCCGGCACCCGGGCGCTGCCGGAGGACGCCGCGCCGCCGTACGCCCCGCCGCCCGCGCCCGTCGTCCCGCTCCGAGCCGTGCCACCAGTGCCGGTCGTGCCGGCCGGGCCACCGCCGGCGGGGGCCGCGGCGCCGGTGGCCCCGGCCGACGCGATGACGCGGATGGAGGAGGAGTTCGACCGGGCGTGGGACCCTGAGCACCCCTTCGCGGCCCCGGCCCGGCCGCCGCTCGCCGAGCGGGTCCGGCGCTGGGGCGCCGTCGGTCTCGGCGCGCTCGGCCTCGGCGCGGGCTTCGCCGCGGCACCGTGGTTGGCGACGGCCGTGGTCGTCCTCGCGGTCTGGTTGCTGCGAGCCGGGTCCCTGGCGGCCTCGGCGGTCGCCGCGCGGCGTACCGTCCGCGGCGCCCGGTGGTACGACGGCCTGCGCTGGCTCACCACCAGCCCCTGGCACCTCATCCGCGCCGTCACCGGCACCGTCGTCCTCGTCTCGTGGAGCGCGGGGCTGGGCCTCGCGGCCGGTCTGCTGGGCTACGCGCTCCAGCTCGACGTCCCCCGCACGCTGCTGGCCTGCGGCACGACGCTCGGCCTCGCCCTGTGGTCGGGGCCGGGCAGCACGCGGTTCCGGCTGCCGGTCTCGCGCGTCCTCGACCCGGTCGTGCGCCGACCGGTGCCGTGGCTGCTGACCTGCGCGGTCCTGCTCGCGGTCGCCGGCGGCCTCGGGGCCCTCGCCGCGGGCAACGGGGTCGCCTGGACGCCCTGGTCCGGCGGGCCGTTCGGACTCTGAGACGCCCGTCTCGCGCTCGTGGCACAATGACGGCGTGACCACCCTCGCCACGATCATTACCTAGCGCGTCCGACCTCGTCAGACGCGCCGGCCTCCTGTCCCCAGGAGGCTTTTGTTTTGCCCGGCCCCCTCACGTGAGAGACCCCGATGACCCAGCAGCGCGACCTCCCCCTGGACCTGCACGGCTCCTTCCACGTCTACGACACGACCCTGCGCGACGGCATGCAGCAGGAGGGGCTCAACCCGACGGTGGCCGACAAGCTCGCGATCGCGCGGCACCTGGACGGCCTCGGGGTCGGCTACATCGAGGGCGGCTGGCCGGGAGCCAACCCCAAGGACACCGAGTTCTTCCGCCGCGCGGCGGTCGAGCTGGACCTCCAGCACGCGCGCCTCGCGGCCTTCGGGTCCACCCGCCGCGCGGGCCTGCTCGCCGCCGACGACCCGCAGGTCGCCGCGCTCCGTGACAGCGGCGCGGGCGTCGTGACCCTCGTCGCCAAGTCGCATGTCGGCCACGTCGAGAAGGCGCTGCGGACCACCCCCGCGGAGAACCTCGCGATGATCCGCGACACCGTGAGCCACCTCCGCGCCGAGGGCCAGCAGGTCTTCCTCGACGCCGAGCACTTCTTCGACGGCTACCGCCTCGACCGGTCCTACGCGCTCGAGGTGCTCCGGGCGGCGTACGACGCGGGCGCGGAGGTGATCGCGCTGTGCGACACCAACGGCGGCATGCTGCCGGGCTGGGTCTCCGACGTGGTGCACGACGTCGTCGAGAACGCCCAGGTCCGCGTCGGCATCCACTGCCACAACGACACCGGCCTCGCCGTCGCCAACACCCTCGCCGCCGTCGACGCCGGCGCCACCCACGTGCAGGGCTGCATCAACGGCTACGGCGAGCGCACGGGCAATGCCGACCTGATCAACGTGGTCGCCAACCTCGAGCTCAAGCTCGACCGGCAGGTGCTGCCGCCGGGTCTGCTCCGCGAGGCGACCCGGATCGCGCACGCCGTCGCGGAGGTCACCAACGTCCCGCCCGCCGCCCGGCAGCCGTACGTCGGGGCGTCGGCCTTCGCCCACAAGGCCGGCCTGCATGCCAGCGCGATCAAGGTCGACCCGGACCTCTACCAGCACATGGACCCGGCGGGCGTCGGCAACGACATGCGGCTGCTCGTCTCCGACATGGCCGGCCGGGCCACCATCGAGCTCAAGGGCAGGGAGCTCGGCTTCGACCTCTCCGACAACCCGGAGCTGGTCACCCGCGTCACCAGCCGGGTCAAGGACCTGGAGTCGCGCGGTTACACCTTCGAGGCCGCCGACGCCTCCTTCGAGCTGCTCCTCGCCGAGGAGGTCGACGGCGTGCGGCCGTCGTACTTCGACGTGGAGAGCTGGCGGGTGATCACCGAGACGCTCACCCACGCCGCGCCGGACGAGGAGGCCGTGTCCGAGGCGACCGTCAAGCTGCGTGCCGCGGGCGTGCGCTACGTCGTGACGGGGGAGGGCAACGGACCGGTCAACGCGCTCGACCAGGCGCTGCGATCCGCGATCGAGCAGGCCTACCCGGAGATCGCGCAGTTCGAGCTGATCGACTTCAAGGTCCGCATCCTCGACCAGGGTCACGGCACCGACGCGATCACCCGGGTGCTGATCGAGACGACCGACGGCGCCTCGTCCTGGGTGACCGTCGGCGTCGGCGCGAACGTCATCGAGGCCTCGTGGGAGGCGCTGGCCGACAGCCTCACCTACGGCCTGCTGCGGCACCACCGGAGCTGATACCTGCCCTCGGCCCGCACCAGGTGCGTGTTGAGAGCAGGTGAGGTCACACCACGCGGCGGACCAGGTCGGCCCATCCGGCCAGCACCTGCTCCTCGGTCATCCCGCCGTGGTCGATCTGCTGGCGCAGCACCGGCACGCCCAGCGGGGCGACCAGCGCGGTGGCGAGATAGGCCAGGTCGCCGGAGGCGCCCAGCTGCGAGAGCAGCATCCGCACGTGGAGCGCGACGAAGCCGAGCACGGCGTAGTTCTCGCCCCAGGTGCTGCCGGCCGCCTCGATGAGCGCGGCCTGCTCGCGGTGATGCCTCAGCCGGGAGGCGCCGAAGGCGAGCAGCCGCTCCATCGGCGGGGCCCCCGGCCCGAGGGGTGGCGGGCCGCTGATCACGCTCGCCTGCCACTCCTGCTCACGGTGGTCGAGCAGCGAGGCCATCAGCCCCTCGCGGCTGCCGAACCGGCGGAACACGGTGCCCTTGCCGACGCCGGCGCGGGCCGCGACCGCATCGGTGGTCAGGTCCTCGACGCCGCAGCGCTCGATCAGCTCCGCGGCCGCCCGGAGCAGCGCCTCGCGGTTGCGCGCCGCGTCGGCGCGCTCGGCGGGCGGCGCGCCGGTGAGCAGCGGCAGACGTTTCGACATGGTTCGCCAACCCTAGGCGCGACCACCGACCTTGGACGACAAAACTCACGCTGGGACGAGGAAGCTTCCTCGTCCCAGCGTGAGTTTCACCGGCCGGCCGGAGAAACTGGCGCGCCATCGGGAATGAAACCGGACTGCGGTCCGTTTCGCCCGTCATGACTGACACCCCGAACACCCACGTCGCCGTCCTCGTCGGAAGCCTGCGGGCCGGATCCGTCAACCGCCGGATCGCCGAGCTGCTGCGCGACGAGGCGCCCGCCGGCGTCACCCTCGACATCGTCGAGGGCCTCGACCAGGTCCCGTTCTACAACGAGGACATCGACGGCGCCGACGCCCCGGCGACCGCCCGCGCGCTGCGTGAGCGGGTCGCCTCCGCCGACCGCGTCCTCGCCGTCACGCCCGAGTACAACGGCACCATGCCGGCCGTGCTCAACAACGCGATCGACTGGCTCTCGCGCCCCTACGGCGCCGGCGCGATGGTCGGCAAGCCGTTCGGCGTCATCGGCGCCACGCCCACGCCGTACGGCGGCAAGTGGGCCCACGGCGACACCGCCCGCTCGGCCGGCATCGCCGGTGCGGTCGTCGTGGAGGACGTCACCGTCTCGCAGTCCGCGATCGACGTGGACCCGACCACCGACGCGGAGGTCCGCGCCAAGCTGCTCGACGCCCTCGCCCGCCTGGCCGAGTTCACCCCCGCCGTCACCGCAGCCTGACGGTGGCTAATCTCGGGGCGTGGCCGAACTCCACGACCTGACCGCCCTGGAGCAGGGGGCGCTGATCCGCACCGGCGAGATCAGCCCCGTCGAGCTCACCGAGCACTACCTCGAACGCGCCGCGCGTCTCCCTTGGGAGTACGTCGACGGCGCGTTCGTGCATCGCGACCCCGATGCCGCGCGGCTGCGCGCCCGGGAGGTCGCCGCGGTCGGGCCGGTGGGGGACGGTGCGTCGCCGCTGGCCGGCGTACCGACCGCGATCAAGGACCTGAACCTCACCCGCGGCGTCCCCACGTCCTTCGGCTCGCCTGCCTTCGCCGGCTATGTGCCCGAGGTCTCCGACGGGGTGACGCTCGCCATCGAGGACGCGGGGATGGTCAGCCTCGGCAAGACCAGCACGCCCGAGTTCGGCTCGCCCTGCTACACCGAGCCGGAGGGCCGTCCGCCCGCCGTCACGCCGTGGGACACGACCCGGATGGCGGGCGGGTCGTCGGGGGGCGCGGCCGCCGCGGTCGCGGCCGGGCTGGTCCCGGTCGCGCAGGGCTCCGACGGCGGTGGGTCGATCCGGATCCCGGCCTCCTGCTGCGGCCTGGTCGGGCTCAAGCCGACGCGGGGCCGGATCAGCGGGTTCCCGATGTACGGCGACCCGGTGGGCCTGGCGGTCGCCGGCCCCATCGCCCGCGACGTCGCCGACGCCGCCGCGCTGCTGGACGTCCTCGCGGGCCGTCGCGCGGGCGACCCCTTCTGGGCGCCCGACCCGGCGGGCACCTTCCTCGCCGCGGCGGGCCGTGAGCCGGGACGGCTGCGCATCGCCTGCTTCGACACCCCGGTCATCGCCGACGTCGACGTGCACCCCGAGGTCCAGCATGCGTACGACGACGCGACCCGGCTGCTCGCCTCGCTCGGGCACGCGGTCGAGGACGTCCCCGTCCCGCTGCCGCCCGAGGCGGTCGGTGTCTTCGAGACCTGCTGGGCGGTCCTGACCGCGCTGTCCACCGTCCCGCTCGAGCCCGACCAGCGCCGCCGGATCCGGCCGCTGACCCGCTGGCTCGGTGAGCGCGGCGCCGCCGTGTCCGGGCCGGAGTTCGGGCTGGCGATCGGAGCGATGCGACGCTACGCCGCCGATGCGCTGGTGGCCCTGGCGCCGTACGACATCGTGCTCACGCCGACCCTCGCCACTCCGCCGCTCCCCGTGGGAGCGTTGCGCGACGACGCGGACCCGGCTGCCGACTTCGAGGCCCAGAAGCGCTTCACGCCGTGGACCTCGGCCTGGAACGTCACCGGGATGCCGGCCATCTCGCTGCCCCTCCACCAGACCCCCGAGGGCCTTCCCGTCGGCATCATGCTCGCCGCGCGGCCGGCCGAGGAGGAGCTGCTGATCTCGCTCGCCGCGCAGGTCGAGGCGGCCGCGCCCTGGAAGGACCGCCGCCCGCCGCTGTGGTGACCCGCGGGCTCAGGCGAACCACGCCGGCGCGGCGGACCGGAACACCTCCGGAGCGAGCGATCCCGCGTCGGCGGGCAGGACGGCGAGCACCGGGACCCCCGTGACGCGGGGGAGGTCCGTGCGGTTGCAGGTCTCGGCGAGTCCGGGCTCTCGCGGCCAGGAGCCGATGACCAGGCCCGCGGGCTCGATCTGGACCGCCCGCAGCGCGGTGGTGGTGAGCTCGGTGTGGTTGAGCGTGCCGAGTCCGGCCCGGCACACGACCACCACGTCGACGGGCGAGCCGTCCGCGCGCCGCAGCGCGAACGTCAGGTCGCGGGCGAGGTCGAGGAGGGTTCCGCCCTCGGCGTCGAGGCGCACGAGCAGTCCGCCGGCGCCCTCGACGATCACGCGGTCGTAGGCCGGCAGCAGTGCGCGGATCCGGGCGACGTGCTCGCGCACGGTCGGGAGCGGCACGCGCTCGAGGCGGGCGGCGGTGTCGGGGGCGAGGGGCTCGCGCAGTCGCGTCAGCTCCTGCACGTCGACGTCCGCCAGCTCCGCGACCGTGTCCACGTCTGCCGGCTCGGCGCTGTCCGGGCCGATCCCGGTCTGCACCGGCTTCACGACGAGCACCCGCTCGCCGGCGGCCCGCGCCCGGGCGGCGAGGGCCGCGGTGGCGATCGTCTTGCCGACCCCGGTGTCCGTCCCGGTCACCACGACGACCCGCGTCACTGATGCTCCTTGACGAGGTCGGTGAGGACGGCGACCGCCCGCTCCCAGTCGTGCTCCGCCACTCCGGCACCGGCGGTGATCCGCAGCCGGGAGATGCCGTCCGGCACCGACGGGGGCCGGAAGCAGCCCACGCGCAGGCCCGCCTCGAGTGCGGCGGCCTGCGCGGCGACCGCGGCTCGCGGTGAGGACATCGGGACCGACAGCACGGCGCCGGCCGGTGCGGCGACGCCGAGCGCGTCGGCCAGCGCGGCGACACGGGTGCGCACGCCGGCACCCAGCGCGGGCCGTGAGCGCAGCAGTCGCAGCGCGGCGAGCGCGCCGGCGGTCGGCGCCGGCGCCAGGCCCGTGTCGAAGATGAACGGCCGTGCTCGGTTGACCAGCTGCTCGCGCAGCGCGAGCGGACCCAGGACGGCGCCGCCCTGGGCCCCGAGCGACTTCGACAGGGTCGCCGTCACCACGACGTGGGGCAGCCCCGCGAGCCCCGACGTCGCCACGAGCCCGGGACCGTGCACCCCCAGGCCGTGCGCCTCGTCGACGACCAGGAGGGCGTCGTACGACTCGCACAGGGCGGCCAGCTCGGCCAGCGGTGCCGCGTCGCCGAGCACCGAGTAGACCGACTCGACGAGGACGAGTGCCCGCTCGCCGGCAGCGGCTGCGGCGACCAGGCCGGCGCGCACCGCCCCGACATCGCTGTGCGGTACGACGCTCAGCCGCGCCCGGGAGAGCCGGACCGCGTCGACGAGGGAGGCGTGGATGTGCGCGTCCGACAGCACCCGCGTCGTGCGGTCGGCCAGCGCGGTCACGACCGCGAGGTTGGCGTGGTAGCCGGTCGACAGCACGAGTGCGCCCGGCTGCCCGAGGTAGTCGGCGAGCTCGCGCTCGAGCTCGTCGTGGACCGCGAGCGTGCCGGTGACGAGCCGGGAGGCGCTCGCGCCGGCCCCCCAGACCAGCGCGGCGTCGGCGGCGGCCCGGCGCACCGCGGGGTCGCGGGCCAGGCCGAGGTAGTCGTTGCCCGCGAGGTCGATCGTCGCGTCGTCGGCCGCCCGTGGCCGCAGGCGCCGGGTCAGCCCGGCTGCCTCGCGCGCGGCCGCCTGCTCGTCGAGCCAGGTGCTCCATCCGGATGGCCGGCTCATCCCGCGCTCACCGCCGCGGCGATGCCCGCCACCAGCCGGTCGACCTCGCCCGGACCGGTGACATAGGGCGGCATCGCGTAGACCAGGTCCCGGAACGGCCGTAGCCACACCCCGGCCGCGAGAGCGGCCTCGGTGGCGGCGACGACGTCGACCTCGTGGTCGAGCTGGACGACGCCGACGGCACCGATGGTCCGGACGTCGACCACGCCCGGAGCCGTCCGCAGTGGGGCGAGGCCCGCGGCCAGCCGGGTGCCGATGGCCTCCACCCGGCCCGCCCAGTCCGCGGAGAGCAGCAGGTCGATCGACGCGCTCGCGACCGCGCACGCGAGTGGATTGCCCATGAAGGTCGGGCCGTGCATGAGGACGCCCGACTCACTTGCCGAGATCCCGCGCGCGACCTCGTCGGTGGTCACGACCGCGGCGAGCGTGAGGTAGCCGCCGGCCAGCGCCTTGCCGAGACAGAGGACGTCGGGCGTGACGAGCTCGCTGACGAACAGGTGCCCGGTCCGGCCGAAGCCGGTCGCGATCTCGTCGAAGATCAGCAGCAGGCGGTGCTCGTCGGCGATCTCGCGCAGCACCCGCAGGCAGGCCACGGCGAAGGGCCACATGCCGCCGGCGCCCTGGAGCAGCGGCTCGACGATGATCGCGGCCAGCTCGTGGGCGTGCCGGGCGGCGAGCTCGCGCATCTCGAAAGCCCAGGCGGCGAGATCGGCCGGGCTCGCGTCGTACGCCGGAGGACGCGGCCCGAAGACCTGGTCGGGCAGCAGGCCGCGCCACATCGCGTGCATCCCGCCGACCGGGTCGGTGACGGACATGCAGTCGAACGTGTCGCCGTGGTAGCCGCCGAGGACGGTGAGCATGCGGGTGCGCTCGGGTCGGCCGCGGCCGCGCTGGTGCTGCAGCGCCATCTTGAGCGCGACCTCGACGCTCACCGAGCCGGAGTCGGCGAGGAACACCCGCTCGAGCGGCGCGGGCGTGATCTCGACGAGTCGCCGACCGAGCCCGACCGCCGGCTCGTGGGTGAGCCCGCCGAACATCACGTGGCTGAACCGGTCGGCCTGCGCGGCGAGCGCGGCGTCGAGGACCGGGTGCCGGTAGCCGTGGATCGCCGACCACCACGAGGACATCCCGTCGACGACCCAGGACCCCTCGGTGGTCGAGCCTGTCGAGATCCTGAGCTCGCAGCCCCGCGCGCCGGTCACGAGCCGGACCGGGGTCGGCGAGGTCATCGACGTGTACGGGTGCCAGAGGTGGTCGCGGTCGAAGTCGAGCAGCTCGTCGGTGGCGGTGCGGGTCATGGCGCTCAGGCGTTCGCCGCGACCTCGGTGCCGGCGCCACGGCGCCGGATCGCGGGGTCGTGCTCGGCGTCGTCGCTCGCGGCGCTCGCGGTGCTCTCGTCCTCCGCGCCGAGGATGACGAAGCCGCTGTCGCGGATCATCGCGATGTCGGCCTTCGCCTCCTGGCCCTCGGAGGTGAGGTAGTCGCCGAGGAAGATCGAGTTCGCGACCTGCAGGGCCAGCGCCTGCAGTGAGCGCAGGTGCATCTCGCGGCCGCCGGCGATGCGCAGCTCCTTGTCGGGACACACGAAGCGCGCCATCGCGAGGATCCTGACGCAGCGGGTGGGGGAGAGCTCCCAGGTGTTCTCGAACGGCGTCCCGTCGAACGGCATGAGGAAGTTGACCGGGATCGAGTCCGAGTCGAGCGCCTTGAGCGCGAGGAGCGCCTCGACCAGCTGCTCGTCGGTCTCCCCGAGCCCGGCGATGAGACCCGAGCAGGGCGACAGGCCGGCCGCCTTGGCCTTGCCGATGGTGTCGACACGGTCGTCGTAGGTGTGGGTCTGCACGATCGTCTCGTGGTGCGACTCGGCGGTGTTGATGTTGTGGTTGTAGGCGTCGACGCCGGCCTGCTTGAGCCGCTCGGCCTGGCCGTCCTTGAGCAGGCCGAGGCAGGCGCAGACCTCGACGTCGGGGTACTCCTCCTTGAGCGCCTCGGTCATCTCGGCGACCTTCTCGACGTCCCGGTTCGACGGGCCCCGGCCCGAGGAGACCAGGCACACCCGGCTCGCGCCGCCGCGCAGGCCGGCGCCCGCCTGTTGGAGGGTCTCGTCGGTGGAGAGCCAGGAGTACGTGAGGATCGGCGCTTCCGAGCCGAGCGCCTGCGAGCAGTAGTTGCAGTTCTCGGGGCACAGCCCGGACCTGAGGTTGACCAGGTAGTTGACCTTGACCGTGTTGCCGAAGTGCGCGCGCCGCAACCGGCCGGCCGCGGCGACGACGGCCATGAGCTCCTCGTCGGAGGACCTCAGCACCGCGAGGGCGTCGGTCGCGGAGGCGGCGCCCCCGTCGAGGATCCGGGTGGCCAGCTCGTCGAAGTCGGTCGCGGTCATGGTGCTCCTCGTCGGATGTCGCCGGGTGAACTGAACAGTGTTCAGGTCGCTCAGGATAGCCGGGACCCGCGACATGGGGAAGGGTGTGCTCGGCGTGGACGGGTCAGTCGTCGCCGAGGCCGCGGGCGTGCAGGGCGTCGCCGGTGGCCCGGGCGTGCGCGACGACGCGGATCACCAGGGGCGTGAGGTAGGCCCGCGGACTGCGCTCCAGGCCGCGCGCCCGAGCGGCGTCGCGGGTCTCGCCGGCGATGGCGAGCGTGAGCGGGATGCCGCGGATCATGAGGGAGAACGCCAGTGCCACCAGCTCGGGGTTGACCCCGACGCGGCGGAACGGGCCGAGCCAGCGCGTGATCGCGTCCACCATCCGCTCCACCGACGTGGTCGTGGTGAAGACCGTCGCGAGGAGGACGAGGGCGACCAGCGCGCCGACGACGACGAAGGCGTGCTCGCCGCCCCGCTGCCAGGTCTGGTACGCCGCGAGCAGCGTCATCGCGACCAGGACGCCGCGCAGGGCGCGGGCGGCACGACCGAGGCGGACGCCGGCGACGAGGCAGCCGAGGACGGCCAGGACGAGCAGCGTGCCGGTCGTGGCGACGCCGCGGAAGGCGACGGCGACGACACTGAGCACCAGCAGGCCGAGGAGCTTGGCTCCCACGGGAAGCCGGTGGAAGACGGTGGTGCCGGGCCGGTAGTCCCCGAGCGGGCTCGCGGTCACCGGACGCTCGCGCGGTAGTGGGCGACCACCTCGTCGGGTGCGCCGTCGGCCACGACCGCCCCGTCCTCGACGAGCAGCACCCGGTCGCAGCGCAGGGCCAGGTCGAGGTCGTGGGTGGCCAGCACCAGCTGCTGGGGCAGTGCGAGGAGCAGGTCGCCGATCATCCGGGCGTTGCGCAGGTCGAGCAGCGTCGTGGGCTCGTCGGCGACGAGCACGGCCGGGTCGGTGGCGAGCACGCCCGCGAGCGCGAGCAGCTGCCGCTGGCCCCCGGAGAGCGTGTGCACGCTGCGATCCGCCAGCTCGTCCAGGCCGTACGACGCCAGGACGGTCCGTGCCGCGGCCGTGCGCTCCTCCCGCGCGCGCACCCGGTGGCGCAAGGAGAGCGCGACGTCCTCGACGACCGTCGGCATCACCAGCTGCGCACTGGGGTCGGTGAACACGAAGCCGACCCGGCGACGTACCTCGCGTCCCTTCTTGGCCACGTCGAGTCCGTCGACGACGACCCGGCCCGCGGTGGGCTCGACCAGGCCGTTGACCAGGCGCGCGAGCGTCGACTTGCCGGACCCGTTGGGACCGATCAGCGCGATCCGCTGCTCGGTGAGGTCGAGCGTCGTCTCCCGCAGGACGCTCACCTCGGGGACGGGACCCCCGGGCGTCGCGGCCCGCACGACGACCCGGTCGAGCTCGATCCGGCTCACGCGGACTGCGTCGCCGGCTCGTCCGTGGTGGTCGCGACCGGGCGCCGGGCGGCGAGGTCGGGGAAGGCGCGGTGGACAGCGGTGGCGATCAGGGCCATCACGACGTTCTTGGCGATGTCGCCGGGGAAGTAGGCGGCGTCGAAGCTGAACGCCTCCTTGAGGCTGAGGTCCGCGCGCCAGGCCAGGTTGAGCGGGCCGAGGGTGTGCACGAAGACGAAGCTGCTGAGCAGGCCGCAGGTGAACACGAGCGTGAACTGCGTGGCGTTCTGGCGGTTGCGGTAGATCAGATAGCCGCACAGGGCCGCGGCCAGCGGGAACGCCGCGAGATAGCCGGCGGTGACGCCGCTGTAGTGCGAGATGCCGGAGGCGCCGCCGGAGTAGATCGGCAGCACCAGGCCGGCCACCAGGTAGAGCACGACGCACAGGAACCCCCGGACCGGTCCGAGGACAGCGCCGGCGAGGAGGACGCCGAAGGTCTGCAGCGAGTAGGGCACGCCGATGCCGGTCTTGATGTCCGGCAGGATGGCGCACACCGCGATGAGCGCGGCGAAGCCGGCGATCAGGGCGACGTCGGTGGTCGGGGTACGGCGGTTCATCGGGTCACTCTCGGGTCCGGGGGAGCGCGGTGCGCAGTTGAACGGTGTTCAGGTTAGGCTGGCCGCAGGACTCCGGTCAACGGGGGTCCACCGATGCGGGGCCGGGACGAGAGGGGTACGGGAGTGCGGTATCGGCGCGGGGACGTGGTCGAGCGGGCGATCGCGGTGCTCGACGAGCACGGCCTCGAGGCCCTGTCGATGCGCCGCCTGGCCGGCGACCTGGGAGTGCAGCCCGGTGCGCTCTACCACCACTTCACCAACAAGGACGCGCTGCTCGCCGCGATCGCCGAGGAGATCCTGCGCCGGGGCCGCCGCCCCGCCGAGATCATGGCCTGGGACGCCGAGGCGCACCTGCTCTGCCTCGGTCTGCGCGACGCCATGCGCCGACACCGTGACGGAGCCCTGCTCATCGCCGGCGTGCACCGCGCGGACGCGGAGGCGCTGGAGCGCCCGCTCCGGGCGGCGCTCGAGCGCGGCGGCGCGGACGACGACCTGGCCCGGGTCGGCGCCCGCACCCTGCTTCGGTTCGTGCTCTCCCACGAGGGCGACGACGACGCGGACTTCGCGCTGGGACTGGGGCTGCTCCTCGACGGCCTGCGCGCACGGCTGGCCTGAGCGTCGTACCGGACACGACGGTCGCGTCGCGGGCGGATCCGCGACCGAGCCGTCCGGTACGACGCGCGACGGACGCCTTCGGACGCCTCTCGTTATCGTGGCAGTAACACCGAGGAGGCACTGTGGACGACATGGCACCGAAGACCCAGAAGCCGGTGACGGTCGTGCTGTTCGGCGCGACGGGCGACCTCGCCCGCCGCAAGCTGCTGCCGGGCATGCTGCACCTGTTCGAGACGGGACTGCTCCCGCAGCTGCAGATCGTCGGCACCTCGCTCGACGAGCACACGACGGAGTCGTTCGTGGACTTCGTGCACGAGGCGGTGCTGGAGTTCTCCGGCGACGACGGCGACATGGCGGCCTGGCCGGAGTTCTCCAAGCTGTTGCACTGGGCGCCCGGGACGGAGGGCACCTCCGGGCTGCGCGCCGCCGTCGAGAAGGCCGAGTCCGCGTGGGACGGCGACCGGGTCCGGCTGCACTACCTCAGCGTCCCGCCCAAGGCGGCGCCGTCCGTCGTCAGGACCATCGACGAGGCCGGGCTCGCCGAGGGCGGCCGGATCATCATGGAGAAGCCGTTCGGCGTCGACCTCGCGTCGGCGAAGAAGCTCAACGCCGAGCTGCACAAGACCTTCGACGAGTCGCAGATCTACCGCATCGACCACTTCCTCGGGAAGGAGGCCGCGCAGAACATCCTCGCCTTCCGGTTCGCCAACGGCCTGTTCGAGCCGATCTGGCATCGCAACAACATCGACCACGTCCAGATCGACGTCCCCGAGGAGCTCGGCCTCGAGCAGCGCGCCGACTTCTACGAGTCCACCGGCGCCTACCGCGACATGGTCGTCACCCACCTGTTCCAGGTGCTCGCGTTCACCGCGATGGAGCCGCCGACCTCGCTGGCCCCCGACGCGATCAACGACGAGAAGAACAAGGTCTTCCGCTCGATGGTGCCGATCGACCCGGCCAACGTCGTGCGCGGCCAGTACGACGGCTACCGCAGCATCGCGGGGGTCGCACCCGAGTCCGAGACCGAGACGTTCATCGCCCTCAAGTGCTTCATCGACAACTGGCGCTGGGCCGGCGTCCCCTTCTACCTCCGCACCGGCAAGCGGCTGGCCGAGGGCGCGCGGATCATCTCGATCGCGTTCAAGGAGCCCCCGCGCTCGATGTTCCCGCGCAACTCGGGTGTCGGCGACCACGGCCCGGACCACCTGACCTTCGACCTCGCCGACAAGGCGAAGATGTCGCTGTCCTTCTACGGCAAGCGTCCCGGGCCCGGCATGAAGCTCGACAAGCTGTCGATGCAGTTCGCGATGACCGACACCACCTGGGCGGGCTCGGTGCTGGAGGCCTACGAGCGCCTCATCTACGACGCCGCGCGGGGCGACCAGACGCTCTTCACCTCCGCCGAGGGCATCGAGCGGCTGTGGGAGGTCTCCCAGCCGCTGCTCGAGAACCCGCCGGTGGTGCGGCCCTACCGGCAGGGCAGCTGGGGCCCCAACCAGATCCACCAGCTCGTCGCGCCCTACGCCTGGCGGCTGCCGTTCGAGCGGCAGTGGCGCAAGCCGAACGCGCTGGGCGGCTGAGTCCGTCTCCGCCCGCGCGGCCTACTCGATGACGCCGGCCTCGCGCGCCAGCCGGACGGCGTGGACCCGGTTGGTGGCGTGCAGCTTGCGCATGGCGTTCTTGAGATAGGACTTCACGGTGCTCTCGACCAGGCCGAGCGACGTCGCCACCTCGCGGTTGCTCTGGCCGAGGGCGACCTGGGCGAGCACGTCGATCTCGCGCGCCGCGAGCCCCGTCGGCACGCCGGAGGTACGCCGCGCGGCCGGCGCCGGCACGGGGGAGCGGCCGTGCTCCACGCGGCTGCGCACCTGCTCCAGGCGAGCCCGCAGCGCCTCGTCCTCGACCAGGGAGGCGAGGTCGGCCAGCTCGTCGGAGATGTCGCGCAGGTCGGCGCGGGTGAGCTGGACCTCGGGCGGCGCGCTGGGCGTCGGGAGCTGACCGAGGCCGCGCAGCGCGCCCACCCGGCGGCGTACCTCGTCGTCGACGGCGATCTCGCGCTCGAGGCGCCGCACGAGCGGCAGGAAGGCGTCGTACCAGACGTCGCCGAGCACCACCTGCGCGCGGTGGCCGACGTAGACCACCATCCGTGGGGTGCGGTCGACGACGATCGGCAGCGCCGTGACGGTCTCCAGCTGCTCCGCGCGCACGGGTCCGTCGTACTGGTGGGTGATGCCGCGGGCGTCGTAGTAGTTGGTCACCGACACGGGCCGGCCCATCAGCAGCGCCTTGCCGCCGAGGCCGTAGCCCGAGCGCACCCGCAACCCCTGCAGGGCGCGGGTCTGGGCGCTGTGCAGGCCGGTGATGGCGAGGGCGGTGCCGTTATCGACCACCGGCCCGCCGAAGGCCATGTCACTGTGCCCCGTCGCGCGGAACGCCGTGAGCGTGCGCAGCAGTCGGGCGCCGTCGGTCGGCGCCTCCTGGGCGAGGTCGAGGGACATGCCTCCACGGTAGGTGACGGCGCTCACAGGCGGCAACGACGGCACCCTCCTTGGGAGGTAGCACCCCCTTCGAGGGGTTCGGCGCTGTTGTGTCCCGGCTCACACTCCTCGGCGATCGACCGAACCCCGAGGAGGGACTCCATGTCCGAACGACCGACCCCGATGCGTCGCGTCGCCTTCGCCAGCTGCGCCGGCACGACCATCGAGTTCTACGACTTCTTCATCTACGGCACCGCCGCGGCGTTGGTGTTCCCGACCGTGTTCTTCCCGGCGCTGGGCGACTCGGCCGCCAGCGTGGCGTCCTTCGCCACCTTCGCCGTGGCGTTCATCGCCCGGCCGCTGGGCGCCATCGGCTTCGGGCACTTCGGTGACCGGCTCGGCCGCAAGAAGACCCTGATCAGCACGCTGCTGCTCATGGGTGCCGCGACCGTCGCCATCGGCCTGCTGCCCGGCGCCGCGACGATCGGGGTCACCGCGCCGATCCTGCTGGTCACGCTGCGCTTCCTGCAGGGCCTGGCGGTCGGCGGTGAGTGGGCGGGCGCCACCCTCCTCGCCGCGGAGTACGCGCCGCCCAACAAGCGCGGTCTCTACGCGGCGTTCCCGCAGCTCGGGCCCGCGATCGCGTTCGCGCTGTCCAGCGGCACCTTCCTGCTCGTGAACCGCATGGTCGGCGAGACCAGCCCGGCGTTCATCGAGTGGGGCTGGCGGGTGCCCTTCGTCGCCAGCGCCCTGCTCGTCATGATCGGCCTCTACGTGCGTCTCAAGGTCGAGGAGACGCCGATGTTCCGCGAGACCACGCGGACCCGCGCCAGCACCCAGGGCCCGCTCACCGCCGCTCTGCGCAACCAGTGGAAGGAGATCCTCCTCGGCGGCGGATCGCTCGCGATGCTCTTCGCGTTCTTCTACGTCGGCACCGCGTTCCTGACCTCCTACGGCACGACCGTCGTCGGCCTGTCCCGGGCCACGGTGCTCACGATGGGCGTGGCCGGCGCCGTCGTCTTCGGCGTGGTGATCACGCTGTCCGCCGTCTTCAGTGACCGGATCGGACGCAAGAAGGTCGTGCTCGGCTCCTGCCTGGTGGCCATCCCGTGGGGCTTCGTGCTGTTCCCGATCCTGGACCGCGGCACGGGCACGGCGTTCGCGATCGGCCTGTTCGGCACGCTCGCCATCTTCGCGATCTCCTACGGCCCCGCGGGGGCGATGCTTCCGGAGATGTTCCGCACCGAGTACCGCTACACGGGCGCGGGCATGGCCTACAACCTGGCCGGCGTGATCGGCGGGGGTACGGCGCCGTACCTCGCCTCCGACTTCGCCGAGGCCGGCAACACGGCCGCCATCGGCTGGATGCTCGCCGCGTTCGGTGCCCTCAGCGTGGTGTGCGTCCTGCTGATGGCCGAGACCCGGCACCGGGTGATGGCCGACTCCGGTCAGGAGGCCGACGCCGCGGCCCTCGCGCCGGTGAACGTGTAGTCGTCCAGCGGGAAGCGGGTCGCCTCGCGCGCGGCGCTCAGTGTCGACGTCGGGCGCAGCAGCACCGCCTCCCCGTGCTGGTTGAAGTAGTAGCTCCGAGCGGTGGCGCAGCTGCCGGCGTTGAAGACGGAGTTGTCGAGGAGGCCGGTCATCCGGTCCAGGAACCGTTCGTTGGCCTCCTCGGTGACCTCCACGACGTCGGCGCTGCGCTTCCGCATCGTCCGCAGCACCCGGCCCAGGTGGGCCATCTGGGTCTCGATCGTCGTGAAGTACGACAGGCCCGAGTACGAGTAGGGGCTGTTGAGCGAGAAGAAGTTCGGGAACCGCGGGATGCTGATGCCCTCGTAGGCGCAGAACCGGTTCTCCCGCCACCAGGTGCCGAGGTCGCGGCCCTCGCGCCCGACGATGCGGATCGCCGGGAAGTTCACGTCCCACAGGTTGAAGCCGGTGGCGAGGACGAGGACGTCGAGGTCGGCCCGGCTGCCGTCGGCGGTCACGACCCCGCCGGCGTCGATGTGGTCGATGCTCGTCGTCTCGAGGTCCACGTGGGGCCGCGTGAACGTCGGGTAGTAGGTGTTGCTGAAGGTCGGCCGCTTGCAGCCGAAGTCGTAGTCGGGCGTGAGCTTCGCCCGCAGCTCCGGGTCCTTGATCTGCCGCCTGAGGTGGGCGTCGCAGACCCGCTTGCCCGCCGCGTTGGCCCAGGGGAGGTCGCGGAAGTGCAGCACGCCGGCGACCATCATCACCTCGAGGATCGAGGTGCCGACGAGTCGCGTCGCCTTCTGGGTTAGTGGCAGCCTCGCGAACGCGCCGCGCACGATGCCCGGCACCGGACCGTCCAGCTTCGGGCTCACGTAGATCGGCGTGCGCTGGTAGACGGTCAGGTGCTCGGCCACCTTCGCCAGCTCGGGGATGAGCTGCACGGCGGTCGCCCCGGTGCCGATGATGCCGACCCGCTTGCCCTCCAGCTCGACGTCGTCGTCCCAGCGGGTGGTGTGCATGACGGTGCCGCGGAAGTCCCCGACACCGGGGATGTCCGGGAGCCGCGGCTGCGAGAGGAAGCCGGTCGCGGTCAGCAGGAACCGGCCGCGGGCCACCTCGCCGCCGGCGACGCTCACCTCCCACGCGGCGGTGTCCTCGTCCCAGCGCGCCTCCTCGACGACCGTGCCGAAGCGCATGTGGCGGCGCAGGTCGTACTTGTCGGCGACGTGCAGCGCGTACCTCTTGAGCTCGGGCCCGGGCGCGAACAGCCGCGACCAGTGCGGGTTCGGCTCGAAGGAGTAGGAGTACGTCGAGCTCGGGATGTCGACCGCGAGACCGGGGTAGCGGTTGACGTGCCAGGTGCCGCCGAGATCGTCCTCGCGCTCGAGGATGACCAGGTCGTCGTACCCCTGGCGACGCAGCTCGATCGCGGCGCCCATGCCGCCGAATCCGGCGCCGACGATGACGGCGTCGTGGAGGGTGGTCATCGGGTGGTCCTCTCGGTCGCGGCGGCGTTGAGGCGCGCGGCGTAGTCGGCGCGTTCGGTGGTGTCGGTGTGCAGGGCGCGGTCGTCGCGCACGATCCGGCGGATCCGGTCGAGCACGCCGACCGGCACCAGCGAGGTGGTCGTGGCCAGCGCGCCGACGTACCGCGGCACGGCGATCTCGGCCTCCCGGCCGCGGACCGAGCCGACGACCGCGTCGGCGATGCGCTGCGGGCTGACCTTGGGGATCGGCCTCATGTCGAGACCCGAGGCGAGGTCGGTGTCGACGGCGGAGGGGAGCACGGCCGTGAGCGTGACGCCGTACGGTGCCATCTCCAGCCGGGTCGCCGCGGTGAGCCCGACGACCGCGAACTTGCTGGCGTTGTAGACCGCGAGGCCGGGGATCGGGAACTTCCCGGCCAGCGACGCGACGTTGACGACGTGGCCACGCCGGCGCTCGACCATGCCGGGCAGCACGCGCCGCATGCCGTGCAGGACGCCGTGGACGTTGACGTCCATCATCAGCCGGTCCAGCGCGGGATCCATGTCGAGGAAGGCGCCGTTGGGCATCACCCCGGCGTTGTTGACCAGCACCTCGACGGGGCCGTGCTCCGCCTCGGCGGCGCTGACGAAGGCGTCGTACGACGACCGGTCGGCCACGTCGAGGTGGTGGGCGCTCGCGCCGGTCGCCTCGGCGGTCGCCTTCGCGAGGTCGAGGTCCAGGTCGCCGAGGGAGACCTTCGCCCCTCGCGCGACGAAGGCCTCGACGGTGGCGCGGCCGATGCCGCGGGCACCGCCGGTGATCGCGACGTGCGCGCCGGCGAGGTCGATCGGGGTGGGATGGCTCATCGGGTGACCTCCTGGTCGGACGTGGTGCCGAGGCGCTCGGCGACGAGGACGGGGGCGCTGCCGGCCGCGGCCGCGCGGACCTGTTCGACGCGCGAGGCGTCCATGAAGTTGGCGCCCATCGCGTCGAGGTCGGCGAGCGTCGGCTCGATCCGGACGACGCGGGCGCCCGCGGCCCGGAGCGCGGCGACCTCTCGGTCGACCCGGCGGGTCATCGGGCGCCGCAGCAGGCGCTCGGCGCGGGCCGGGCCACGGGCAGGGGCCCCGCCCTGGCTGGACATCGGGGCCACGACGACCACCTCCTCGATGTCGCCGTCGCGCACCTGCGGCAGCAGCAGGTCGGCGGAGGTGGGCGAGACGGCGCCGCCGTCGAGATAGTCGCGGTCGCCGATCCGGACGGGCGGGAACCACCCGGGGATCGCCCAGGAGGCGGCGATCGCCTGCCCCAGGGCGGCCGTCGGCGAGTCCGCCCGGCCGAGCGGCACCCGCTCACCGGTGCGGGCGTCGGCGGCGACCACCCAGGTCCGCGGGTGCGTCGTCCAGCCGGTCTCCGGGTCGGTGAGGGCATCGCCGAGGTCCACGAGCCACCGGGCGTCGCCGCCGCCGCGGGGGAGCAGGCCGGCGAGACCGGTGAGGAGGTCGGCCCGGCCGGCGAGGGCCGCTCGGGTCAGGCCGAGGCCGGGCAGGGCGGGCCGGGGGAGGCCGGGCAGCGCGCCCGGCGCGCGGGGCGAGGAGAGGTGCGCGGCCACGACGCGGTCGCTGCCGTCGTGGAGGGCGCCGCCGGACACGCCGGAGCCGAGCAGTGCGACGAGCTCGGCCCCCGCCGACGTACCGATCAGGACGTCGGCGGTCCGCGTGTCCCAGCCCTGGCGGTCGAGCTCGGCGAGCACGGCCGCGGTCCACGCGAAGCCCAGCGTGCCGCCGCAACCGATGACGAGTGCGCGCCCCATGCGGGCCTCCTGTCGGTCCTGACCACAACCGGAACGAGATGTCAGTTACGGAACGTATCGTCATTTTCGACGGCCTGCAATAGGCTCCCGTGCCATGACGGCGGCAACGGAAGGGCTCTCGCGGCTGGAGCGGCGCAAGGCCGAGACCCGGCGCGAGATCATCGAGGCCGCCTTCACCTGCTTCGCCGAGCGGGGCTACCACGCCACCGGGATCGCCGACATCGCCGCGCGCCTCGGCATCGGGCACGGCACCTTCTACCGCTACTTCGAGAACAAACGGGACATCGTCGAGCACGTCATCGACGACCTGGTGGGCCGCATCGTCGAGGCGCTCGGTGCCGAGAACGCGCCGGAGGCCGTGACGACGTTGGAGGGCTACCGCGCCCAGACGGAGCGCATCGGCACGGCGCTGGCGCGGATCTTCAGCGACGACCCCCGGGTCCCGCAGCTGCTCCTGTCGGCGGCGGGCATCGACGACGCCATGCGCGAGCGGATGCTCGACCTCTTCGACACCACGACCCCCCTCACCGCGGCCTATCTCGAGCACGGTGTGCGGCTCGGCTACCTGCGGGCCGACCTCGACGTCGAGCCCACGGCGCAGGCGATCAACGGGATGATCCTCGGCTCGGTGCTGGCCGGGCTGCGTGACTCCGCTCCCGAGCGGCAGGCGCGGCTGAGCGCCGCCATCCGTGCGGTGATGTACGACGGGATCGCCGCACGCTGAGCGGTCCCGCGGGTAAGTGCCGTGCCGGTGCCGGCGTCGATGGGCCCGGAGCGGGCCTGGGCCCGACCGTGCTGCCCCTTCCTCGTGACCGCTGGGCACGGCTCGACAGTGGAAGGTGATGTATGTAGCCTTGATCAGTAGTGTTTATCACCATTACCGATTCGAGGGTCTGACATGTGGTTGGTCGCGGCATTCGCGCTGGCGGGTGGGCTCGCCCAACTCGTCGACGGCACCCTCGGCATGGGCTTCGGCGTCACCTCGGCCACGGTGCTGCTGGCCCTCGGGGTCGCCCCCGCGACAGCCAGCGCCGCGACCCACGCCGCGAAGCTGCCGACGACCTTCGTCTCGGGCATCGCGCACTGGCGCGCTGGCAACGTCGACCCCAGGGTGCTGGTGCGCGTCGCCCTGCCCGGTGCGGTCGGCGGCTTCCTCGGTGCGGTGATCCTGACCTCGATCAGCCTGGAGGCGGCCAAGTCGTCGATGGCCGGGCTGCTCATCTTCTTCGGGCTGGTGATCCTGGTCCGCTTCGGCTTCGGGATGCGGATCATCCCGGTCCCCAAGTCCGGGCACACCGCCCGCTGGCTCTCGCCCATCGGCCTGCTCGGCGGCTTCGTCGACGCCACCGGGGGCGGCGGGTGGGGACCGGTGGTCACGCCCAGCCTGATGACCGTGACCCGTCACGAGCCGCGCCGCGTCGTCGGCACGACCAACGCGGCCGAGTTCGTGGTCGCGCTCTCCGTGTCCAGCGGCTTCATCACCGGAGCCGCCCACCAGGACATCCCCTGGCTGCCCGTCCTCGGCCTGGTCCTCGGCGGCGTCCTCGTCGCGCCCATCGCCGCCCGCCTCGCCGGCCGGCTCCCGCACGCACCGATGGGCGCGGTGGTGGGCGGCCTGGTCATCCTGGTCAACGCCGTCACCGTCGTCGGCGCGGTGACCGACCTGCCCGTCGTGCTGGATGTCGTGCTGATCGTCGGCTGGCTGGCGCTCGTCGGGCGGATCGCGTGGCGGGCGTGGGACCGCGAGAAGGCGGCCGCAGAGCAGCCCGCCGCCCCCGCCCCCGCCCCGGCCTGAACGGTGACCTGGCCGGCCCCACCCTCTGCCTGCGCCATGATGGGCGCGTGGATCCTCGTCAGCGCAGCGCCGATCGCCGACGGTTCCAGAAGATCGGCCTGGCCTTCGTCGTCGGCCTGGTGTTCCTCGGGCTCGGCGCCGCGGCCGCGGTCTTCGATGCCGAGGGAGGAGGTCGACAGTGGCACCGGTTCTCGCCTGGGGTCGGGTACGTCCTCGGTGCGGGATGGATCGGTGTCGCCGTCTTCGACCTCGGGCGCCGCCTCCTGGCCGGGCCGACGAAGCCGGGCAAGAGGGCGCGTCACTGAAGCGCGCCGGTCTCCAGGGCCAACAGCCGCTCGCACTCCTCGACCAGCCGCGCCCGGATCGGTGGGCTTGCGGCGTGCGACGATCCGCGGGTGGACCTTTCCGGTTATCCCTGTCGGCACCTGTCCCTGTCCAACGCCCGCCACGGGGAGCATGAGAACGACCTTCCCGTTCTTCTCCGTCGCGTCGCCGACATGATCGTCGAGGCGCAGATCCAGCCCATGGAGATCTTGAACCTGAAGGTCACATCGGAGATCACGGAGAACGGGCCGTGGTGGTCGGCCACTCTGTACTGGTCGCCTGACGAACAGCCGCCATCTGAATGACCGCGGCAATGCAGCGGAACCCTGCCGTTCGACCACATTCTCCATTTGCGTGGATTCGCCGAAAACAGCCACCGGTTGGTCGTAGCCTCCGGGCATGGCTGAGAAAACCTGGCATGCGGCACGCCTGATCCCGACCTCGGGGATCTCGGGCGCGGAAGAGCAAGAGCGTCGAGCGACGTCTGCGTTGCTGGCCGTCCTTTCGGCGGTCAAGGAGTTCAGCCGAGCCGTCCTCGGACCGTTGGGGGCGCCAGCGGGGAACGTCGAGACCTACATCGAGGTCCCCTTCAAGCTAGGCGAGAAGGACTGGCGTCCGGACGGCCTTGTCCGGGTGTCGCGCGGTTCTCGGAGTTGGGTTGCGCTGGTCGAGGTGAAGACGGGAAAGAACCTGCTTGCTCCCGATCAACTCGAGGCATATCTCGACATTGCGCGTGAACAGGGATTCGACGCGCTCGTGACGATCTCGAACGAGATTCCACCGAGCGCTGAGCAACATCCAACGAGCGTCGATAAGAGAAAGCTCCGCAAGGTCGCGATGAAGCACCTGTCGTGGGCCGATGTTCTCAGCACCGCAGTCCTACAGAAGGAGCACCGAGGAATCTCCGACCCGGATCAGGCATGGATCCTCGGTGAGCTGATCCGATATCTGGAGCATCCGAAGTCCGGGGCACTGGAGTTCGACGACATGGGCTCGGACTGGGTCCGAGTCCGCGAGGCGGTCGGCGCCGGCACGCTTCGCACTACGGACAAGACGATTCCCGATGTGGTTGCCAGGTTCGACGCTCTACTTCGTTACGCATCTCTGCATCTTGGGCGGCGCCTCGGGACAGATGTGACCTTGCAGTTGACCCGCAAGGAACGCGCAGAGCCAGCACTCAGGACCCAAGTCCTTCGCTCGCTGCTCGTGGAGACCGGCACGCTCAGCGGTCAGATCCGCATTCCCGACACGGTGGGCGACATGAGGGTCACCGCCGACCTCAGAGCCGGGAAGATCACCTGTGAGCTCGTCGTCGACGCGCCGAAGACAGGCCGACCGACCACCCGGGTGAACTGGCTCGTCAGGCAGTTGAAGGATGCTCCCGGATCGATTCGCGTCGAGGCATCAGTCGTCAATCAGCGCGGGCCGGGCGCCGCGGAGCTCCTTGTCGCCGTCCGGGAGGATCCTGCACTCCTGGTTGCTGATGCGACCCGCGAACTCCGCGCCTTCACCGTCGCCCTCTCCGCGCCGATGGGGACCAAACGAGGTCGCGGCCGTGGAGCGTTCATCGATTCGGTGATCGACGCTGTGGACACGTTCTACGAGACCGTGGTTCAGAACATCAAGGCTTGGTCCGCCGCCCCACCGAAGATCCGGGACGAGGTCGTGCCGCCTAGCGAGGAGCGATCGTCGCTGACGTCGACCGCGCTGTCCTCCCAGGACGGTGCGGAGCTCGCTGAACGGAACGTTGCCACCGACAGTCACAAGACAGGCGGCAGCGATGACGACTCCGAGCCGATGGACGGTCGGCCCGCCCCGGGGACCGAGACGACAGTCGAACCCGAGTCGTCCGTCGAGCCTGTCGAGAACGGGAAGCTGATCCCGCGAGCCGACACGCTGGCCGGGCCGACCTCCTTTGCCCCGGTGATCACTTATGGGACGCCGATCTCTGAGGGGTCCTGACAGGCCTGCTCGGCATGGTCGCGCGTGCTCGCGGCTTGAGGCGGATGCGCCACGTCCCGCCCGGGGGCCGTCGAATTTCCTGTGCTGGCTCAGCTGCGGGGAATGGCGGACCGTCGTGGCGGGGTTCCCACTCCATGTCTCGACAGCCGGCCCTCGCCGACCGCCTCGACCTGCTTCGTGAGGCGTACGCCGCCACCGGAGGCCCGAGCCCTGAGCAGTGGCGGAGTCTGCTGTCGGTGCCCCTCGACCGGCCGGTGACCCTCGTC
Organism: Nocardioides segetis; assembly: GCF_051390595.1. Classification (NCBI taxonomy): domain Bacteria; kingdom Bacillati; phylum Actinomycetota; class Actinomycetes; order Propionibacteriales; family Nocardioidaceae; genus Nocardioides; species Nocardioides segetis. The sequence continues at coordinate 130,352 of NZ_JBNINR010000004.1, read as the reverse complement.
AACCTCTTCGCGCTGCGCGACGTCGCCGACTACGGCGGTGCCTCCCACCCGCCGGCGACCGGACAGGAGGCGTTCGGCCGGTACGCCGCCGTGTCCGCTCCGGCGCTCCAGCGCGTGGGTGGGAGGTTCCTCCATCTCGGCGCGCACCACGGCAACCTGGTCGGGGACAGCGGGACCTGGGACCTCGTCGTCGTCGGCGAGTACCCGGACGTCGAGGCGCTGGTCGCGCTTCATGAGGATCCCGACTACCGCGTCGCCTACGAGCACCGGGTCGCGGCGTGCGCGCGTCAGGAAGTCCTGATCAGCGCCTGACGGCGAGCAGTCGCTCGCACTCCTCGACCAGCCGAGCCCGGAGCGGAGCACCCCGCTCGGCGAACCCGCGCTGCGCCTCGACGTACGCGGCCTTGCCGTCGGCGGTCTCGATCGGCACGGGCTCGAAGCCGAGGTCCCGGAGGTCGTACGGCGCCGCCCGCATGTCCATGACCCGGATGTCCCAGGCGAGCTCGAAGCAGTCGGCGACCAGGTCGGAGGCGATCACGGGGGACAGGCGGAAGGCGTGCTTGTAGAGGTCCATGCCGGCGTGGAGGCAGCCCGGCTGCTCGAAGGCGGGCCGGTCGTCGCGACCGGGGCTCAGGGTGTTGAGCGGGCGCGCCGGAGGGGTGAAGAAGCGGTAGGCGTCGAAGTGGGAGCAGGTGATCCGATGGCCCTCGACGACCTCGTCGGTGCCGGCCGGACCGAGGCGCAGCGGCCAGTCGGCATGGCGGGTCTCGTCGTCGGCGAGGCGGTAGACCATGGCCCACTCGTGGAGGCCGAAGCAGCCGAAGTGCGGCGCCCGGGCCGCGGTCGCGGTGAGCAGGCGGTGGATCGCGGAGATCAGGGTGCGCTGTGCGGCGACGTACGCGGCGGTCACCGCGAGTCGGGTGGGCGAGGGTGAGCCAGGGGTCACTCCTGCCCCCACGACTCCGTATCCCTTCACCCCGGCGTACTCCGCGGCGTCCTCCAGCTCGACGCCGAACCCGGGATGCCAACGGCGCAGCTGCGCGGGCCGGTGGGAGTAGTAGGTGAACAGGAAGTCGAAGACCGGGTGCTTGACCTGCGCCTCGCGCCGGGCGAGGTGCGGCGCGACGTACCGGTCGATGCGGGCGGCGTGGTCAGCGGCCCGCTGACGCCATTGCGCCCCCTCCAGAACCCGCGCTGTCACGACGACCAAGCGTAGGTCGATAGGCTCGCCGCGTGCGCATCGTCAGATTCACGACAGGCGAGGAGCCGTCGTACGGCGTCCTGACCGGCGACCTCGACGAGTACGGCCAGCCCGCCGACGACGCCGTGATCGTCGGGCTCGCGGGTGACCCGCTCTACGTCGGCATCAAGCTGCTGGAGAGGGAGCATCGCCTCGAGGACGTCCGCCTGCTGGCGCCGGTCCTGCCCCGCAGCAAGGTCGTCGGCATCGGCCGCAACTACGCGGCGCATGCGGCCGAGCTCGGCAACGAGGTCCCCGCCGAGCCGATGATGTTCCTCAAGCCGAACACCAGCGTGGTCGGGCCCGACGACGCGATCCTCTACCCGCGCCAGACCCAGGACCTCCACTACGAGGGTGAGCTCGCCGTCGTGATCGGTCGGATCTGCCGCGACGTCCCGGCGGACCAGGCCACGGACGTGATCCACGGCTACACGCTCGCCAACGACGTGACCGCGCGCGACCTGCAGCGCGCCGACGGCCAGTTCACACGGGCCAAGGGCTTCGACTCCTTCTGCCCGCTCGGGCCGTGGATCGAGACCGACCTGGACCCGAACGACTTCAGTGAGGGCCGGCGGATCCAGACCTTCCTCAACGGCGACGTCGTCCAGGACGGGACGACGGCCGACATGATCTTCGACGTCCCCGCGCTGATCGCGCACGTCTCCAGCGTGATGACGTTGCTGCCCGGCGACGTCATCCTCACCGGCACTCCCGAGGGTGTCGGCCCCATGCAGGTCGGCGACGAGGTGGAAGTCTCGATCGACGGTCTCGGAACCCTCACGAACAAGGTGGAAGCACGCGCATGAGCAGCACCGATGCACCGGTCCGAGTCCGGATGGCGCCGTCGCCGACGGGCAGCCCCCACGTCGGCATGATCCGGACCGCCCTCTTCAACTGGGCGTTCGCCCGTCACCACGGCGGCACGTTCGTCTTCCGCATCGAGGACACCGACAAGGAGCGCAGCACCACCGAGTCGCTTCACTCGATCCTCGACCTGATGCGCTGGCTCGGCCTCGACTGGGACGAGGGCCCGGAGGTGGGCGGCCCCCACGCGCCCTACTTCCAGAGCGAGCGGGGCGACAAGTACGCCGACGCGCTGGCCCGGCTGAAGGACAGCAGCTTCACCTACGACTGCTACTGCACCAACGAGGAGGCGGCCGCCCGCCGCAAGGCCGCCGGCTCCAAGGTGCAGGGGTACGACGGCTTCTGCCGCGAGCTCACCGCTGAGCAGGTCGCGGCGTTCGAGGCCGAGGGCCGCAAGCCGGTCGTCCGGTTCCGGATGCCCGACGGTTCGATCACCTGGAACGACCTGGTCCGCGGCGAGGTCAGCTTCGAGACCGAGTTCGTCCCGGACTTCGCGCTGTGCCGCGCGAACGGCGACCCGCTCTACACGCTGGTCAACCCGGTCGACGACGCGCTGATGGAGATCACCCACGTCCTGCGTGGCGAGGACCTCCTGTCGAGCACGCCGCGCCAGATCGCCCTCTACGAGGCGCTGAAGGAGATCGGCATCGCGAAGGCGACGCCGCAGTTCGGCCACCTGCCCTATGTCATGGGCGAAGGCAACAAGAAGCTCTCCAAGCGCGACCCGGAGGCGCACGCCCTGGCCTACCGCGACCAGGGCTACCTGCCTGAGGGGCTGCTCAACTACCTCGCCCTGCTGGGCTGGGCGATCGCCGCCGACCGCGACGTCTTCAGCCTCGAGGAGATGGTCGAGGCCTTCGACGTCACCGACGTCGTCCCCAACCCCGCACGCTTCGACCTGAAGAAGTGCGACGCGATCAACGCCGCCCACATGCGCCGGTTGTCGGTCGAGGAGGTCACCCACCGGGTGCTGCCGTTCCTCAAGCGCGACGGCGTCGTCTCCGACCCGGTCTCCGACGCCGACGCGCAGCTGCTCGAGCTCGCGATGCCCCTGGTGGCGGAGCGGATCAACAAGCTGTCCGAGGCCAGCGCGCTGCTCGGCTTCCTGTTCGTCGACGAGGACGCGTTCGAGGTCGACCCCGACGACGCGGCCAAGCAGATCGGCGAGTCCGGCATCCCCGTGCTGCGGGCGGCGTATGACGCCCTGGTGGAGCTGCGGTCCTGGTCCACCGAGGCGATCCAGACCGCACTGCAGACGGCACTCGTCGACGGGCTGGGCCTCAAGCCCCGCAACGCGTTCGGCCCGGTGCGGGTCGCGGTGACCGGCAAGCGGATCTCGCCGCCGCTGTTCGAGTCGATGGAGCTCCTCGGTCGCGACCGCAGCCTCGGGCGGCTGCAGCGTGCCCTCGGCTGAGCAGGCCGGAGCCGCTCCGACGGCGCCGGCGGGGCTGCGGTACGACGAGCTCCACCGGCGCGGTCCCGCCGGCGCGTGGCGCCCGCTCGTCGGCGTACCGCTGGTCGCGGTGCTCTTCTTCGCCGGGCAGTTCCTGCTCACGGCCTTCTTCGCCGTCTACTTCCTGCTGACCTCGCGCGACAGCTACGAGATCGCGCACCGGCTCAGTGGCGACCCGGTCACGCCGGCCTTCCTGGCCTACGTCAATCTCGGCTGGGCGCTCGCGATCCCCGGCGTGCTGGTCGTCGCGCTGCTCCTGCACCGTCAGCGACCGGGGCTGGTCGCGTCCGTCGTGGGCCGGATGCGGTGGCGGTGGTTCGCGGCATGTCTCGGCATCGCGCTCGTCGCGCTGGCGCTCACCGTGGCCGTGTCCGGACTGCTGCCGGACCAGGGCGCCGGCACCATCGACACCGGCGGTGGCGCGAACCCCTGGACCTCGACGGTCCGCGACTTCCTGCTCGTGATCCTCCTTCTCACGCCCCTGCAGGCGGCAGGGGAGGAGTACGTCTTCCGCGGGTATCTCGCGCAGGCGTTCGGCGGCCTCACCGCGCGTCTCGGGTCGCGGGTCAGCGCGGCGGTCGCGGTCGGGGTGCCCGCGCTGCTCTTCGCGCTCGCCCACGGCCTCGGCCAGGACGTGCCGATCTTCTTCGACCGGCTCGCGTTCGGCGTGGTCGCCGGTCTGCTGGTGATCCTCACCGGCGGCCTGGAGGCGGCCATCGCGATGCACGTCCTCAACAACTTCCTGGCCTTCGGTCTCGCTCTCGCGTTCAGCGACATGACGGAGGCACTCAACCCCACCGGCGGGAGCTGGTGGTCGATCCCGGTGACGCTCGTGCAGTCGGTGAGTTATCTGCTCCTTGCGGTCGCCGCAGCGCGCCGACTGGGCGTCGCCAACCGCACCGGAGAGGCGGATGGCGGGGCCATTTTGGAGCCGCGCGGCGGGCTTGTGTAGTGTTTCCAGTCGGCCCGGTCCTCCGGGGGAGGGCCGACGCAGCAGTGGTCTATGGTGTAATTGGCAGCACGACTGGTTCTGGTCCAGTTAGTCTAGGTTCGAGTCCTAGTAGACCAGCGAGTTCTCGCGAGAGAGCAGGAACAGACGCCGATTTGGCGCCTGGGAGGGCACCTCGATAGAGTTCCGCAGGTCGCTCGAGAGAGCGACACGCCCCCGTTGTGTAGCGGCCTAGCACGCCTGCCTCTCACGTAGGTAGCGCCGGTTCGAATCCGGTCGGGGGTACAGATTCGGGCCCGGTCCATCAGGACCGGGCCCGAACGCGTTCCTGCGAGATTCAGCCGGTCTCCGGGCCGGCGGTGGATGTCCGTGCTCCGGCGGCCCTCTTCGCGGCCCGCGTCCTCGGCGGCGTCGGCTCCGTGCCGACGACCGCGAAGATCGGCGCGGTGACCTTCTCCAGGGCGGCGACGGCATCGGCATGGCGCTCGGCGAGTGTGGCGACGACGGCGGCGAGCTCGGCCTGGGCCTCGGCGAGCGTGCGGACGGTGTCCGCGAGCTCGCGCTGACGGACGATGAAGTCCTGTAGGGGCTGGGCCGTGGCGCTCGCCAGGCTCGTCACCGCTCCCGCCATCCCGGCGACGGCGCCGGCGAGGTCGCCGACCTGCCGGGCGAGTTCCTCGGGCTGCGTGACACCGGTGACCGCGGTGTCGCGGACGCCTCGCAGGACGTCGGTGGTGAGCCGGAGCGCGACCTGCTGTGACTTGATCAGCAGCTCGAGGGGATTGAGGGGTGCGTCCGCCATGGACCCAGGGTGGCAGAACCGCGCCGATCGCCGTGACCGTCATGTCCGATTTCCGCGAGAGAATGTCGGTGGCGCCCGGCAGGATAGAGGACATGGACAGCACCGCAACCGCACCGGAGCGGCTCGACTTCGAGCGCTGCTACACCGCCGTGCAGTCGCGCGACCGTCGCTTCGACGGGGTGTTCTACACCGCCGTCCGCTCGACCGGCATCTACTGCCGGCCCTCGTGCCCGGCGCGTACCCCTGCCTCGCGCAACGTCTCCTTCCACCGCACGGCGGCCGCTGCCCAGGCCGCCGGCTACCGCGCCTGCAAGCGCTGTCTCCCCGACGCGACGCCCGGCAGCCCGGACTGGAACGTCGCCGCGACGGTCGCGGGCCGGGCGATGCGGCTCATCGCGGACGGCGTGGTCGACCGCGAGGGCGTGGAAGGCCTGGCGGCGCGGCTCGGCTACACGTCCCGTCACCTCTCGCGCCTCCTGACGACGGAGCTGGGCGCGGGCCCGCTCGCCCTGGCCCGCACGCAACGCGCCCAGACCGCACGCGCCCTCGTGGAGAGCACGACGCTGAGCCTGGCCGACGTCGCGTTCGCGTCCGGCTTCTCCAGCGTGCGGCAGTTCAACGACACGATGCTCGAGGTGTACGACGCCGCGCCGAGCCAGCTGCGTCGGCGCCGGACGCCCGCAGGCGGCCAGGTCGCCGGTGCGATCGATCTGCGGATCGCCGTGCGCACACCGTTCCGGGGCAGTGCCCTGCTCCGGTTCCTGGCGGACCGCGCGGTGCCCGGCGTCGAGGTCGCGCACGTCGGCGCGGCCGGCGCCGGCTGGTACGCCCGCACTCTCGACCTCCCGCACGGACCCGGGGTCGCTCGGGTCGAGCTCGCGGACCTCGACGGTGCCGGTTCGTCGTACCTGCCCCTGCGCCTGGCGCTCGACGACCTTCGCGACACGACGGCCGCCCTCGCGCGGATGCGCGCACTGCTCGACGCCGACGCCGACCCCGTGGCGGTCGACACCCACCTCGGCGCGGATCCCGCGCTCGCGCCGCTCGTGGCCGCTCGACCGGGCCTGCGGGTGCCGGGGCACGTCGACGGCGCCGAGGTTGCCGTCCGTGCCGTCCTCGGCCAGCAGGTCACGGTCGTGGCGGCGCGGACTGCTGCGGCGCGGCTCGTGGCCGCGCACGGCCGACCGGTGACGACCGCCATCGACGGGCTCACCCATCTCTTCCCGGACGCCGCCACCGTCGCCGCACTGGCGCCCGAGGAGTTCCGGATGCCCCGCGCGCGCGGGCGTGCGCTCGTCGGCCTCTGCGCTGCGATCGCCGCCGGCGAGGTCGTGCTCGACCGCGGACCCGACCGCGGCGACGTACGGCGCACCCTGCTCGCGCTCCCCGGCATCGGACCATGGACCGCCGACTACATCGCGCTGCGTGCGCTCGGGCACCCGGACGTGTGGCTGCCGACCGACGTCGGCGTCCGCCACGCGCTGGCCCGCCACGACGTCGCCGGGATCGACCCCGAGGCGTGGGCGCCGTGGCGCTCCTACGCCCTGCTGCACCTGTGGACGTCCCTGTCCGCATCGCTGGAAGGATGAGCTGATCATGTGGACCGTCATCGAGTCGCCCATCGGGCCGCTGCGGATCGTCGAGCAGGGCGGGGCGATCACCGCCATCGAGTTCTCGCCGTTCCGCGACGGCACCGGCCGCCCGCTGGGGGATCGCGCCGACGACGCACCCCTCCTGGTGGAGGCCGCCCGTCAGCTGGCGGAGTACTTCGCCCGCGAGCGCACGGAGTTCGACCTGCCGCTCGCGCCCGCCGGCAGCTCCTGGCAGCGTTCCGTGTGGGCGCAACTGGTCGCCATCGACTATGGCGAGACCGCGTCGTACGGCCAGATCGCGCTGCGCCTCGGCAAGACCAACGCGGCCTCGCGGGCCGTGGGCCTAGCCAACGGCGCCAACCCGATCCCGATCGTGATCCCGTGCCATCGGGTGATCGGCGCCAACGGCACGCTCACGGGGTACGCCGGCGGGCTGGAGCGCAAGCAGCTGCTCCTCGACCTCGAGTCGGATCCGGTCCAGGACGCGCTGTTCTGAGCGCGGCTCGCTGACAGTTTCACCGGCCGGCCGGTGAAACTCATGCCTGGACGAGGAAGCTTCCTCGTCCAGGCATGAGTTTTCTCGTCCCGATGGGACGGCTGAGGCTGGTGTTACTCCGCAGCGGCGCGGCGCAGTGACTCCGATAGCCGCTCGGCAGCGGCGAGGACGGCGGGTGCGTGCATGCGTCCCGGCTGGCGGGAGAGGCGCTCGAGCGGGCCCGAGACGGACACGGCGGCGATGACCTTGCCGCCGGGGGAGCGGACCGGGGCCGACACCGATGCGACGCCCTGCTCGCGCTCGCCGACCGACTGTGCCCACCCGCGGCGACGGATCGCCGAGAGCTCGGCGGCGGAGAAGGCGGAGTTCTGCAGGCCGCGGTGGATCCGCTCCGGGTCGTCCCAGGCGAGCAGCACCTGAGCGGCCGATCCGGCGCGCATGGTCAGCTGGGAGCCGATCGGGATCGTGTCGCGCAGGCCGGAGGGGCGCTCGGCGGCGGCGACGCAGACGCGGTGGTCGCCCTGGCGTCGCCACAGCTGGGCGGACTCGCCGGTGATGTCACGCAGCCGTGCGAGCACCGGGCCGGCGGTGGCGAGCAGCCGGTCCTCGCCGGCAGCGGCGGACAGCTCGGCCAGGCGCGGGCCGAGCACGAACCTGCCCTGCATGTCGCGCGCCACCAGGCGGTGGTGCTCGAGCGCGACCGCGAGCCGGTGGGCCGTGGGCCGCGCGAGTCCCGTGCCCGCCACGAGCCCGGCCAGCGTGGCCGGACCGGACTCCAGTGCGGTCAGCACCAGGGCCGCCTTGTCGAGTACGCCGACGCCGCTCGAGTTGTCCATATGGCAATACTGCCGTCTCGGATCCTGGGATGCAAGAGTAGGCTCGCTCACGGTCGACGGCAGAGGTGCCGTCGACGACCCGAACGAGGAGGAGCGAGTCATGGGCAAGACCCTGGCGGAGAAGGTGTGGGACGAGCATGTCGTCCGATCGACCCCGGGGGAGCCGGACCTCCTCTACATCGACCTCCACCTCATCCACGAGGTCACCAGCCCCCAGGCCTTCGACGGTCTCCGCCTGGCCGGTCGGCAGGTACGTCGGCCCGACCTGACCCTCGCGACCGAGGACCACAACGTCCCGACCCTCGACTGGGACAAGCCGATCGCCGACCCGGTCAGCCGCACCCAGGTCGACACGCTGCGCAAGAACGCAGAGGAGTTCGGCGTCCGCCTGCACCCGCTCGGCGACATCGAGCAGGGCATCGTCCATGTCGTCGGCCCGCAGCTGGGCCTCACCCAGCCCGGCATGACCATCGTGTGCGGTGACTCCCACACCAGCACCCACGGCGCCTTCGGCGCGATCGCGTTCGGCATCGGCACCTCGGAGGTCGAGCACGTCCTCGCCACGCAGACGCTGCCGCAGGCCAAGCCGAAGACCATGGCGGTCACCGTCAACGGCTCCCTGCCCGAGGGCGTCACCGCCAAGGACCTCGTGCTCACGCTGATCGCGCACACCGGCACCGGTGGCGGCCAGGGCTACATCGTCGAATACCGAGGGCAGGCCATCGAGGAGCTCTCGATGGAGGGCCGGATGACGGTCTGCAACATGTCGATCGAGTGGGGCGCCAAGGCGGGCATGATCGCTCCCGACGAGACGACCTTCGCCTACATCAAGGACAAGCCCGAGGCCCCGAAGGGCGCCGACTGGGACGCTGCAGTCGCGCACTGGAAGACCCTCGTCACCGACGCCGACGCGGAGTTCGACAAGGAGATCGTGCTCGACGCGACGGAGATGACGCCGTTCGTCACGTGGGGCACCAACCCCGGCCAGGGCGTCCCGCTCGGCGCCAACGTCCCGAGCCCCGAGGACTACGAGGACGCCACCGACAAGATCGCGACCGAGAAGGCGCTGGAGTACATGGGCCTGGAGGCCGGTACGCCGATGCGCGCGATCAAGGTCGACACCGTGTTCGTGGGCTCCTGCACCAACGGCCGCATCGAGGACCTGCGCCTCGCCGCGGACATCATCAAGGGCCACCACGTGGCCGAGGGCACGCGCCTGCTCGTCGTGCCGGGCTCGGTCCGGGTCCGCAACCAGGCGATCGAGGAGGGTCTCGACCAGATCTTCATCGCCGCCGGCGCCGAGTGGCGGGGCGCGGGCTGTTCGATGTGCCTGGGCATGAACCCCGACCAGCTCACGCCCGGTGAGCGCAGCGCGTCGACGTCCAACCGCAACTTCGAGGGCCGGCAGGGCAAGGGGGGACGCACCCACCTGGTGTCCGTGCCCGTCGCCGCCGCCACCGCCGTGCGCGGCACGCTGTCCTCGCCCGCCGACCTCGTGCCGGCCACGGTCTGAAAGGGAGCCCGACCATGGAGAAGTTCACCACCCACACCGGAGTCGGCGTCCCGCTGCGCCGCAGCAACGTCGACACCGACCAGATCATCCCGGCGGTCTACCTCAAGCGCGTGACCCGCACCGGCTTCGAGGACGGACTGTTCGCCGCGTGGCGCAACGACCCGGAGTTCGTGCTCAACAAGCCCGCCTACAGCGCGGGTTCCGTGCTCGTGGCCGGTCCCGACTTCGGCACCGGATCGTCGCGGGAGCACGCCGTCTGGGCCCTGCAGAACTACGGCTTCAAGGTGGTCCTGTCCTCGCGCTTCGCCGACATCTTCCGCGGCAACTCCGGAAAGGCCGGCCTGGTCGCCGGCCAGGTCGACGAGAAGGTCATCGAGCGACTGTGGGTGTACCTGGAGGAGAACCCCGGGGGCCAGATCACCGTCGACCTCGAGAGCAAGACCGTCACGACGCCGGGCGGTGAGGTCGAGGACTCCTTCGACATCGACGACTACACGCGCTGGCGGCTGCTCGAGGGGCTCGACGACATCGGCATCACGCTCGGTCACGAGGCCGACATCGCGGCGTACGAGAGTGGGCGACCGAGCTGGAAGCCGGTCACCCAGCACGCCTGAAACCGCTCTACGACGGGCCGATCCGAGTCTTCCGCCGGATCGGCCCGTCTGCTTCTCCGGAATCGCCGTCGCCGTCGCCCGGGCGTCAGCAGGGCCTGGATGGGCCCGAATCGGCCTAAATACCGCCGAAATCACGAAAAAACACGCAACAACTTCGGCGTGGTGATTGTGACTGTGCGTGCTAGTGCCTAGCGTTCCCATGAAAGGACGGCTGGGCGAGGGCTCGGCCGCATCAGCCCAAGGGACGCCCAGCGCGGCGTTTCGGAAGGACAGGTAGTGAACAAGTCTCAGTTGATCGACGCGCTGGCTGACCGGTTCGAGGGCAGCCGCAAGGACGCGGCCCATGCACTCGACGCGGTTCTCGACACGATCACCCGTCAGGTCGCCAAGGGCGAGAAGGTCGCCATCACCGGATTCGGCTCGTTCGAGAAGGCCGTCCGCAACGCCCGTTGGGTCCGCAACCCGCAGACCGGCGAGCGCGTGAAGACCAAGAAGAAGGCCGTTCCGAAGTTCAGCGCCGGCGCCGACCTGAAGAACGTCGTCTCCGGCGCGAAGAAGCTCGCCCCGCTGCCGAAGCCGGCGAAGAAGGCGGCTGCTCCGGCGAAGAAGGCCGCGACGACCGCCGCCAAGAAGGCCGCCGCTCCGGCGAAGAAGGCAGCCAGCACCGCGAAGAAGGCCGCCGCTCCGGCCAAGAAGGCCGCCGCCAAGAAGGCTCCTGCGAAGAAGGCGCCTGCCAAGAAGGCTCCTGCGAAGAAGGCTCCTGCGAAGAAGGCGCCCGCGAAGAAGGCGCCCGCGAAGAAGGCTCCGGCCAAGAAGGCGCCCGCCAAGAAGGCTCCGGCCAAGAAGACCGCGAAGAAGGCCTGACGCCGACTTCCCGATCACGCCGAACGGGCCGTACTCTGCAAGGAGTGCGGCCCGTTCGTCATTGCGGGACGCGCCCGATGCGCCGAAGCGCCGCGGCCGTGGAGGAGCCCACGCCGAGTGCGACGGCGGCGGCCAGGCCGTCGGCATCGTCGACGTCGCGGCGGAGGCTGGTGAGCTCCCCGGGCAGGGGAAGCGCACCGGCGGTCGCGTGGGCGTCGGCCGAGCCCGGTCCGAACCGCGGGTCGAAGTCGTCGTACTCCGCGCAGTAGAGCGTCGTTCCCGTTCCGTCGGCGTCACGCACGAAGCACGGGCCCGGGCCGGCGGCCGCGAGCGCGGCGCTCAGGTCGGCGGGGGTGAGAGCCGGGAGATCGCCGCAGAGGGCCGCGGGCCGCAGGTCCGGTCGTCGAGCTCGCAGGACGACAGCGGCGTGCCGGAGCGCCGCGTTCAGGCCGCCGGCCGGGTCCGCGCACGTCGCCGCCCCGCGGGCCGCGAGCTCGGCCGCGAACGGCGCGTCATCGCTGACGACCAGGACGCCGGCCACGTCCTCGGCCAGCAGGCATGCGTCCACCACATCCGTGGCGAACGCCGCGGCGAGCAGCGCACGCTGGTCGTCGCGCAGCGCCGAGAGCCGTGACTTGCCGGTGCCCGGCGACTTCACCGGGAGGAGGACGGCGAACGAGCCCGGACGCGTGAACACCCCCGAATCCTCGCAGGCCCGCGCGGACCTCGTCGTCGTGCCCCGAGACGACCGGTAGCCTGCATTCTCGTGACCGTTCGGAAGCTGCAGGAGAAGCGGGGCTGGGCCTTCAACATCGCCGTCCCCATCCTCAAGCCGGCGCTCCTGGCGGCGACCCGACGCGAGTGGATCGGCGGCGAGAACATCCCTCGCAGCGGTGGCTTCATCATCGCTCTCAACCACATCTCCCACGTCGACCCCCTGACCGCGGCGCACCTGGTCTATGACCACGGCTACAAGCCCCGCTATCTCGCCAAGTCCGGACTCTTCGACAACCCCGCGCTCGGCTTCTTCCTGCGCGGTGCCGGCCAGATCCCCGTCAAGCGTGAGACGAAGGACGCCGTCGGCGCGTACGCCGCCGCGGTCGACGCCGTCCGCTCCGGCCAGTGCGTCGTGATCTATCCCGAGGCCACCATCACCCGCGATCCCGAGATGTGGCCGATGAAGGGCAAGTCGGGGGCGGCGCGCATCGCGTTGGAGACGGGATGCCCGGTGATCCCCGTCGGCCAGTGGGGCGCCCACGAGATCCTGGCGCCGTACACGAAGCGCCCGCACGTCGTACCCCGTCGCAAGGTCGTGATGCGGGTCGGGCCACCCGTCGAGCTCGACGACCTGCGCGCCAAGGAACGCACGATCGCCGTCGTCAACGAGGCGACCGCTCGGATCATGGCAGCGATCACGCACGAGCTCGAGCTGGTCCGCGGCATGACCGCGCCCGCCGAGCGCTACGACATGGCGGTGCACGGCGACCGGTTCAAGAAGAACAAGAAGGCGGCGAGCTGATGGGCAACAAGGTCGCGGTGCTCGGCGCCGGCTCGTGGGGTACGGCGTTCTCGATCGTGCTCGCCGACGCCGGCAACGACGTGGCCGTCTGGGCACGTCGCGAGGAGGTGGCCGCGGCCATCAACGAACGGCACGAGAACGTCGACTACCTGCCGGGCATCGAGCTGCCGAGGACGATCACGTCGACCCACGACCCCGAGCAGGCGCTCGCGGGCGCCGACGTCGTCGTCCTGGCGGTTCCGTCGCAGTCCCTGCGCGACAACCTGCCGACCTTCCTGCCCTACATCGCGAAGGACGCCGTGCTGGTCTCGCTGATGAAGGGCGTCGAGCTCGGCACCCTCAAGCGGATGACGGAGGTGATCGCTGAGGTCGGCGACATCGAGGCCGGACGGATCGCCGTGGTGAGCGGTCCCAACCTGGCCCGCGAGATCGCCCGTCGTGAGCCGGCGGCCTCGGTCGTCGCGTGTGCCGACGAGTCGGTCGCGACCATGCTCCAGCAGCGGGTCCACTCACCGGCCTTCCGTCCCTACACCAGTGTCGACGTCCTCGGCTGCGAGTACGGCGGCGCCTACAAGAATGTCGTCGCCCTCTGCGTCGGGATGGCCGTGGGCCAGGGCTTCGGCGACAACACGACCGCGTCGCTGATCACCCGCGGACTCGCGGAGACCGCTCGCCTCGCCATGCATCTCGGCGCCAATCCGCTCACCCTGATGGGCCTCGCCGGCCTCGGCGACCTCGTCGCCACCTGCTCCTCGCCGCTCTCGCGCAATCGTACGTTCGGGGAGAGGCTCGGCCAGGGCATGACCGTCGAGGAGATCTACGCCTCGACCCGCCAGGTGGCCGAGGGCGCGAAGTCCTGCTCCTCCTTGCGGGCGCTCGCCGCGCGCACCGGGGTCGAGGCGCCGATCGTCGACGCCGTCGACGAGGTCGTGCAGGGGCGGCTCACCACGGCGCAGCTGATGGACGCGTTCATCTCGCGCGACACCAAGGCCGAGCTGTCCTAGCGCTGCCGCAGGGATCGCGGGTCGATCCGTCCGCCTGAGGGCTGCCGGGATGCTCTGCTAGAGGTACGCCGCCAACATCTCCGCCGCGGCCCGCAGCTCCGCCGCCCGCTCCGGCGCGGTGCCGTCCACCTGTGCGGCCGCGGCGAGCCGCTCGTCGCGCTCGCCGGCGACCAGCGCGCGCACGTCGTCGTCCCCGAGCTCGCGCCGCGCGGCCTCGGCCGAGCCCAGCCCCGCGGCGGCGCCGGCGATCGGACCGCTCGTCGTGGACGTCGTCGTCGGGGACTCGGTCACCGGCACCGCCTCGGCGTTCGCGATCACGGCCGTCACGGTGCGCAGCACCTTGACCCGGCGCAGGTCGCGCGCCTTCAGCGCGGCGGCGAGATCCGCTCGCAGCCGGTCGGCCAGGGCGCTCATGCGTTGATCCGGTCGAGCGCCTGCGCGAGATCGGCCCACAGATCCTCGACGTCCTCGATGCCGACCGACAGTCGGACCAGGCCCTCGGGGATCGTGGCCGGCTCGACCTTCCAGCGGCGGCGCCGCTCGAAGGTCGACTCCACGCCGCCGAGGGAGGTCGCGTGCACCCACAGCGAGGTCGCGCGCACCAGGAAGTCACCGGCATCGGCGCCGCCGGCGAGGACCGGCGCCACGATCGCACCGAACCCGGGATAGCGGACCTCCTCGACGGCCGGGTGGTCGGCGAGGCGGCGGGCGAGCTCGGCCGCGTTGGCGGCGGCCCGCTCGAGACGCACGTGGAGGGTGCGCAGGCCGCGCAGCGCCAGCCATGTCTCGAACGGCCCCGGCACCGCGCCCGCGAGGTCACGCCGGCCCTTGAGGGCGGCGTACACCTCGTCGTCGTCGACGACGATCGCGCCCATCAGTACGTCGCTGTGGCCGGCGATGTACTTGGTCGCGGAGTGGATGACGATGTCGGCGCCGAGGGACAAGGGCTGCTGCAGCAGGGGAGTGGCGAAGGTGTTGTCGACCACGACCCGGATGCCGAGCTCGCGAGCCGCCGCGCACAGGGCGGGGATGTCCGCGATCTCCAGAGCCGGGTTCGTCGGGGACTCGAGCCAGAGGAGTGCGCAGTCCTCGTCCTGCTGCAGCGCCTCGATGACGGCCGCGGTGTCGCTCGTGTCGACCAGGGTGGCCCGCAGCCGACCCCGCGACTCGGCGTCGGCGAGGGCGCCCACCGACCCGTTGTAGGCGTGGCGGGGAGCGATCACGCTGCTCCCGGTACCGACCAGGTCGAGGATCGTCGTCACGGCCGCCATGCCGGAGGAGAAGGCCAGCGCGCGTCCGCCCTCGAGTGCGCCGAGCGTCTCCTCGAAGGCCGACCAGGTCGGATTACCGAACCGGGCGTACTCCAGATCGCCCGTGGCGCCGTACGTCGAGGTCATCGTGATCGGGACGTTCAGCGGCTGGTCCGGGCCGTGTGGTGGCCGGCCGGCGGTCACCGCCACCGTGGCGGGACGCAGCGCCGGGGTGTTCGTGGACGGGTCGTGCGCGGGAGCGGCCATGTCCCAAAGGTAGGGTCATCGCCGATGAGCTCTCCCACCGGCCGCCGTGTCCGTGTCGCTGTCGTCTTCGGCGGCCGCTCCAGTGAGCACGCCATCTCGTGCGTGACCGCGGGGAGCGTGCTGCAGGCCATCGACCGCGAGAAGTACGACGTCATCCCCATCGGCATCGCCACCGACGGCCGCTGGGTGCTCGAGGCCGACGACCCCGAGCGACACCGGATCACCGGCGCCGGGCAGCTCCCGTCCGTCGACGGCGACCGGGCCACGGTCGCCCTGGCCCGGACCACGGCCGGCACCGACCTCGTCGTCAGTGAGCCGGCCGAGACTCCGCGGGCGCTCGGAGAGGTCGACGTCGTCTTCCCGCTGCTGCACGGCCCCTGGGGCGAGGACGGCACCATCCAGGGCCTGTTCGAGATGTCCGACGTCCGCTACGTCGGCTCCGGTGTGCTCGCCTCGGCGGTCAGCATGGACAAGGCGTTCATGAAGATCGTGCTCCAGGACGCCGGCCTGCCGGTGATGCCGAGCGAGACGGTCACCGCCCGCCAGTGGTCCGCCGACCCGCAGGCCGTGCGCGAGCGTGTCGCCGCCCTCGGCTACCCCCTCTTCGTGAAGCCCGCCCGCGGCGGCTCCAGCATCGGGATCGCCAAGGCGCACACGGCCGACGAGATCGACGCGGCCATCGAGGGCGCGCTCGCGCACGACCCGAAGGTACTCGTGGAGGTGTCCGCCGAGGGCGCCCGTGAGGTCGAGTGCGGCGTCCTCGAGGCACTCGACGGCGGCGTCGACACCAGCCTGCCCGCGGAGATCCGGATCACCGGCGAGCACGAGTTCTACGACTTCGAGGCCAAGTACCTCCCCGAGGAGCACACCGAGCTCGACGTGCCCGCGGTGCTCCCCGACGGCGTCCAGGAGCGGATGCGGGCGATGGCCGCCCAGGCCTTCACCGCCGTCGGGTGCGAGGGGCTGGCGCGCGTCGACTTCTTCCTGATGCCCGACGGCTCCCTGGTCGTCAACGAGCTCAACACCATGCCGGGCTTCACGCCGCTGTCGATGTTCCCGCAGATGTGGGCCGCGACGGGCGTGCCCTACGGCGAGCTCGTCGATCGGCTGCTCACGCTGGCTCTGCGACGCGACACCGGCCTGCGCTGAGCCGCCGGCGTCGGCCTCAGTCGCAGTCGTCGACGAGCGTGAGGTGCTGCTTCACCAACGGTGCCAGCACGGACATGGCTGCCGGGCCGGCATTGGGCCGGTACCGCGCCGGGATCGTCACCTCGACGCGTGGGCTGTAGCCGGCCGCGGTGAGCGTGAGATCGAGGTCCTGGTCGTCGTACTGCTCGTCGGGGATGTAGTAGCCGACGCCGTCCGCCGACTCGCAGGACGCGGTCAGATCGAAGCCCTCCGGCTTCGCGACACCGCAGCGTACGACGATGGCAGGGTCGCCGTACGCCGCCGCGGGAGCGTCGTCGGGCTCGATCTCCACCCGCTCCTCGTCGGCGAGGGTGTCGGGGAGATCGGCGGCGAAGGCGGCGCAGGCGGCGCGGTCCGCCGTGGACAGCCGCGGCACCTCGACCTCGACGGGGCCGCCGCAGGCCGCCAGGACCGCGGGCAGCACGAGCAGAGCGGTGAGCGCGATCGGCCGCCCGGGGGAGGAGCGAGGCACCGTCAGATGTGGACGACGGGGCAGGTGAGGGTGCGGGTGATGCCCTCGAGGTTCTGCACCTTGGAGACCACGAGCTTGCCCAGCTCGTCGACGTTGCGGGCCTCGGCGCGCACGATCACGTCGTAGGGTCCGGTGACGTCCTCGGCGAGGGTGACGCCGGTGATCGACCCGACCTCGCGGGCGACCTCGGCCGCCTTGCCGACATCGGTCTGGATGAGGATGTAGGCCTGCACCACCATGGGGTCACGCTCCCGTCGGACGGTTTGGTCGGGGCATCAACCTACCTCGCGGCCCCGCGGCAGCAGAACCCGCGAGCCGCGGGACCCGACGCCGCCCGCGTCTGGTGGGATGGGCCCATGGCTGACGCGATCGACCGGGACACGACGCTGGCGGATCTCGGCGAGTTCGGGCTGATCGGCCGGATCGGAGAGATCGTCGCCGCGACGGCGCCCGGGGAGGACGTCCTGCTCGGGCCGGGCGACGACGCCGCCGTGCTCCGGGTCCGCAAGGGGCACGTCGTCGTGTCGACCGACGTGATGGTCGAGGGCCGGCACTTCCGCCGGGACTGGGTCGATGCCGTCGACGTCGGTCACCGGGCCGCGGCGCAGAACCTCTCCGACGTCAACGCCATGGGCGGACGGGCGCAGTGGTTGACGGTGGGGCTCGCGGCCCCCGCCGATCTCCCGGCGCAGTGGGCCCTCGACTTCACCCGCGGGTTCGCCGAGGAGTGTGCGTCCGTCGGCGCCGGACTGGTGGGCGGCGACGTCACTCGGGCCGACGAGATCGTCGTGTCCGTGACCGTGCTCGGCGCGTGCACCGTGTCCCCGGTCCTGCGCTCCGGCGCGGCGCCCGGCGACGTCCTGGCCCTCTGCGGACGGCAGGGCTGGTCGGCCGGCGGCCTCGCGGTGCTGGGCCGGGGCTTCCGCTCGCCCCGGGTGCTCGTCGACGCCTACCGTCGCCCCGCCCCGCCGTACGACGCCGGTCCGGTCGCGGCCGAGGCGGGGGCCACCGCGATGATCGATGTGTCCGACGGCCTGCTCGCCGAGGCGCGGCACCTCGCGGAAGGGTCCGGGGTGAGCATCGACGTGGAGTCCGGGGCCTTCGAGATCCCCGAGCCGCTCCTGGCGGTCGGCCAGGCGACCGGTGCGGACCCGCTGCACTTCGTCCTCGGCGGCGGCGAGGACCATCCGCTGCTGGCCACCTTCCCGCCCGGCGTCGCGCTGCCCGACGGATGGACCCGGATCGGGACGGTGTCGGCTCGCGGGGACCTCCCCGTCACGGTCGACGGCGGCGCCTACGACGGCCCCACCGGATGGACTCATTTCTGAGTTTGTTGGGGCCGAGCGTGTCGGAGATCGACCTCGCCGCCCGGTCCTCGCTGCGCTCGGACCGCGGGCGTCGGTCGATGCGGCTGCGCCGCCGTCCGCCACGCTGCCGGCCCGCGGTCGAGTGGCGTAGGGCCTGGCCCCGCCTGGCGGCAACACGGGGCGACGGGGGCCGAGCGTGTCGGAGATCGACCTCGCCGCCCGGTCCTCGCTGCGCTCGGACCGCCGGGTCGCGCAAAAACACACCGACCCGGCGCGTTCGGACGCGACGGGTCGGTGGGAGGAGCTCAGGTCAGCGGGTGACCTTGCCGGCCTTGATGCAGCCGGTGCACACGTTGAGACGCTTGGGGGTGCCGTTGACCACGGCGCGCACCCGCTGGATGTTGGGGTCGAAGCGGCGCTTGGTGATCTTGCGCGACCACGGCCGGTTGTTGCCGAAGGTCGGCTTCTT
This sequence comes from Nocardioides segetis, assembly GCF_051390595.1. Taxonomy (NCBI): domain Bacteria; kingdom Bacillati; phylum Actinomycetota; class Actinomycetes; order Propionibacteriales; family Nocardioidaceae; genus Nocardioides; species Nocardioides segetis. The sequence continues at coordinate 111,653 of NZ_JBNINR010000004.1, read as the reverse complement.
GTCGCAGATGTCGCACACGGCGGCCATGGTCGTCACTCCTGGAGGATTGCTCGTAACTAAGTCGTGCGTGCCGGGCGCGCAGAGGGCGCTTCGGGCAACCGGATGAGAATAGCCGACGCGGCCACGCTGACCGAAATCGGCGGCGCGCGCCGCACGTGCCTTAGGGTGACGTCGATGGACGAGCGGACGGCGCCCGGGGAGAGGCGCAGCGGTATCGCGCTGGCGTCGGTCGTCCGGTTCGTCGACATCGCCGTGGACGCCCTCGCGGGCGCGCGCGAGGAGGTCGACGCGCTCAACGTCTACCCGGTGCCCGACGGCGACACCGGCACGAACATGTACCTCACCGTGGTCGCGGCGCGCGACGCGATCCGGGCGGCCCTCGGCGAGCACGCCGACAGCCCCGACCGGGTGACCGAGGTCGACGCGCCGCTGGCGGCGATGGCGCGGGGCGCGCTGCTCGGAGCCCGCGGCAACTCGGGGGTCATCCTCAGCGAGATGCTCGGCGCGGCCGCGCGCCGCATCGGCGCCGCGCGCGCCGACGAGCGCAACGCCGTGGTCATGGCCGAGGCGCTCCAGCAGGCGTCGGCCGCGAGCTACACCGCCGTGGGGGAGCCGGTCGAGGGCACCATGCTGACGGTGATGCGTGCCGCTGCCGACGCCGGTACGACGGCGGCCGGTGCCGAGGACGCGCGCAGCAGCGACGTCCTCGCCGCGGCGGCCGCGGCGGCCCGGGAGGCTCTGCGCCACACCCCCGAGCAACTGCCCGTCCTCGCCCAGGCGGGAGTCGTCGATGCCGGCGGCCGTGGCCTGTCGGTCATCCTCGACGCCGCCGAGACGGTCCTGACCGGTCGCCGGCCGATCCCGGTGACGGCGCCGCTGGGCAGTCACGTGATCCCGGTGCCGCACGTCGAGGCGGGCGGCGACGACCTGAGCGCGGACGGTCCGGCCTACGAGGTGATGTACCTCCTCGACACCGACGACGCGGCCGCGCCCGGCCTCCGCGAGCAGCTCGGCACCCTCGGCGACTCGGTCGTGGTGGTGGGCCGCGACGGCCTGTGGAACGTCCACGTCCACACCGACGACGTCGGCGCCGCGATCGAGGCGGGCCTCTCCGTCGGTCGCCCGCACCGGATCCGGGTCACCCACTTCGCCGAGCAGATCGCGCAGAAGGCGGCCGAGGCGCCCGCCCCGCCCACGCTCGCGGGTCGCCGGGTCGTGGCCGTCGCGGCCGGACCGGGCCTGGCCGACCTGTTCGCCGAGGCCGGCGCGGAGGTCGTCCGTGGCGGACCGGGCCGTCGCCCGTCGACCGGCGAGCTGCTCGAGGCGATCACGGCGTGCGGAGCGCGGGAGGTCGTGGTGCTGCCCAACGACGAGCCGACGATCCGGGCGGCCCTGGCCGCGGCGAGCACCGCCGAGGCCGACCACGGCGCCGCCGGACTGCGGGTCGCGGTGATCCCGACCCACACGCAGGTGCAGGGCCTCGCGGCCGTCGCGGTCCACGAGCCGGGGCGCGCGTTCGACCAGGACGTGACCGAGATGACCGCGACCGCCCGCCACGTGCGGCACGGGGCGGTCACGATCGCCGCCCGGCAGGCGATGACGATGGCCGGCCCCTGCGAACCCGGTGACGCGCTGGGCGTGATCGCGGGCGACTTCGCCGTGGTGGGTGAGGATCTCGGCGCGGTTGCGCTGGTCGTCCTCGACCGCCTGCTCGCCGCGGGCGGCGAGCTGGTGACGATCGTGAGCGGCACCGACAGCGCGGGGCTGGCCGAGCGCGCGACCGCCTGGGTGGAGGAGTTCCACCCCCATGTCGACGTCGTGGTGTACGACGGTGGGCAGGAGCGGTACCCGCTCCTCATGTCCGTCGAATGAGGTTCAGGTGGCCATCGACTTCACATCGCCCGTGACCGCGGTCCTGGGGCCGACCACGCCCGCCAAGCGCAAGCGGTTCGCCGAGGGACTCGGCATCGAGACCGTCGGCGACCTGATGCGGCACTTCCCGCGGCGCTACCTCGAGACCGGCTCGCTCACCCGCGTCGACAACCTGCGCATCGGTCAGCTCCTGTGCGTGGTCGGCGAGATCGACCAGTGCGAGATCAAGACCTACCAGGACCGCCGCACCGGCCGCCCGGCGTACCGGGTCGAGGCGGTGCTGCGCACCGGCGGACCCCGGCTGAAGATGACGTTCTTCGCCAAGAACCAGGGCACCGCCGGCTGGCACGCGCGCCGCGTCGCGCAGGGCAACCGGGGTGTCTTCCTGGGCAAGGCCGACCGGTTCCGCGACCAGTGGCAGCTGGTCAACCCGGCGATGACGATCTTCGGCATGGGCGACGAGGCCGAGGGGGAGGGCAGCGCCGTCCAGGACGTCCTCGACTTCGGCCCGCTCTACCCGATCTACCCCCTCACCAAGGGCGTCGAGACCTGGGACGTCGCCCGCGCCGTGACGTTCGCCCGCGAGGTCGTCGAGCCGGTGGCCGAGCTGCTGCCCGACGCCCTGCGCGAGGAGTACGACGTCCTCGGCATCCAGCAGGCCTACGACTGGGTCCACCGGCCCGAGGACCGTGATCAGGTCGCGCTCGCGCACCACCGGTTCCGGTTCGAGGAGGCGCTGATCACGCAGCTGGTGCTGGGCCGGCGCCGGCGCGCGCGTCGGGCCGAGGGCGCGACCGTCCGCACGGGGGGAGTGAGCGCGGTCCTCGAGGCCTTCGACGAGCGCCTGCCGTTCCGGCTGACCGCCGGGCAGGTCGAGATCGGCCGCCAGATCGAGGCGGACCTCGCGCAGCCCCACCCGATGAACCGCCTGCTGCAGGGCGAGGTCGGCTCCGGCAAGACGCTGGTGGCGTTGCGGGCGATGCTGCGAGTGGTCGACTCCGGAGGCCAGGCGGCGCTGCTGGCGCCGACCGAGGTGCTCGCCCAGCAGCACTACCGCTCGATCGTCACGATGCTCGGCGACCTCGCCGAGGGCGGCACGATCTTCGGCTCGGGCGACGGCACCCGCGTCGAGCTGCTCACCGGCTCGATGAGCAAGACCCAGCGCACCGGACCGCTGTCTCGGATCGCCAGCGGCGAGGCCGGCATCGTGATCGGCACGCACGCGCTGCTCCAGGAGAAGGTCATGTTCGCCGACCTGGGCCTCGTCGTCGTCGACGAGCAGCACCGCTTCGGCGTCGAGCAGCGGGCCGCGCTCACCGACAAGGCGTCCGCGCCGCCGCACCTGCTCGTCATGACCGCGACCCCGATCCCACGGACCGTCGCGATGACCGTCTTCGGCGACCTCGAGACGTCGACGCTCAGCGAGCTGCCGGCCGGCCGAGCGCCGATCCAGACCAACGTCGTCCCGCTGGCCGAGCAGCCGGGCTGGATCGCGCGGGTCTGGGAGCGGGTGCGCGAGGAGGTCGGCAAGGGCCACCAGGTGTACGTCGTGTGCCCCCGCATCTCCGGCGACGAGGCGGAGGCCGGCCAGGTCGATGCCGTCGACCTGCCCGACCCCGAGGACGACACCGAGGGTGGCACCGAGCAGCCCACGCCCCGGCCGCCCGCGGCGGCCGTCGAGGAGGTCGTCGAGCGGCTCGCCGCCGGCGCGCTCGACGGACTGCGCATCGGCCGCCTGCACGGCCGCCTGCCCGCCGACGAGAAGGACGCCACCATGCGGGCGTTCGCGGCCGGCGAGCTCGACGTCCTCGTGTCGACGACGGTGATCGAGGTCGGCGTCGACGTCCACAACGCCACCACGATGGTGATCCTGGACGCCGATCGCTTCGGCATCTCCCAGCTCCACCAGCTCCGTGGCCGGGTGGGTCGGGGCGGACTTCCCGGCCTGGCGCTGCTCGTGACCCACACCGAGGCGGGCTCGCCGTCGCGCGAGCGTCTGGAGGCGGTCGCCTCGACCACCGACGGGTTCGTGCTGAGCCGCATCGACCTGGAGATGCGGCGTGAGGGCGACGTCCTCGGGGCCTCGCAGGCGGGCGGGCGGTCCAGCCTCGAGAACCTGCGCGTGCTCCGTGACGAGGACACCATCGTCGCCGCCCGCCAGGCGGCCGAGGGGCTGCTCGACGTCGACGCCGAGCTCGGCCAGGCCCCCGGGCTCGCCGACGCGGTGCGAACCCTCGAGCGCTCGCAGCTCGCCGACTTCGTGGACAAGTCGTAGGCGCCCGATGACCCGCATCATCGCCGGCCGCGCCGGCGGCCGCCGCCTCCAGACCCCGAAGGGCGCGTCGACCCGGCCCACCAGCGACCGGGTCCGCGAGGCACTGTTCTCAGCCGTCGAGTCCTGGGCCGGCTCGCTGCACGGGCTGCGCTTCCTCGACCTGTACGCCGGCTCCGGCGCGATCGGGCTCGAGGCCTGGTCGCGCGGCGCCGAGGCGGTCACGCTCGTCGAGTCCGACCGGCGCACGGCCGACCTGATCCGGGGCAATGCCCGCTCCATCGGCTGCGAGGCCGCCGACGTGCTCGCGCGCTCGGTGACCGCCGTCCTGGCCGAGCCGGCCCGCGCGCCGTACGACCTGGTCTTCATGGACCCGCCCTACCCGCTCGACGACATCACCCTCGCGGGGGATCTGGCGCTGCTCGCCGCCCAGGGCTGGCTCGCCGAGGGAGCCCTGGTCGTCGTGGAGCGCTCGCGCCGCAGCCCGGAGCCGAGCTGGCCGGCCGGCCTGGAGCCGCTGGCGGGGAAGCGCCGGCTCAGGAAGTACGGCGAGACGCACCTGTGGCTGGCCGAGGCGAGCCCCACCGATAGCCTCGCCTCATGACCCGCGCGGTGTGCCCCGGCTCCTTCGACCCGGTCACGAACGGCCATCTCGACATCTTCCGGCGGGCCTCGGTGCTCTTCGACGAGCTGATCGTGGCGACCGGTACCAACATCTCCAAGTCGCGTCTCTTCGATCCCGAGGAGCGCCTGGAGATGCTGCGCGAGGCCTGCGCCGAGCTGCCGAACGTGAGCGTCATGGGCTTCACCGGGCTCATCGTCGACTTCTGCAAGGAGATCGACGCGCACGCGATCGTCAAGGGCCTGCGCGGCGGCAACGACTACGAGTACGAGCTGCCGATGGCGCAGATGAACGCCCACCTCAGCGGCGTGGAGACGGTCTTCATCCCGACCACGGCCAGCCTGGGCTACGTCTCGTCCAGCCTGGTCAAGGAGGTCGCGTCCCTCGGCGGCGACGTCGCCGAGCTGGTGCCGCCGGCCGTGCACGAGCGACTGACCCGGAAGCTCGGCGGTCCGAGAGCCTGATTTGGCCGGCTCCACGCCGCCCCACTACGATTGCTCTGATCTGTTGTGCCCGGACCTGGAAGCGAACCCCTGAACACTCTGGACCCGAGAGCGCCGCTCGTGCTCGACACCCGCGAGCTCGGACGCCGCCCGGGGTCCCAGCGTCAGGTGTCGCGGACAGTGCCGGCTCCAGCAGATCTGGGCATCGAAGTCCTCTCCGTCCCCGAGGGCGCGCCGGTCGAGCTCGACCTGCGCCTGGAGGCGGTCATGGAAGGCGTGCTCGTCACCGGGACGGCCTCGGCCGCCCTGGAGGGTGAGTGCGTGCGGTGCCTGGAGCCGATCCACGACGACGTCGAGGTGACGTTCCAGGAGCTGTTCGTCTACGACGACATCCGTGACGCCGAGGGAGCCGAGGAGGACGACGAGGTCAGCATGCTCCAGGACGACCTGGTCGACCTGGAGCTGCTGCTGCGGGACGCGGTGGTGCTCGCACTGCCGTTCCAGCCGCTGTGCCAGGACGACTGTCCCGGACTGTGCCCCGAGTGCGGGGTGCGGCTCGCGGACCAGCCGGACCACGGCCACGAGGCTGCGATCGACCCGCGGTGGGCGGCGCTGGCCGAGCTCGATCAAGACCCCACGGACTGAAGAGGCGCTCACCCGAGCGCACCCGAAGCAAGGAGAAGACAGTGGCTGTTCCGAAGCGGAAGATGTCGCGCAGCAACACGCGGCACCGTCGCTCGCAGTGGAAGGCTGTCGCCCCGGTGCTGGTCACCTGCGCCAACCCGGCGTGCGGTGCCAAGCACCTCCCGCACCGTGCCTGCGGCACCTGCGGCCAGTACGGCGCGCGCGCCGACCGTCGCCAGGTCCTCTGACCCCTCCCGGTCGAAGGCCAGCGGCATCACCAACTACGTCGAGCTGCGTCGAGCGCTCGGGGATCCCAGGCTGGACCCCGAGCTGCTCGAACGCGCGTTGACGCACCGTTCCTACGCCTACGAGAACGGCGGTCTGCCGACCAACGAGCGGCTGGAGTTCCTCGGTGACTCCGTCCTCGGCGTGGTGGTGACCGAGACCCTCTACCTGGCCCACCCGGATCTTTCCGAGGGCCGGCTGGCCAAGCTGCGCGCCGCCGTCGTCAACGCCCGGGCCCTCGCCGGCGTCGCCCGCGACATCGGCCTCGGCGCCCACATCAAGCTGGGCCGCGGCGAGGAGGCGACCGGCGGTCGCGACAAGGCCTCGATCCTGTCCGACACGGTCGAGGCCGTGATCGGCGCGATCCACCTCAGTGGCGGCATCGAGGTCTCCTCGACCGTCGTGCACCGGCTCTTCGACCCGCTCATCGAGGCCGCCTCGGCCCTCGGCGCGGGCCTGGACTGGAAGACCTCTCTCCAGGAGCTGTCCGCCGACCAGTCCCTCGGCGTCCCGGAGTACGTCATCGAGGACGACGGTCCCGATCACATGAAGACCTTCACCGCCCAGGTCCGCGTCGGTGACAAGCTCTACGGCAACGGCACCGGCCGCTCCAAGAAGGAGGCCGAGCAGGGCGCCGCCGAGACGGCGTACGGCGAGATCGCCGCCGCCCTGGGCCTCGACGCCGACGGCCGTACGGCCGGCTCCGGCAGCTGACATCCGGACCGATGCCCGAGCTCCCCGAGGTCGAGGTCGTCCGCGCCGGCCTCGAGCGCCACGTCGTCGGCGCCACCATCGCCGCGGTCGACGTCCTGCACGACCGCCCGGTCCGGCGGCACCCGACCGGCGCGGCCGGCTTCGCCGCCGCGCTGACCGGCCGGCGGATCGTGGGCGCCCGCCGCCGCGGCAAGTACCTCTGGCTCCCGCTCGACGACCCGACCGGCGGGGACGCGATCCTCGGCCACCTGGGGATGAGCGGCCAGCTCCTCGTCCAGCCGTCCTCGGCGCCGGCGGAGCGCCATCTGCGGGTCCGCTTCGCGCTCGCCGGCACCGACCACGGCCGCGAGCTGCGGTTCGTCGACCAGCGCATGTTCGGCGGCCTGTCGATCTCGCCCGGCGGTGCCGTCCTCCCGCCGGAGATCGCGCACATCGCCCGCGACCCCCTCGATCCGGAGTTCGACGACGCCGCCTTCGTCGCGCGGCTGCGCAGGCGCACCTCCGGCGTCAAGCGGCTGCTGCTCGACCAGGGCCTGATCTCGGGCGTCGGCAACATCTACGCCGACGAGGCGCTGTGGCGCGCGCGGATCCACGGCGAACGTCCCGGCGACCGGCTGACCCGCGCCCAGGCGACCGAGCTGCTCGCCCATGCCCGCGCGGTCATGAACGAGGCGCTGGCGCAGGGCGGCACGTCCTTCGACGCGCTCTACGTCAACGTCAACGGGGAGTCGGGCTACTTCGACCGCTCCCTGCACGCCTACGGTCGCGAGGCCGAGCCCTGCGACCGGTGCGGTACGCCGATCCGGCGGGTCGCGTTCATGAACCGGTCGTCGTACTTCTGCCCGCGCTGCCAGTCGGCTCCGCGCTCGGCGAGGGCGACGAGGACGGCGTCGGCGTAGGCGTCTGCGGGGGCTTCGGCTCCCGCGGCACCCGGACCGTGATCCAGCGCTTGACCGCGGTGTGGGTCGAGGTGCGCAGCACCCGGACCTGGATCCGGACCCGGCCGGTGTAGGCCGACAGGTCGACGCTCGCGTTGCCCTGGTCGTCGAGCTGGCGGATGCCGATGCGGACCAGGCGTCCGTCGGTGGCCCGCCGGCTGACGGTGAACGCGTCCCCGGGCCCGGCGCCGAGGGCGTGCACCGAGACGAGCGGCCCGGTGGCGCTGAGGCTGAGCACGGGCTGCACGCCGATGCGGCGCTTGCGCGACTGCAGCACGCGGTCCGCCTCCTCGTCCCCGTCGGTGTCGACGTCGACCCGGATCCGGAAGGACGCATTCTCGACGAGGGTGCCCGTCGCGAAGATCGCGGTGCCGTCGGAGCCGGTGACGCCGGAGGCGACCTGCGTCCAGCGGCCGGTGCCGAGTCGTTGGAGCAGCCGCACCTGCTCGCCGACCACCGGCTCGTCGTCGTCGAGGACCAGGGCGGTGACGCTGGCCTGCCCGCCGGTCACGACCCGGCGGACCGAGGTGGTCACCGACACGGTGGTCGGGATCGTCGCCGGCGGGGTGGGTGTCGTGGTCGACGGACCGCTCGACGCGTCGGTGGGCGACGCCGTCTCCGTCGGCCCGCCGGAGGAGGTCGCACTGGCGGACGGATCCGTCACGGTCGCCTCCGAGCCGTCGCCGGACGGGGTCTCGACCGACGACGCGGTGGCGGGGGAGTCCCGGTCGCCGGCGCGCGACGACCGGGCGGACTCCGGTCCGTCCCGGTCATCGGACCGCTCGCTCGCCGCCGGCGTCGGTTCGTCGGTCGGTGGCGCGGTACGCGCGGTGGGGAGCGGCGCCGGCGCGCGCTCCGGGGGGACACCGACGCCTCCGAACGCGTCGTGGGCGAGGGCCTGCACGGAGTGCGGGAGGCTCTGGGTGTAGGCGGCGGCCGCGACGCCCCCGGTCAGGGTGACGGCGGCCAGCAGGGCGGCGCCGCCGACGCCGATGCGGCCGACCACCCGGCCACCCCGCGCCGGGCCGCGCCGTGCACGGCGATAGGCGGCCACGAAGCGGTCCTCGTCGGCCAGCTCCTCGGGCGTGCCGGGTGCGCGCAGCGCGCGGACCAGCGCGGAGTCCTCGAACTCGTCGAGGCCGTCCGGCTCCCAGGTCATCTCGTGCTCACCCCCTCGCCCCTCCGGGCCCGATGTGTCCGTGCCAGCTTCTTCAGCGCCCGGTGGACGTTGACCGCCACCGTGCCGGGCTTCTTGTCGACGATCGCCGCGACCTCGGCCACGGAGAGTCCCGCCACCACCCGCAGCATCACCATCTCCGCCTGGTGGGGTGGCAACGTGGCCACCAGGCGGACGGCCGCGTCGGTGTCGACCCGCTCCAGGGCGGCCGCCTCGGCGCTCGGTGCCGTGCCGATGTCGATGATCTCCGCGGTCGGCGTACTCGGCCGCGCCGCACGGGCCCGTCCGGCGTCGATGGCGCGGTGCCGCCCCAGCGTGAACACCCAGGCGCGGAACTCCGCCGGGCCCCCGGCGAAGCGCGACAGGTCGCGCACGACGTGCAGCCACGTCTCGGCGGCGATGTCCTCGGCCGTGTCGCGGTCGCGCACGCGCAGGTAGCGCAGCAGGGGCGGGTGGAGCAGGCGCCAGACCTCGCCGAACGCCTCCTCGTCACCGTCCAGCGCCCGCGTCAGCGGCTCGCCGAGCGGGTCGACGGTGCGCTGGGGCTCCCGCGGACTCAGGACGCCTCCTCGCTCGGTGGTCAGGGTGCGGACGGTGGGGAGACAGGGGACGTCGCCCAGTTCGCCCACCGCCATCGATCCTGACACACCACGGTGAGCGGACCGGGTGGTCGAACCATTACACCCGCGCCCGCGTGTCCCGGTCGTCTTCCCCGGCACGCGAGGGTGTAATCCCCTGCCGTCGCGATCCGCTGTGCTGGATGTCATGTTCGACGACAGTCAAGGAGTACGAACCATGCACGCGAATCTCCGGCGTACGGCGGGTGCCCTCGCCCTCGTGACGGGCGGTGCCCTGTGGGCCACGGCCGTCGTTCCCGGGACGGCGTACGCCGCCGACCCGCCCCTGTGCAACGGCAAGCCCGCGACGGTCATCGGCACGCCCGGCGACGACGTCCTCAACGGCACCGCCGGCGACGACGTCGTCTTCCTGGACGCCGGCAACGACACCTTCAACGGCCTCGGCGGCAACGACACCGTCTGCGGTGGCGACGGCGACGACACCATCACCACCGGTGCGGGCAACGACTGGGTCGACGCCGGTGCCGGCAACGACACGGTGAGCGTCCTCGGCGGCAACGACACGGTCCTCGGCGGTGGGGGCAACGACACCATCACCGGCGGCGACGGCAACGACACCATCGACGGCGGCGCGGGCGACGACCGGGTCGACGCAGGTGCCGGCGACGACAAGGTGAGCGTGCTCGCCGGCAACGACGTCGTGTTCGGCGGCGACGGTGACGACACCATCACGGTGAAGGTGCCGGTCGCCGACGTCCACGCGGGTGCCGGGGACGACATCGTCTACGCCACCTACCTCACCAGCACGCTGCGCATGAACGCCGGTGACGACACCGTCGTCTTCGACCGCACCTCGGGTGAGATCAAGGGCGGCAAGGGCCAGGACGCGTTCATCGTGGCCGCGCCGCAGCCGGCGACGGGCGAGCCCGCCGAGCCGGGCCTCAACACGGTCGCCACCTCGCTGCTCAAGGGCGGCTCCGGAGTCGACTCGTTCAGCCTCGCCCCGCTGACGACCTCCGTCCGCATCGACGTCTCGGCGGGCGTGGCCAGCTGGGAGGGCGGCAACGCCGTCCGGCTGAAGGGCCTGCAGTCCTACAGCGGCGGCGCCGGCAACGACACGCTGCTGGGCAGCGACAAGTCCGAGACGATCAAGGGCCGGGCCGGTGACGACGTCATCCGCGGCCGCGGCGGCAACGACGTGCTCAAGGGCGGCAAGGGCGTGGACGTCGTCTACGGCGGCGCCGGCCGTGACAGCTGCACCGGCGAGGTCCGCCACAGCTGCTGACGCGTCCCCACGAACGTGCCGGGAGGGCCCGGGGCTGTCGGGCCTTCCCCGTTGCGGCGGCCACGGCCCTCCCGGCACTCGGACGGGCCCGCCCGTCGTCCGTCACGTCCACGGCGGACGGGTGGGCGGCGGGCGTTCCCAGGTTTGACCAGGATGCCGCGAAGTGGGACTCTTGGAGACGGCCCCCAAGGGCCGACACCCTGTCGAACCGGAAGGCTCAACTTCATGGCCAAGGCGCTGATCGGTCACCTGAACAGCGACCTCCGCGACCCCCGTCTCGCCGTCGAGAACGCTCGGCTGCGCAACCGGGTCGCTGAGCTGGAGTCCCTCGTCCTCCGCCTCTCCGAGGAGAACGACAAGCTGATGTCGGCCCGAGCGGCCGAGATCCTGACCGGCGACGCGGAGATGCAGCCGGCCTGAGCTTATTTGGCCGAGCGTGTCGCCTATCGAGGGCGGCGCGCAGACCCTCCGGGCCCACGCTTGCCCCCGATGCACTCCGCGCGGGCGCCACGCTGCCGGCCTGAGTCTATTTGGCCGAGCGTGTCGCCTATCGAGGGCGGCGCGCAGACCCTCCGGGCCCACGCTTGCCCCCGATGCACTCCGC
>NZ_JBNINR010000004.1:0-100139 GCF_051390595.1 Nocardioides segetis | reverse complement strand
GCGGGCGCCACGCTGCCGGCCCGACGTTCTTCTTGGACCGAGCAGGACTCCGGCCGAGAAAACCGCTCGCGCCGGCCGCCCGCCGCCCCGTAGCCTCTCGACCTCGTGAGCCGGGTGATCGAAGCCGTCGCCCCGGCCCGGCTCGGACCGGGCTTCCGCCGCCTGATGGCGTCCGCGTGGGTGAGCAACCTCGGCGACGGGATCGCCCTCGCCGCCGGCCCGCTGCTGGTGGCGTCGCAGACCCGGTCGCCGGCACTCGTCTCGATGGCGATGCTGCTCGTCGGCCTGCCCTGGCTGCTGTTCGGGCTCTTCGCCGGCGCGGTGGCGGACCGGGTCGACCGGCTGCGGATGGTGATCGTCGCCAACCTGCTCCGCACCCTTGTCCTCGTCGCCCTGTGCGCGAGCATCGTCACCGGTGCGGTGAGCATCGCGGTGGTGCTCGTCGCCCTGTTCCTGCTCGGGACCGCGGAGGTCTTCGCCGACACCGCCTACCGCACCTTCTTGCCCATGCTCGTCGCCAAGGCCGACCTCGGGGTCGCCAACGCCCGCCTGCAGGCCGGCTTCATCACGCTCAACCAGTTCGCCGGCGCCCCGCTGGGCGCGGCGCTGTTCGCGGTCGGCATGGCGGTCCCGTTCGGCGCCCAGATCGGGTGCGGTCTGCTCGGTATCGTCCTGGTGTCCCGGATCGCGCTCCCGCCCGGTCCGGTCCGCGCGGAGATCGACACCCACGTGCTGCGTGACATCGCGGACGGCCTGCGCTGGCTGGTCACGCACCCTCCGGTGCGCACCCTGGCGCTGGTGATCGTCACCTTCAACATCACCTGGGCCGCCGCCTGGGCGATGCTGGTGCTGTACTCCCTCGACGTGCTGCACCTCGGCCCGGTCGGCTACGGCCTGCTCACGACGGCGTCGGCGGTCGGGGGACTGGTCGGCACCTTCCTCTACGGCTGGCTCGAGCGGCACGTCCCGCTGGCGACCCTGATGCGCGCCTGCCTGGCACTGGAGGTGCTCATGCACCTCGGCTTCGCGCTGACCCGGGCTCCGTGGGTCGCGCTGCTCATCATGTTCGGCTTCGGCGTGTACGCGTTCGTCTGGGGCACGTTGTCCCAGGCCGTGCGGCAGCGTGCCGTGCCGACGGCGTACCAGGGGCGGGTCGGTTCGGTCTACAGCGTGGCGATCTACGGCGGCACGGTGATCGGCAGCGGACTGGGCGGCCTCATCGCGGAGCACGGCGGCGTCCTCGCGCCCTTCTGGTTCGCGTTCGTCGGCTCCGGGATCACGCTCGCCCTGGTGTGGCGACAGCTCGGTCACATCGCCCACGCGGACGACCTGGCCCACGACCGTCCGGGCGACGCTCCCGGGGCGTCGCGTCCCCTCGGGCCACCGGGCTGACGTACGCCGCGGCTGCGCCGCCGGCGCGGATCGACGCGAAACGCCGCTCGCGACGGCGCGGAGCCGACCGCCATGCCTTAGCCTGAGGAGGCCGAGCTTCCCCCGCGTCGGACCCACCTGCCCGACCCCCGAAGGGAGACCGCGTGTATCTGAAGAGCCTGACCCTCAAGGGGTTCAAGTCCTTCGCGTCCGCGACCACCCTCCAGCTCGAGCCCGGCATCACCTGCATCGTCGGCCCCAACGGCTCCGGCAAGTCCAACGTCGTGGACGCCCTCGCGTGGGTGATGGGCGAGGCGAGCGCCAAGAGCCTGCGCGGCGGCAAGATGGACGACGTCATCTTCGCCGGCACCTCGGGCCGGCCGCCGCTCGGGCGGGCCGAGGTCGTGCTGACGATCGACAACTCCGACGGCGCGCTGCCGATCGACTACTCCGAGGTCACGATCAGCCGCACGATGTTCCGCACGGGCGGCTCGGAGTACGCCATCAACGGCACGACCTGCCGGCTGCTCGACGTGCAGGAGCTGCTCAGCGACTCGGGCATCGGCCGGGAGATGCACGTCATCGTCGGTCAGGGTCAGCTCGACCAGATCCTGCACGCGACGCCCGAGGACCGGCGCGGGTTCATCGAGGAGGCGGCAGGCGTCCTCAAGCACCGCAAGCGCAAGGAGAAGGCGCTGCGGAAGCTCGACTCCACCGAGGGCAACCTCAACCGGCTCAACGACCTGCTCAGCGAGATCCGCCGCCAGCTCAAGCCGCTGGGCCGCCAGGCCGAGGTCGCCCGGCGCGCGGCGACGGTCCAGGCCGACGTCCGCGACGCCAAGGCCAGGCTGCTGGCCGACGACCTGGTGACGGCCCGGACCTCGCTCGAGCAGGAGCTCGCCGACGAGAGCGTGCTGCTCGCCCGGCGCGCCGAGGTCGAGCGCGGCATCGCGACCGCCCGCGAGCAGGAGGCGACGCTCGAGGCGGCGCTGCGCGAGGACCTGCCGGCCCTCTCGGCGGCCCAGGAGACCCTCTCCTCGCTGACCGCCCTGCGCGAGCGCTTCCGCGGCACCCAGAGCCTGGCCGCCGAGCGCGTCCGCAACGCGGCCGGCGCGGAGGCCGACGGAGAGCAGGCCGGCGGGCGCGACCCCGACGAGATCGAGGCCGAGGCGGAGCGGCTGGCCGTCCAGGAGGCGCAGATCGCCGGTCAGGTCGCCGAGCAGCAGAGCGCGCTCGAGCAGGCCGTCGCCGCCCGCCGCGCGGCGGAGGAGGCCGCCGCCAACGAGGAGCGCCGGGTCGCCGGCCTCCTACGCGCCGCCGCCGACCGCCGCGAGGGGCTGGCCCGGCTGCACGGCCAGGTCAACACGCTGCGCTCGCGGGCCAACGCCGCCGAGGAGGAGATCGGCCGCCTCGAGGCCGCCCGCGCCGACGCCCTGGCCCGGGCCGAGAGGTCGCAACGCGACTTCACCGCCCTGGAGACCAGGGTGGCCGGCCTCGACGCCGGCGAGGAGGGACTCGACGCCGAGCATGAGGCCGCCGTGGCCGCGCTCGACGATCTCGAGGAGCGGCTCACCAAGGTCCGCGAGGAGGCCCAGCAGGCCGACCGCGACAAGGCCGGCCTCAGCGCCCGCAAGGAGGCCCTCGAGCTGGGCCTGGCCCGCAAGGACGGCGCCGGCGCCCTGCTCGCGGCCTCGGACGCCCTCTCCGGCCTGCTCGGCTCCGTCGCGGCGCTGGTCACCGTCCGCGGCGGCTACGAGGGCGCGGTCGCGGCCGCGCTCGGCGCCGCGGCCGACGCGGTCGCCGTGACCGACGCCGACTCGGCGGTCGCCGCGATCGACCACCTCAAGACCGACGACCTCGGCCGGGCCGGGCTGCTGCTCGGCGGGGGAGAGGCCGAGGCCACCGCCACCTGGCCCGCCCTGCCCGCCGGGACGTCGTACGCCGTCGACGTGGTCGAGTGCCCCGCCCAGATCCGGCCCGCCCTCAACCGGCTGCTGCGCAAGGTCGCGGTCGTCGACGACCTGGGCGCCGCACGCACGCTCGTCGCCGACCTGGCCGACGTCGTGGCGGTGACCCGCGACGGCGACCTGCTCGGTGCTCACTTCGCCTCGGGCGGCTCGCACGCCACCCAGAGCCTGATCGAGATCCAGGCCGCCGTCGACGAGGCCACCGAGTCCCTCGCCGAGGCGGTGGCCGCCGCCGAGCGGCTGGGCTTCGACCTGGCCCGCCTCGAGAACGAGCGCGCCGAGGCCCGGCAGCGGGTCGACGTCGCGCTCGCCCGGCTGCACGAGTCCGACGCCACCTTGGCCGCGGTCGCCGAGGAGCTCGGCCAGCACGGCTCCCTCGCGCGCGCGGCCCGGGCCGAGGCCGAGCGGATGACCGAGGCGATCGCACAGGCCGAGACGTCGCGCGAGCAGGCGCTGGTCGGCCTGGCCGAGCTCGAGCAGCGCCTGGCCAGCGCCGAGCAGGACTCGGAGGAGGAGCCGGACACCACCGAGCAGGAGCGCCTCGTGGAGGCGACCCGGGCCGCCCGGCAGACCGAGATGGAGTCCCGACTCGCCCTGCGCACCTCCGAGGAGCGGGCCCGGGCCCTGCACGGCCGGGTCGACCAGATGCGCAAGGCCGCGGAGGCCGAGCGCGCCGCGCGGGCCCGCGCCGCCGAGCGCCGCCGGCGACTCATCGCCGAGGGACGCGCCGGCCAGGCCGTCGCCACCGCCGTGACCTTCGTGCTGGCCCGGCTCGAGACGTCCATCGAGGAGGCCACCCGGCGTCGGCAGTCCGTCGAGGACGCGCGCCGCGGACGCGAGCAGGAGCTGATGAGCGTGCGGCAGACGCTGCGCGACCTCGACCGCGAGCACCAGGAGCTGGTCTCCTCCGTGCACCGCGACGAGATGGCCCGCGCCCAGCAGCGGATGCGGATCGAGCAGATCGAGACCAAGGCGCTCGAGGAGCTCGGCCTCGAGCCGGAGGGGCTGATCGCCGACTACGGGCCGGACCAGCCGGTGCCCGTCCTCGAGCCGTCCGCCGAGAGCCCCGGTGCCGCCGCAGGTCGGGCCGACGTCTCCGCCGACGCCGACGGTGCCTCCGACGATGCCTCCGACGATGCCGGCGATGATGTGGCCGATGACGCGGGCGAGCCCGCGCCGCGGACCGTTCCCTACGTCCGCGAGGAGCAGGTCAAGCGCCTCAAGGCCGCCGAGAAGGCCCTGGGCATGCTCGGGCGGGTCAACCCGCTGGCCCTCGAGGAGTTCACCGCGATGGAGGAGCGCCACCAGTTCCTCTCCGAGCAGCTCGAGGACCTCCGCGCCACCCGCAAGGACCTGCTCGACATCGTCAAGGACGTCGACGCCAAGGTCGAGCAGGTCTTCACCGAGGCCTACGCCGACGTCACCCGGGCCTTCGACCAGACCTTCGCCCGGCTCTTCCCGGGCGGCGAGGGCCGCCTGGTCCTCACCGACCCCTCCGACATGCTCGCCACCGGCGTCGAGGTCGAGGCCCGCCCGCCCGGCAAGAAGGTCAAGCGCCTCTCGCTGCTCTCCGGCGGTGAGCGCTCGCTGGTGGCGGTCGCCTTCCTCGTCGCGCTGTTCAAGGCCCGGCCCTCGCCGTTCTACATCCTCGACGAGGTCGAGGCCGCCCTCGACGACACCAACCTCGGGCGGCTGCTGGAGATCTACGAGGAGCTGCGGGAGAACTCCCAGCTGCTCGTCATCACCCACCAGAAGCGGACCATGGAGGTCGGTGACGCGCTCTACGGCGTCACGATGCGCGGCGACGGCGTCTCGGCGGTGATCAGCCAGCGGCTGCGGGAGGAGTCCGCATGACCACCCCGCGGCGACGAGGACGCGGGACGAGCGCGCGATGAGCGGTCCCGACCGCAGCCGGCCGGCCCGGTCGTCGTACCGCGCCTGGCGCACGGCCACGACCCGCTGGTCCGACGACGACGTCTACGGGCATCTCAACAACGCCCGCTACTTCGACCTCATCGACACCGCCGTCAACGCGCACCTGCACGAGGCCACGGGCACCGACATCCGCCGGCTCCCGGCGATCGGCGTGGTCGCGGAGGTGTCGTGCCGCTACTTCGCCGAGATGGGCTACCCGCGCCCGATCGACCTCGGGCTGGCGGTCGAGCGGCTCGGCACGTCGTCGATCGTCTACCGGATCGGGCTCTTCCAGGGCGACCCGGACGGCGAGGGCGCGCTCGCGTGTGCCGAGGGCCGTTTCGTCCACGTGTACGTCGACGACACCGATCCCGCCCGGCCCTCGACGCCGATCCCCGACCTGATCCGCGCGGCCGTCGAGCCCCTGCTGGTGTGACCTCCGCCGCGCGGAGCCGACCTCCCGGACGCCGCGGTGCCCTGGGCCTTGGCGCGGGCGTGCAGGATGGACGCAGAGCGATCCCTACTCGGAGGAGTCGAAGGTGCTGGTCGTCGGCCTCGCGGTCCTGCTGAGCCTCGTCGTGTCGGCGGCCGTGGCTCTCTACGTCGCCTATCCGCACCGGGGCGAGAGGATGCCCGTCGTGCCGTGGCTGGGCGACGCCATGGGCCGGGCGGTCGACGCCGCGCCGGTCCTCGAGGACGACGAGAGGGACCTGCAGCGCCTGCGGTGAGCGCCGCCGCCCGCGACGACGGGTGGCGGTGAGCGCCGGACACCGCACCCGTTTCGGTCCACGCCGGGCGGCGTGATGGGATGAGCGCATGCAGGAGTGGCTCTACCTCGTCATCGGGATCGCCGTCGTCGGCGTGCTCGCGATCGTCGGCCTCGTCGGGACCCGGGTCCGGCGCGGCTCGCGCACACCGGACGCGACCACCGACGTCATCGCGCCGCCGGCCGCGCCGCAGGCGCCCCCGGTCGAGGCACCCACCGAGGCACCCGCCGGCGCGCCGGCGGAGGCGCCCGTCGTCGAGGCACCGGCCGAGCCGGCCGCGCCGACCCTCGAGACCCCGGAGAAGCCGGCCTCGCGCCTGGTCCGGCTCCGGCAGCGACTCGCCGGCTCCAACGCGCTGGGCCGCGGCCTGCTCGGGCTGCTCAGCCGCGAGAAGCTCGACGAGGACACCTGGGAGGCGATCGAGGACCTGCTCCTCGCCGCCGACATCGGCGTCGCGCCCACCCAGGAGCTCGTCGAGCGGCTGCGCACCCGGCTGCGCGTCGAGGGCGGCCAGGCCCCCGACGTCCGCGCCGTGCTCCGCGAGGAGCTGATCAACCTCGTCGACCCGACCATGGACCGCGCGCTCGAGGTGAGCGGCGCGGGCGACGCGCCGGGCGTGGTCCTCGTGGTCGGCGTCAACGGCACCGGCAAGACCACGACGGTCGGCAAGCTGGCCCGGATCCTGGTCGCCGACGAGCGGACCACGCTGCTCGCGGCGGCCGACACCTTCCGGGCCGCCGCGACCGAGCAGCTCGCGACCTGGGGGGAGCGGGTCGGCGTCGAGGTCGTGCGCGGCCCCGAGGGCGGCGACCCCGCGAGCGTGGCGTTCGACGCGGTCAAGCAGGGCGTCGACCGCGGCGTCGACACCGTCGTCGTCGACACGGCCGGCCGGCTGCAGAACAAGCAGGGTCTGATGGACGAGCTCGGCAAGGTCAAGCGGGTCATCGAGAAGCAGGCGCCGGTCACCGAGGTGCTGCTCGTCCTCGACGCCACCACCGGCCAGAACGGCCTGATCCAGGCCAAGGTCTTCTCCGAGGTCGTCGACGTGACCGGCATCGTGCTCACCAAGCTCGACGGCTCCGCCAAGGGCGGCATCGTGATCGCGGTGCAGCGCCAGCTCGGCGTACCCGTCAAGCTGGTCGGTCTGGGCGAGGGTCCCGACGACCTGGCGCCGTTCGACGCCGCCGCGTTCGTCGACGCGCTCCTCGGCTGATCCCCTCGCTGCCGACGCGCCCGGGTCCCGGGCGCGTCGGGGACCCGGTGGGTGGGGCCGACGCCCACGCCCGGCACGCCGCGGCCGTCACCGGACCGTAACCGCCGTGCGGCGCCCGTTACCGGCCCGAAACACGTCGGCGCCCGCGACGTAACGTCGGCGTCGGACAGTGCGGGCATGGAGAACGGCTACTACACCTGGATGCTGGTGTCGGCCTCGCTCGTCTTGTTGATGACCGCCCCTGGCCTGGCGCTCTTCTACGGCGGCATGAGCCGGACCAAGTCGGTGCTCAACATGATGATGATGTCCTTCAGCGCCCTGGGCGTGGTGGGCATCGTGTACGCCCTGTGGGGCTGGTCGATGTCGTACAGCACGACGTTCGCCACGGCCGACGGTGCGACGGGCAAGGAGATCGGCAAGCTCTTCTCCAACCCGTTCACGCAGTTCGGGCTCGAGAGCACCGACCCCGCCAACTACGTCTTCGTCGCCTTCCAGCTGACCTTCGCGGTGATCACCGCCGCGCTGATCAGCGGCGCGGTGGCCGACCGGATGAAGTTCTCGGCGTGGCTGGTGTTCCTGCCGATCTGGGTGACGCTGTCCTACTTCCCCCTCGCGCACATGGTGTGGGGCGGCGGGTTCCTCAGCGGGGTGGAGAACGGTCTGGCCGACCTGCTCTTCTCCGGCGACGGCGGCGCCGAGGTGGCGCCGATCGACTACGCCGGCGGCACGGTCGTCCACATCAACGCCGGTGTCGCGGGCCTGGTCCTCGCGCTGCTGCTCGGCAGGCGGCTCGGCTTCGGCAAGGAGCCGATGAAGCCGCACAACCTCACCCTGACCATGATCGGCGCCGGTCTGCTGTGGTTCGGCTGGTTCGGGTTCAACGTCGGCTCGATCGTCAACCTCGACGCCTACACCACCGAGACCGGGCTGGTCTGGCTCAACACCACGCTCGCGACCTGCGCGGCGATGATGGGCTGGCTGCTCGTGGAGAAGCTCCGCGACGGTCACGCGACCTCCCTCGGTGCCGCGTCCGGTGTCGTGGCGGGCCTGGTCGCCGTCACCCCGGCGTGCGGCAACCTGGTGCCCTGGAGCGCGATCGTGCTGGGTCTCGTCGCCGGCGGCGTGTGCGCCCTCGCGGTCGGCCTGAAGTACCGCTTCGGCTACGACGACTCCCTCGACGTCGTCGGTGTCCACCTGGTCGGCGGCCTCGTCGGCACCGTCGGCGTCGGCTTCCTCGCCTCGAACGAGGGGGGCCTGCTCACCGGTGGTGGCGCCCGGCAGCTGGTCGTCCAGATCGCGGTCGCGGTGTTCGCGATGATCTGGTCCGGCATCGCGACCCTGGTCGTCGCCCTGGTCGTCAAGGCGGCGATCGGACTGCGGATCCAGGAGGAGGACGAGGTCGAGGGAATCGACTTCGTGGAGCACGGCGAGGCGGCCTACGATCTGTCCACCGGCGGCGGCGCCGCTCGGCGTACCTCGCTCCTGAGCACGTCCACTCCCTCGGAGGTAAGCGCATGAAGCTGGTCACCGCGGTCATCAAGCCGCACAAGTGGGAGGACGTCCGGGAGGCGCTCGAGGCCTTCGGCGTCACCGGCATGACGGTGAGCGAGGTCAGCGGCTACGGCCGGCAGAAGGGCCACACCGAGGTCTACCGCGGCGCGGAGTACGACATCGCCCTGGTGCCCAAGATCCGGATCGAGATCGTCGTCGACGACGCCGACGCCGCCGACATCGTCGGCATCATCACCAAGACGGCGCACACCGGCCGGATCGGCGACGGCAAGGTGTGGGTGAGCCCGGTCGAGGCGGTGGTCCGCGTGCGGACCGGCGACACGGACGCGGCCGCGCTCTGAGTGTCGACCGCGCACCTGCCGAGTCCGTTCCCAGATCGGTCAGATGACGACGTATTCGGTGAGTGCGCGGCGAGCAGACCAGCCCCGCAGCACAGGCCCGGGCGGGCATGACCGCCGCTGAGCGGGCCGCCCGGACCGAGGCCGCCGACACGCTCTGTCTCGGCGCGTACGGCGCCGCGGCCGGTCCCGACTCCGGGGTGGCGCTGGTGGCGGTCGGTGGCTACGGGCGGTGCGAGCTGGCGCCGTACTCCGACCTCGACGTCGTCCTCGTGGCTGACGAGGGCGTCGACGAGGAGTGCTGGACCGCGCTGGCCGAGCAGATCTGGTACCCGCTGTGGGACTCGGGAGCGAAGCTCGACCACGCCGCGCGGACCCTGCCGGAGATGCTGAGCGCGGCGGAGGGCGACGTGCGGGTGGCCTCGGGGCTGCTCGACGTCCGCCACGTCGCGGGTGACCACAGCGTCGCGCTGCGCCTGCGCACGACGGCGCTGACGCAGTGGCGGCGCCACGCCCGGGAGCGGCTGCCGGAGCTGGGTGAGCTGGTCCGCGGCCGCCACCGGCGCGTGGGGGAGCTGGCCCATCTCTCGCTGCCGGACGTGAAGGAGGCCGAGGGCGGGCTGCGCGACGCGACCGTGCTCAAGAGCCTGACCGCCACCTGGCTGGTCGACGTGCCGGCGGCCGACCTGGAGCGCTGCCGCCAGCAGCTGCTCGACGTCCGCGACCTGCTGCACGCCGCGGCCGGCCGCGCCAGCGACCGGATCGCACCCGAGCACTGGGCCTCGCTCGCCGACGGGCTCGGACAGCCGGACGAGGCGGCGGCGCAGCGGTACGTGCGTGAGCTCGGGCGCCGGGTCACCCACCTGTCGCGACTGGCGTGGCGCCGGACCGACGACGCCCTGCGCCGCACGCCCGCGGCCCGGCCTCGCCGGCCCGAGCTGCAGCGGGTCGCACCGGGCATCGCCTTGTCCCGGGGCGAGATCGTCCTCGACCGGGGTGCCCGACCCGACCAGGACCCCGCGCTCCTCCTCCGGGCCGCGGCCGAGGCCGCGGCCCGCGACGTGGTCCTCGCGCCGCCCACGGCGGCCCGCCTGGTGCGCGACGGGGCCGCCCTCCCCGAGCCGTGGCCGGACGAGGCCCGTCACCAGCTCGTCCGCCTGCTCGCCGCGGGCCCGGGCCTCCTGCCCGTGTGGGAGACGCTGGAGGAGACCGGCGCGCTCGCGCGGATCCTCCCGGAGTGGGAGCGGATCCGGCTGCTCCCGCACGCCTCGCCCATCCACCGCTACACGGTCGACCGACACGTCGTGGAGACCTGCATCGAGGCGTCCGGCCTGATCCGGGACGTGTCGCGGCCGGACGTGCTCGTCGTCGCCGCGCTGCTGCACGACATCGGCAAGGGCGAGCTCACCGAGCACAGCGTCGCCGGCGCGCCGATCGCTCGCGCGATCGCGACCCGGATGGGGTTCGACCGGCGTGAGGTCGCGCTGATCGGGCAGCTGGTGCGCTGGCACCTGCTCCTCGCCGACATGGCCACGACGCGCGACCCGGACGACCCCGCCACGATCGACGCCCTCGTCGAGCACGTCGACAGCGTCGACGCGCTGGTGCTGCTCACGGCGCTGTCCGAGGCCGATGCCAAGGCGGCCTCGCCCAAGGCGTGGTCCTCCTGGCGCGCCGGCCTGGTGCTCGACCTGTCGCGGCGGGCGCGAGCCGCGCTCCAGCGGGGCAGCGTGCCGCCCGCCCTCCGCGTCGACGAGGTCCCGGTCCCGGCCGACGCCGTCGACGGTGGGGTGTCCATCGTCGTCGAGCCGGTCGCCGACGGCTCCCGGGTCACGGTGATCGCTCTCGACCGGGTCGGTCTCCTGGCCGACGTCGCGGCCGTGTTCGCGCTGCGCCGGGTCACCGTACGGGCGGCCCGGATGTGGTCCCAGGGCGAGTGGGCCGTCTCGGTCTGGGACGTCGGCGACGACCGCCTCGACGCGGGCGCGCTGCGCGACCAGCTGGACGCGATCACGTCGCGGCGGGTCGACGCGGCTGCCCGGCTCGCCCCGCGGCACACGCCGGGCGAGCTGGAGCCCGCGGTCGTCGTACGGCCCGAGGCGAGCGACCACGCCACGGTGATCGAGGTGCGCGCGGCCGACCGGCTCGGAGTCGTGCACCGGGTGAGTGCGGCGCTCGCCGCGCTGGACATGACGGTGCGCTCGGCGCACATCTCGACCCTCGGGCCGCAGGCGGTGGACGTGTTCTACGTGCAGGAGGCGGCGGCCGGGGCGCTCTCGGAGACGCGGGCGGCCGAGGCCGCGCATGCCGTACGCCGCACGCTCACGACGTCCTCCTGACCCGCACCACGCCCTTGCCGAGGTCGACGCGGACCGGGCGGTCGTCGTCGTCCGGGTTGGGGGTGACCACCCCCTGGTCGTCGTGGGACCTCAGGTCACGGTCGGCACGGGCCCGCGCGGGGTCGAAGACGTCGATGAAGTTGCCCATCCCGTCGGCCATGCCGGTGCCGGTGGGCCCGCCCCGGCGCAGGGTGCGGTTGCCGGCCAGCACCACGAGCACGAGCAGCGCGAGGCCCGCGCCGCCGAACACCGCCACCGTGGTCATGGGGCCAGCGTAGGCCGGTCAGCAACACCGCGCTCGTGGATCGTGCTCCTTGCGCTCGGCCCGGTGCCGCTCCCAGACCCGGCGGGGGAGCGGCTCGGTGTCGTCCCGGGCGCAGCGCGCGACGTACTCGTCCCAGCGCGCCTCGCCCGTCGCCTCGCGGACGTACCAGCGCAGTCCGCGCCACGCCCGGGCCAGGGGGGCCAGGAGGCTCATCGCGCTCTCCCGCTCCCGGTCAGCCGCGACTCCTCCCAGGCCCGGACCGCCGCCTTCTCCTCCGCCGTCGCGAAGAAGTCGGCGGGAGCGACGATCTGCGAGGGCACCGCCGGGACCTCGGTGGTCGGCAGCCCGCCGGCCCGCAGGGCGCGGACCCAGACGACCATCGCGTTGGCGACCACGACGATGACGAGGACCGCGAAGGTCAGCTGCAGGACGCCGTTGGTCGTGGAGTTCGTGATGACCTGGTCCATCTGGCCGGCGTCCTTGGCCGGCGCGAGGATCTCGCCGGCGTCGCGCGCGTCGCGATAGCGGTCGGCCTGCGCGAAGTAGCCGATGGCGGGATTGTCGGAGAACACCTTCTGCCAGCTCGCCGTCATGGTGGTGATCAGGTCCCACACCAGCGGGACGAGCGGAACCCAGACCCACCGCGCCTTGCCGTGCTTGAGCATCAGCGTCACGCACACGCACAGCGCGATCGCCGCGAGCAGCTGGTTGGAGATGCCGAACAGCGGGAACAGCTGGTTGATGCCGCCCAGCGGGTCGGTCACGCCGACGTAGAGCATGTAGCCCCAGGCCGCGACGACCAGCGCGCTGGCCGACCAGGCGGCCGGGCGCCAGGAGGTGTCGGCGTACCGCGGCCAGAGGTTGCCGATGGTGTCCTGCAGCATGAAGCGGCCAACCCGAGTGCCGGCGTCGACGGCGGTGAGGATGAACAGCGCCTCGAACATGATCGCGAAGTGGTACCAGAACGCCGCGAGCCCGCCGCCGAAGGCGTCGGTGAAGATCTGCGAGATGCCGACGGCGAGTGTCGGCGCACCGCCGGTGCGCGAGACGAGGGTCGGCTCCTGCACCGCCGCGGCCGCCTGCGTGAGCGTGTCGGGGGAGAGGGTGAAGCCGAGGGTGCCGACGAACTCCGCCGCGCTGGCCGCCGTGCCGCCAGTCGCGCCCGCGGGGCTGTTCATCGCGAAGTAGAGGCCCTGGTCGATCACGCAGGCGGCGATGAGGGCGCTGATGGCGACGAAGGACTCCATCAGCATGCCGCCGTAGCCGATCATCCGGACGTGGCTCTCCTTCGCGATCATCTTCGGCGTCGTGCCCGAGGAGATGAGCGCGTGGAAGCCGGACAGGGCCCCGCAGGCGATGGTGATGAACACAAACGGGAACAGCTCGCCGGCGAAGACCGGCCCGTCGCCGTCCAGGGCGAAGCTGGTGACGTCCTCGTTGGCGAGCGCCGGCCGGGCGAGCAGCAGACCGACGGCGAGCAGGACGATCACGCCGATCTTCATGAACGTCGACAGGTAGTCGCGCGGCGTCAGCAGCATCCAGACCGGCAGCACCGAGGCGACGAAGCCGTAGACGATCAGGCAGATCGTCAGCGTCTCGTGGGAGAGGGTCAGGGTGTCGCCCAGGCCGGTGTCGTCGATCCAGCCGCCGAGCACGATCGCCAGGAGCAGCAGCGCGACACCGATCGCGGTGGTCTCCGAGACCCGGCCCGGCCGCAGGTAGCGCAGGTAGAAGCCCATGAACAGCGCGATCGGGATGGTGAGTCCGATGGAGAACACGCCCCACGGCGACTCGGCGAGCGCGTTGACGACCACCAGCGCGAGGACGGCCAGGATGATGATCATGATCGCGAAGACCGCGATCAGCGCGGCGATGCCCCCGACGGTGCCGATCTCCTCGCGCACCATCTGGCCCAGACTCTTGCCGTCGCGGCGCATCGAGAAGAAGAGCACCATCATGTCCTGCACCGCCCCGGCCAGGATGACGCCCACGATGATCCAGATCGTGCCCGGCAGGTAGCCCATCTGAGCCGCCAGCACCGGTCCGACCAGGGGACCGGCGCCCGCGATCGCCGCGAAGTGGTGCCCGAAGAGCACCCGGCGGTCGGTGACGTCGAAGTCCTGACCGTTCTCGAGCCGCTCGGCCGGAGTGGCGCGGGAGTCGTCGACCTCCAGCACCCGGTCGGCGATGAACCGGGCGTAGAACCGGTACGCGATCGCGTACGACGCCAGCGCCGCGAACAGGATCCAGAGCGCGGAGACCTCCTCTCCGCGGGAGAGCGCGAGCACCGTCCAGCAGACCGCGCCGAGGATGGCGATGCCGCCCCAGAGCGCGATGCCGGCCGGCGTCGGCCGGCGGCGTGGGCCGTCCGGTCGTCGTACGGGTGTCGTGGTCGCCATGGCGGAACCTCCTTGCCCCCGCGGGGTGCCCCCGATGGCACACCCGACCTCCGCGCGGCGTGCCCGGCACCCGCGCAGTACCCTCGGACCTCCGCCGCAGACGTCGGGCATCGGAGCACTGACGGCTACGATCGGTGTTCGAGACCCTCCACTTTCTACCGACGACTCCGACGAGGACGCAACGCTCTTGTTCGCCACACTTTCCGACCGCCTCGCCGCGACCTTCAAGAACCTGCGCGGCAAGGGACGGCTCTCCGAGGCCGACATCGACGCGACCGCCCGCGAGATCCGGATCGCCCTGCTCGAGGCCGATGTCGCCCTGCCGGTCGTCAAGGAGTTCGTCGCCGCGATCAAGGAGCGCGCCCGCGGCGAGGAGGTCAGTCAGGCACTGAACCCCGCCCAGCAGGTCGTGAAGATCGTCAACGACGAGCTGATCGAGATCCTCGGCGGCGAGACGCGGCGACTGCGCTACGCCAAGTCCGGCCCGACCGTCATCATGCTCGCCGGCCTCCAGGGCGCCGGAAAGACCACGCTGGCGGCCAAGCTCGCCCTGTGGCTCAAGGAGCAGGGCAAGACCCCGCTGCTGGTGGCCTGCGACCTCCAGCGCCCCAACGCCGTGCAGCAGCTCCAGGTCAACGGGGAGAAGGTCGGCGTCCCGGTCTACGCCCCGGAGCCGGGCAACGGCGTCGGCGACCCGGTCTCGGTCGCGAAGGCCTCGATCGAGGAGGCCAAGCGCAAGCTGCACGACGTGGTGATCGTCGACACCGCGGGCCGCCTCGGCGTGGACGCCGAGATGATGGCGCAGGCCGCCGGGATCCGCGACGCCGTCCAGCCCGACGAGGTCCTCTTCGTCGTCGACGCGATGATCGGTCAGGACGCGCTCGTCACGGCGCAGGCGTTCCTCGACGGCGTCGGCTACGACGGCGTCGTCCTCACCAAGCTCGACGGCGACGCCCGGGGTGGCGCCGCGCTGTCGATCCGGCAGGTCACCGGCAAGCCGGTCATGTTCGCGTCCTCGGGCGAGAAGATGACCGACTTCGACGTCTTCCACCCCGACCGGATGGCCTCGCGCATCCTGGACATGGGCGACGTGCTCACCCTGATCGAGCAGGCCGAGAAGGCCTTCGACCAGGAGGAGGCGCTCAAGGCGGCGGAGAAGCTCACCGGCGGCGACTTCACACTCGACGACTTCCTGTCGCAGATGCAGCAGCTGAAGAAGCTCGGCTCGATGCAGAAGATCCTCGGGATGCTGCCCGGCATGGGGCAGATCCGTGAGCAGCTCGAGAACTTCGACGACCGCGAGATCGACCGGGTCGAGGCGGTCATCCGCTCGATGACCCCCGCCGAGCGGGCCAACCCCAAGATCATCGACGGCTCCCGCCGAGCGCGCATCGCGAAGGGATCCGGGCGCACCGTCTCCGACGTCAACCAACTCGTCGACCGCTTCTTCGAGGCGCGCAAGATGATGATGCAGATGGCCCGCGGGGGCGGCATGCCCGGGATGCCCGGCATGCCGGGGATGCCCGGCATGGGCGGTCCCGGCGGTGGCAAGCGGGTCAGCGCCAAGCAGAAGGCGAAGCAGGCCAAGGGCAAGGGCGCCCGCCGCTCCGGCAACCCGGCCAAGGCCGCCCAGGAGGCGAAGGCGGCCAAGGCGAAGGCCGCCGAGGCCAAGCCGAACCCGTTCGGGATCGGTCAGGACATCGACTACGAGGCGGCGGCGGAGAACCTGCAGTTGCCGAAGGACTTCTCGAAGTTCCTCAAG
Source organism: Nocardioides segetis (assembly GCF_051390595.1). Classification (NCBI taxonomy): domain Bacteria; kingdom Bacillati; phylum Actinomycetota; class Actinomycetes; order Propionibacteriales; family Nocardioidaceae; genus Nocardioides; species Nocardioides segetis. The sequence goes on along the minus strand of NZ_JBNINR010000004.1, from coordinate 84,292 downwards.
TAGTCAACTGGACTTGCCGCTGTTGCGGTTTGGGACCAAACGGCGGAATTTCCGGGGCCAGGCGTGCAGTCTTTGCCCAAACGAGGGTGGGCCGATCCCAGGGGGTGAGATGAGTTCGACTCTCATCGTCGACGGGGCCAATGTCGTCGGCGCCCGGCCCGACGGTTGGTGGAAGGACCGGGCCGGCGCGGCGGCGCGACTGCACGAGCAGCTCCTCGTCGCCGACATCGAGTTCGACGTGGTCGTCCTGGTGCTCGAAGGGCAGGCCAAGGGCGGCGTACGCGCCGGTCGGGACGCGCACGTCCGCACGGTGCACGCTCCGAAGGACGGTGACTCCGCGATCGTCGCCGAGGCACGCAAGGCCGCCGAGCGCGCCGCCGAGCGCGGGGGGCGGGTCGTCGTGGTGACCGCCGACCGGGCCCTCGACGCCCGGGTCCACGGCGTCGGTGCGACCACGCTGTCGCCGACCTGGCTGCTGTCGCGGCTCTGACCTCATTGGGGGGCACCCGCGCTCCGGGCGGCGTTGATAGCGTCGCCGCGTGAGCGCGTTGAGGTTCTCCGGTCCGGTCCTGCCCGACGGCGAGACGCGGGAGGTGTACGTCGTCGACGGCCGGATCACCTACGAGCGGCCGGCGGGCGCCGAGAGCGCCGGCGAGGGCTGGATCGTCCCCGGCCTGGTCGACGCCCACAACCATCTCGGCCTCGAGGACGGCGGTGCCGTCGACGACGCGGAGATCGAGCGCACGGCGATCGCCGACCGCGACAACGGCGTCCTCCTCACCCGCGACTGCGGCTCCCCGGCCGACACGCGATGGGTCCAGGACCGCGAGGACCTGCCTCGGCTGATCCGCTGCGGTCGGCACGTGGCGCGGACCAAGCGCTACCTCCGCAACTACGCCCACGAGGTGGAGCCCGACGGGCTGGCCGACGTCGTCGCCGAACAGGCCCGCACCGGTGACGGCTGGGTGAAGCTCGTCGGCGACTGGATCTCCCGCGAGGACGGCGATCTCGCGCCGTCCTTCCCCGCCGATGCCGTGGCCGCCGCGATCGGGGTCGCGCACGCCGAGGGGGCGAAGGTCACCGCGCACTGCTTCGGCGCCGACTCGCTCGCCCCGCTGCTCGACGCCGGCATCGACTGCATCGAGCACGGCACCGGCCTGACGGCGGCGCACCTCGAGCAGATGGTGGCCGGCGGCGTCGCGCTGGTCCCCACGGTGCTGCAGACCAGCAAGTTCCCGGAGTTCGTCTCCGCCGCGCGCGACAAGTTCCCGGCGTACAGCGCGACCATGGAGTCGCTCCACGCCACCCGTCGCGAGGTGCTCATGAGCGCGTACGACGCCGGCGTGGCGCTCTACGTCGGCAGCGACGGCGGCGGCTCGGCGCGCCACGGCGTCCTCCACGAGGAGATCCTGGCGATGGCCGCGATGGGCCTCCCCAGCGAGTACGTGCTCGGCGCCGCGTCCTGGCGGGGCCGGGCCTGGCTCGGCTGGAACCCCGGTCTCGACGAGGGCGACCCGGCCGACTTCGTCGTCTATCCCCGCAACCCGGTCGAGGACCTGACGGTGCTCGCCGAGCCGTCGCGCGTGGTGCTGCGCGGGAAGGTCGTCGCCTGAGCCGGCGCGCCCGGGTCGGGGGCCTCCAGCGCCGCCGGGGACCTCGGGGCGGTCGGGTGGCGGTCTGATTTCGGCCCGGCCGCCCCGGCGTGGCAGACTGTCCGACTGAGTTCTGCGACTTCCGGTCCCTCTCAACCGGTGGTAGCAGAACCCGTCCGAGTCCGGGCGCCGGTGTTCCCCACCTGGCGATCCCTGGCTCACCCACCACCAGTTCTCAAGGAGACACCACAAACGTGGCCGTCAAGATTCGTCTGAAGCGCCTGGGCAAGGTCCGGGTCCCGCAGTACCGCATCGTCATCGTCGACTCGCGCAAGAAGCGCGACGGCGCGGTGATCGAGGAGATCGGCAAGTACCACCCCAAGGAGGACCCGTCGTACATCGACGTCGTCTCCGACCGGGCGCAGTACTGGCTCGGCGTCGGCGCGCAGCCGTCCGAGGCCGTCGAGGCCATCCTCAAGGTCACCGGCGACTGGCAGAAGTTCAAGGGCATCGACGGCGCCGAGGGCACCCTCAAGGTCAAGGAGCCCAAGCGCGACAAGCTCGAGATCTTCAACGAGGCCCTCAAGGAGGCCGCCAACGAGCCCAAGGCTTCGGCGACCACCGCGAAGAAGAAGGCCGACAAGAAGGCCGACAAGGCCGAGGAGAAGGCTGAGGAGGCGCCGGCCGAGGCCGCTGCCGAGGAGGCCCCCGCCGAGGCTCCCGCCGAGACCCCGGCCGACGAGAACGCCGAGGCCTGAGCCGATGCTGGCCGACGCGCTGGAGCACCTCGTCCGCGGAGTGGTCGACCACCCCGACGACGTGGTCGTGCGCGACAAGCAGCTGCGTCGCGGCTCCGTGCTCGAGGTCCGGGTGCACCCCGACGACCTCGGCAAGGTGATCGGCCGGAGCGGTCGCACGGCGACCGCCTTCCGCACGGTCATCTCGGCGCTCGCCGGCAACAGCGGCACCCGGATCGACTTCGTCGACACCGACCGCCGCTAGCCCCTCTGGGCCGAGCGCGTCTCCGGCACCGCAGGGCAGCAAGCTGCCTCCCGCCGCGCTGCCTGCCTGAGCAGCCCCGCACCGATGTGCGGGGCTGCTCGCATTTCCGGGACAATGGGCGCGTGGAGAGCATCGAGGTCGTCGTCGGCCGCATCGGCAAGCCGCACGGCATCCGTGGTGAGGTGACCGTCGACGTCCGCACCGACGAGCCCGAGCGCCGCTACGTCGCCGGCGCGGTCCTCCGGGCCGAGGCGCCGCGGGGCTCGGCGTTCACCACCCCCACGCTGACCGTGAGCCGCACCCGCTGGCACCAGGGCGTGCTGCTGGCCAGCTTCGCCGAGCTGCCCGATCGCACGGCGGCCGAGTCCGCGCGCGGCGTGGTGCTGCGGGCCGTCGTCCCCGCCGACGAGACGCCCGAGGACCCCGAGGAGTTCTACGACCACCAGCTGGTCGGCCTCGCGGCGTACGACGTCGACGGCACCCACCTCGGCGAGGTCGTCGGCCTGGTCCACGGCGCGCAGGACCTGCTGCGCGTGCGGACCCTCGACCGCCGCGAGGCGCTGGTGCCGTTCGTGTCCGCGCTCGTGCCCGAGGTCGACCTGCCCGGCGGACGCCTGGTCATCGCCGACCGGCCAGGCCTGGTCACTCCCTTCCCGGACGACGCCGAGGACGCCGAGTGAGACTCGACTACGTCTCGATCTTCCCCGACTTCTTCGCGCCGCTCACGCTCTCGCTGCCCGGCAAGGCCGCCGAGAAGGGCCTGCTCGAGGTCGGCGTCCACGACCTGCGCGGCTGGACCCACGACCGGCACCACACCGTCGACGACACGCCCTACGGCGGCGGCGCCGGCATGGTGATGAAGCCCGAGCCCTGGGGCGACGCGCTCGACGCGCTGGTCGTGCCGCCCACGACCACCGGGCAGCGCACCACGGTCGTCTTCACCACCCCGTCCGGCGAGCCGTTCGACCAGCGGCTGGCCGAGGAGCTCGCCACGCGCGAGCACCTCGTCTTCGCCTGCGGTCGCTACGAGGGCATCGACCAGCGGGTGATCGACCACGCGCGCACGGTGGCCGAGGTCCGCGAGGTGAGCCTCGGCGACTACGTCCTCAACGGCGGGGAGGTGGCCGCGCTCGCCATCACCGAGGCCGTCGTGCGGCTGCTGCCCGGCTTCATGGGCAACGCCGCCTCCCTGGTCGAGGAGTCGCACGCCGAGAGCGGACTGCTGGAGTACCCCGTCTACACCAAGCCGCCGGTGTGGCGCGGTCACGAGGTCCCGGCCGTGCTCCGCTCGGGCGACCACGCGAAGGTCGCGAGCTGGCGCCGCGAGCAGGCCGTACGCCGGACGGCGCAGCGTCGCCCCGACCTGCTGACGCCGTCGGTACTGGACGACGGCACCCCGATCGTCCGTGCCACACCCGGCGACGCGGGCGAGCTGTTGACGCTGCAGCGGGCCTGTTGGGTCCAGGAGGCGCTCGCGAACGACATGCTGGACATCCCCGCCCTGCACGAGTCCCTCGAGGACGTGCGGGCGTGGCTGGGGGAGTGGGACACCTATGTCGTCCGCCGGGCCGGCCGCCTGGTCGCGGCGGTCCGCGGACGGGTCGAGCGCGGCGAGCACGGGGACGTGTGGGACATCGGGCGGATCATGGTGGCCCCCGACCTGCAGGGCAGCGGGCTCGGGCGCATCCTCCTCGAGCACATCCAGGCGGTCGCGCCGGCCGAGGTGGCGTCGTACGTGCTGTTCACCGGTGCGGCGAGCGTCCGCAACCAGCGGATGTACAAGAAGGCGGGGTTCCGGCTGCGTCGCGACCTGCCCGCGCCGCCCGGCGCGGTCGTGCTGACCAAGAACGCCGCGCGTCACGGGACCGACACACGACGGGGAGACCTGTAACCCGCCTGAAACGTCTTGCGGACTCCGGCGAAACGCCCTCCGGCGATGCTCTCGATCGGACGCGGGGCAGCAGGGCTGCTGCCTCGTGCCATGGTTCCCGAGTAGAGCAGAGGTTCGCTTATGTCCGACGTACTCGCGTGGCAGCTCATCTGTGCTGCGTTCGTCCTGTTCATGACGCCCGGTCTGGCGTTCTTCTACGGCGGTCTGGTCAAGCAGAAGTCGGTCGTGTCCATGATGATGCTGAGCTTCGGCTCGATCGCCGTCGTCACGCTGCTCTACGTGCTGATCGGCGGCACGGGGATCGCCGGCAACGGCACGGACGGCGGCAGCAAGCTCTTCGGCAACCCGTTCCAGGACTTCGGCATGTCGGACCTGATGTCGGGTGTCGGTGGCGGTGACGCGGCCAACGCCTTCGGCGGCCACGCCTTCCTCGTGGCGTTCTGCATCATCACCGTCGCCCTGGTCTCCGGCGCGGTCGCCGACCGGGCCCGGTTCTGGCCGTGGATGCTCTTCGCCGCGCTGTTCACCACCTTCGTGGTCTTCCCGACCTTCCGCTGGATCTGGGGCATCGACGAGGAGGGCACGTTCTACGGCTGGCTCGCCAACGACGTCTGGGGCCTCGGTCAGGGAGCGCTGGACTGGGCCGGCGGAACGGTCATCCACCAGTCGGCCGGTGCGGCGGCCCTCGCTCTCGCGCTCGTCCTCGGCAAGCGCAAGCTCGGCTTCTCCAAGGAGGAGACCGTCGCCCACAACGTCCCGCTGGTGCTCATCGGCGCCGCGATCCTGTGGTTCGGGTGGTACGGCTTCAACACGGGGGTGTTCGGTGCGGACGAGGGCCAGACCTCGCTCATCTTCTTCAACACCCTGGTCGCCCCGGCCGCCGCGCTGCTCGGCTGGATCGCCGTGGAGGCGCTCAAGGACGGCAAGGCCACCGCGGTCGGCGCCGCCTCCGGCATCGTCACGGGCCTGGTCGCCATCACCCCGGCCTGTGCCTTCGTGACGCCGGTGTGGGCGATGATCCTCGGCCTGGTGTCGGGTGCCGTCTGCGCCTTCGCCGTCGACCTGAAGTTCAAGCTCGGCTTCGACGACACCCTCGACGTCGTGGGCATCCACCTGGTCGCCGGCTTCATCGGGTGCCTGTGGGTCGGTGTCTTCGGCGCCGAGGCGCTCACCGGCGGCAGCCTGGTGTTCGGCGGCGAGGTCAAGCTCTTCTTGGCCCAGCTGCTGTCCTCGCTCACCGTCATCGCCTTCTCCTTCGTCGTCACCTTCGTGTTCGCCACGGCGATCGAGAAGACGATCGGGTTCCGCGCCAAGGAGGAGGACGAGATCGCCGGCATCGACCTCGTGCTCCACGGCGAGGGCTACGCGCTCGACTGAGCGTCGCCGTCGTACGACGCAGCAGGCCCGTCCCGGATCGTCCGGAGCGGGCCTGCTGCCGCTATGCCTCCCGGAGCTGGCGGGACGACTCCTGGATCCGGGTGCTCAGGTCGGCCACCTCGTCCAGCACCGCGCCGGCCAGCCACACCGGAGCCCGGCGCGAGCGCGGCGCACGGCGCAGCACGCCGGCCGCCGTCAGCGTGTCGATCGCGGCGGCCGCCTCCGGCTCCGGGAGCCGGATCCGACCGGCCACCAGCGCCGCGTTGACGATCGGCTCCTCGGTCAGCAGGTCGAGCGTGCGGTGCAGGGCGGTGCCTGGCCGCGACCCGCCCACCGCGGACCCCCAGGCCGCACGGATCTCGTGAAGCCGGGTCGCGGTCACCCAGGACTCGGCGGTCGCGATCCGCACGGCGGAGGCCAGCATCGCGACGATCGTGCGGGCGGTGCCGGCGCGATAGTCGACGAGCGCCGCGAAGTAGCGCTCGCGGTGCGCCACCAGGGCCGACGCGATCGGCACGGTGAGGTGGCGGGTCGCCCGTCGGCGCCGCAGCACCGCGTGGATCAGGGCCCGCCCGATCCGGCCGTTCCCGTCGACGAACGGGTGGATCGACTCGAACTGGGCGTGCACGATCGCGGCCTGGACCACCGGGGGCACGTCGTCGCGCCCGGCGTAGGCGAACAGGTCGTCGAGGTAGCCGCGCAGGGTCTCCGGCGGCGGGGGCACGTGCAGCGCCCCGAGCGGGGACCAGTCGCTGCCGCCGACCCAGTTCTGCGTCGTACGGAACCGGCCGGCGCGGTGCGCCTCCGACGGGACGCGTCGAAACAGGTCGTGGTGGGCCCGCAGCATCGCCTCAGGTCTGATCGCGCGGCTGGTGTCGGCATCGCCGATCATGCGGGTGAGAGCGGCGGTCGCCGACGCCATCGACACCGCCGAGGCGTTCGCCCCGACCCCCAGCAGCGCGCGACCGTAGTCGGCCAGGCTGGCGTCGACGTCCTCGATCTTCGAGGAGTCGACCGCCTCGGTGCGCAGCTGGAGGTGGTTGAGGGCGCGCAGGGTCCGGCCGTGCACGAGGTCGAGATGGCTCAGGTCTCCGGCGCAGGCGCTGGCCATCGCGCCGAGCGCGCGGTCCAGGGGCAGGTCGAGCTCACGGACGTACGGCGGCAGTGCCACCTCGATCTCCCGCAGGCGACGGTCCTGCCGAGGGCCGCGGGGTGTGCGCTGGTGCCAGGGCCGGGCCTCGTGGGTGTGTGCGGCCCAGTCCATGCACGTATCCTCGCAGCCGGCCGTTGCCGGCAGATTTCGTGGAGCGCGGCCGCGTGTGGGAGGATCCTTGGTCGGTGCGCGGACGCTTCTGCCACAGGGGAACCGCCGACCGCACACCTCTCACACCACACCACCACGACCGCGGCTGACCTGTGTGCACTCGCGAGGAGAACCATGAGCAACCCGAGCCCCGCCCTGGTCACCGACCTGGGCAACGCCGCCAAGCGCGACGACGTCCCGGACTTCCGCGCCGGCGACACCGTCAAGGTCCACGTCAAGGTCATCGAGGGCAGCCGCTCGCGCGTCCAGGTGTTCCAGGGCGTCGTGATCCGCGTCCACGGCTCCGGCGTCGGCCGCACCTTCACCGTCCGCAAGGTCTCCTTCGGCGTCGGTGTCGAGCGGACCTTCCCGCTCCACTCGCCGATCTTCGAGTCGATCGAGGTCGTGACCCGCGGCGACGTCCGCCGGGCGAAGCTCTACTACCTGCGCAACCTGCGCGGCAAGGCCGCCAAGATCAAGGAGCGCCGCGAGGCCTGAGCCCGCGCGCACCGCTTCCCACGAAGGCCCGACCGTCCTGGTCGGGCCTTCGTGCGTCCGTGCTGGGAGGCACTCCTAGACTCGTACCTCGTGACGACCGACGACACCGCACCGGACTCCGCCGCCGAGGTCCCCGACCCCGAGGCGACCGATCGGGCGGCCTCCCGGTCCGCTTCGCCCAAGCGCAAGCACCTGCCCGTGTGGCAGGAGAGCATCCTGCTGCTCGCGGTGGCGCTGGGCCTGGCGATCGTCATCAAGGCGGTCTTCATGCAGGCCTTCTACATCCCGTCGGAGTCGATGGAGCCGGGCCTGGTCAAGAACGACCGGATCCTGGTCCAGAAGGTCTCCTACTGGTTCGGCCGGTCGCCGCACCGCGGCGACGTCGTCGTCTTCAAGGATCCCGGTGAATGGCTGGGGCCTGCCGACAGCCAGGGGCCGACCGGATTCGCCAGCCTGCTGTCCAAGGTCGGGCTCTATCCCACCGGGGGCCACCTGGTGAAGCGCGTCATCGGCACCGAGGGCGACGTCGTGGAGTGCTGCGACGAGCAGGGCCGGATCAAGGTCAACGGCAAGGCGATCGACGAGTCCGACTATCTCGGGCCCGACCCCGGCAAGTGCAACGCCGAGATCAGCGACTGGGTCAGCGAGGAGGACACGGCGATCGCGCGTCCCTGCAGCTGGACGATCGGTCCCATCCCGAAGGGCAAGCTGCTCGTCCTCGGCGACAACCGCGGCCATTCCGCCGACTCGAGGGCGCACCTGTGCGGGGCGGAGGAGGACCCCTGCACCCAGAGCCCGTGGGTCGACGCCGACCTGGTCGTCGGCAAGGTATTCACCCTGATCTGGCCCCGCGACCGGTGGCGCTGGATCAGCCGGCCCGAGGTGTTCGACGGCGTGCCGGACGAGCCGTCGGCCGAGCTGCGGCAGAAGGCGGAAGAGGCCGACGCCGTCCCCGGGACGTAGTCGGAGGGGAGGGGGAGGGGGCATGTCCACGCTGCCCAGAGGAGCGACGGTGCGCCGCGACGCGGGCATCTACGGCTACGAGCGGGCGTTGCGCCGGCACGGTTTCGAGCCGATCGCGGGCGTCGACGAGGCCGGCCGCGGCGCCTGTGCGGGCCCGCTCGTGGCGGGCGCGGCCGTCCTGCCGGCCGGCAAGGCCGGGATCGTCCCGGGCCTGGCCGACTCCAAGCTCCTGACGGCGGCGGCGCGCGAGCGCTGCTACGACCAGATCGTGAAGCGCGCGCTCGCGTGGTCGGTCGTGGTGATCCCGCATGACGAGTGCGACCGGCTCGGCATGCACGTCGCCAACGTCGAGGCTCTGCGCCGGGCCGTCGCGAAGCTCTCGCTGCCGCCGTCCTACGTCCTGACGGACGGCTTCCCGGTCGACGGCCTCGGCGTTCCCGGGTTGGCGGTCTGGAAGGGCGACCGGGTCGCGGCGTGTGTCGCCGCGGCCTCGGTGCTGGCGAAGGTGACCCGCGACCGGCTGATGCGCGAGCTCGACGAGCAGTGGCCGGCGTACGACTTCAAGACGCACAAGGGCTACATCACGGCGACCCACTCGGCGGCGCTGGAGGAGCACGGGCCGTCCCCGGTCCACCGGATGCGGTTCGTCAACGTACGTCGCGCGGCCGGTCTCGAACCGCTGCCTGGGGGAGAGGGCTAGAGTCGGCCACGTGAGTGCCGAGGACCTCGAGAAGTACGAGACCGAGCAGGAGCTGAACCTCTACCGGGAGTACCGCGACGTCGTCGGCATCTTCAAGTACGTCGTCGAGACCGACCGCCGGTTCTACCTGTGCAACACCGTCGACGTGAAGGCCCGCTCCGAGGGCGGCGACGTCTTCTTCGAGGTCACGATCACCGACGCCTGGGTCTGGGACATGTACCGTCCGGCGCGCTTCGCGAAGAACGTCAAGGTGCTCACCTTCAAGGACGTCAACGTCGAGGAGCTCGCGACCTCCGACCTGGAGCTGCCCAAGTCCTGACGCCGGTCCGCGGATCCGGGCGGGCCGTCACTCGCTCAGGTGCAGGCCCTCGGGCGGCCGGCGCCACTCGCGGTCGAGTCCGTTGGTGACCTTGAGGTGCGACCTCTCGCCGTTCATGTAGAGGCTGTCGACGATGATCGAGCCGCTGGTGACGCCGTTGCCGGAGTTGCCGTTGGCGTAGAGCATCGAGCTGAGTGCGTAGATGCTCCCCGCGATATTGGTCTCGCCGTTGCCCTGGACGTGGATCGATCGGGTGTTGTTGCGGTCGTAGACGATCGCCAGGTCGTGGAATCCCGCCGCGCCCGCGGTCAGCGTGAGCTCGTCGCCGTTGCTGGCGTTGAACTGGCCGCCGAGCTCACCGGTCGGCGCGCAGGCGCGCGGTGAGCTCGGCGTCCCGCAGACGGCGTACAGCGTGACGCCGGAGCCGCGGAAGACCGTGTTGTTCCCCATGGCCCACACGCCGGTCAGGACGTAGAGGCCGGGCTCGAGGACGCAGGTCTCCTTGTTCCCGAAGGATCGGGAGCCGTAGACGCCGGGGCCCTCGGTGCACGGGTCGGTCCGCGGCTCGCCGGACGGCGGCGGGAGGACGAAGTCCTCGAGCGGGTCGCCCATCGGTACTGAGACGGTCTCCGCCCGGGGCTCGTAGTTGCCTGTGGCGCTGTCCTCGACGGTGATCTGGTGACCGATGGCCTCGACATGCCCGTTCGGCCCGGTCGAGACGCTGCCGTTGAAGTGCACGCTGCTGGCGGTCACGGTCGCGTCGCCGTTGCCGAGCGTGTGCGGCCCGTCGCCGAGGACGCACAGCGAGCACCGGAAGACGACGCCGGGGTCGAGCTCGGCGGTGGCCGACGCGGCGATGGTGATCTCGTCGACGCCGGCCAGGCCGGCGAACGCCGTCGGCACCCGCCGGCTCGGCACCCGGACCCGGACCCGCGTCGGCCGTTCGGCGTCGTCGAAGGACACGCACGGCGACGAGGAGGACACCGGGAGGGGCGTGGGGTCGGTGCAGCTCGCCCACGCGGCCGCATCGACGCCGAAGTTCCTGGCCGCGTACGTCGTCGCGGCACTCACCGCGGCCGTGAGGTCCGGCTCGCCGTCCTCGCCGTAGAGCACGTTGGCGGCGGCGAGGGCGGAGGCGTCGGCCGCGTTCTGCGCCTGGCCACGCACGTCGCGGGCGAGACCCAGGTCGATCACGAAGGACGCCGCCACCAGCAGCACGACGGCCATGAGCGCCGTGAGGACGGCGACGGCGCCCCGGTCGTCGCCGGTCGCTCTCAGTCGCACCATGACCAGCTCTGTCCGCCGGGGGCCGCGTCCGCCGTGCCGGTCCCGCTCGGCTTCGTGGTGTCCTCCTCGATCGACATCCGCAGGCTCGCCCGGACGTAGCCGTCGTTGGGGAGCGGCAGCATGCCGAAGTCGCTGCGCGAGCGGACGAGGACGCACACCCGCAGCGCGTTCCCCCGGGACCAGCCGTCCGGCGCGGAGACGTTGACGTAGGTGTCCGCCGGCGTCGTCCCGAGCAGGGTCTCGGCGGTGCAGGCGATCGTGGACCAGTCGGTCGTCGTACGGCACGCGGAGGGGGTCTTGCCGACGACGGCCATGCGCGCGGTCTCCCGGACGCCCTGGCGGGCGTTGAGTGAGTCGTTGAAGTAGAGGCCGTACTGGAGGATGCCGAAGACGAGGACGACGAGCAGCGTGCCCACGAGCGCGAACTCGACCGCGGCCGCCCCGCGCTCGGGGTCCGGTCCGTGCCCGCCGCGCGCGCACCGTCGCCGATCCATCTCGCCTCCCCTGCCGGCCCGAGAATGAGCCTGGACTCCCGAGTCGATTGTCGGCACATTCGTGCTGCGGAGGACCCCCGAGCGTCGACTACTCGGCGGTAGGGGTGAGATTCGGCCTACCGTCGACGCCCGGAGTGGTGTGCGGGCGCCATGCACACCGCCCGAATTGACGATGTCGGCCGGGACATCGTCCTGCCCAGCGAGGCCGGAGCCGGCGAGAGCGAGTAGTCAACACGGACTACTCCGACCGGACTACCCCGGCCGGGCCGTCCGGGCACAATGATCCGGGAACTGCTGCCGGTCGTGTCGAAGCCCACTACTCTCGGCCCAACGCCGCTCGGAGGCGTCATGGGAGCGAGTCCGGGGGAGGACGGCCGATGAGGCGTTGGGTGCCAGCGAGGTCGTCTCGCGATCGCGGGGCGGCGGCCGTCGAGTTCGCCCTGATCCTGCCCGTGCTGGCGGCACTGGTCTTCGGCATCATCAACTACGGCGACATCCTCAGCGTGCGGCAGAGCGTCAGCCAGGCGGCCGCGGAGGCGGCGCGCGCCGGCGCGGTCTCCCAGGCGACGAGCAACGCGGAGAAGGAGTCCGCGGCCCTCACCGCCGCGCAGCAGGCCCTGGACTCGCAGGGCGAGGACTGCTCCGACGAGTGCGAGTTCGCCGTACGGCCGTGCGACCCCGCCGTCGCGAGCGGCCCGGACTGCATGTTCGCCACCGTCGTGGTCGAGCACGACGCCCTGATCCCCGGGTTCACCTTCGGCTTCGGAGGCAAGCTCCGCTACACCGCCAGCGCGAGGGTGAGCTGAGATGCGCGGGACGCCGGCCCGCACGCGCAGGCATCCGGCCCGCGACGAGCGGGGCACGGTCGCGATCCTGGTCGCCGTGACGATGGGCGCCGTGCTCATGGTCTCGGCGGCCTTCACCGTCGATCTCGGCCTGCAGCGTGTCGCCCGCTCGGACGCCCAGGCCCTCGCCGACGTCGTGGCCCTCGACCTCGTGCGTCACATCGACGGGGTCGCCACCGTCGGCGACCTCACCGCCGGTGACCGCGACGACACCTGGGCGCGCGAGAGCCGCGACCGCAACCTGGACGTGCTCGGGACCGGTCAGGGCCGCGCCCCGAGGCTCGATGTCGAGTGGGGCTACACCGAGGACGGCGTGTTCCGGGCGTACGACCAGAGCGCCGACAGCACCAAGATCCCCACGGCGGTCCGCGTCCGCGCCCACACCCGCACCGGGTTCGTCTTCTCCGGGGCCACGGGCCGCAGCGAGGGCGACGCCCACCGCGAGGCCGTCGCCTCGGCCGACCGCGGGGCGTGCTTCCGGCTCGGCTCCTTCCTCGCGCGGCTGAGGTCGGGGAACAGCACCCTGCTGAACCCGATCCTGAACACCGTCCTCAACCCGCTGCTGAGCTCGGTCTTCGGCTCCTCCGGCACACCCGACGCGCTCAACCTCGACCTGGTCGGCTACCAGGGCCTCGCCGACGCCGAGGTGTCCCTGGCCGACCTGGTCCGCACCGGCAAGCTCGGCGTCGGCTCCGTGAGCGAGCTCCTGCGCGCCGAGGACGTCAGCATCGCCGACCTCGTCGCCGCGTCGGCCGACGTCTTGTCGGCGCAGGCCGGTGGCGGCAGCACGGCCGCGGTCACCGCCCTCAACCTGATCAAGGCCGCGATCAAGGCCGGTGCCCCGACCATCAAGATCGGCGACCTGCTGAGCGCGTCGCCCACCGACCCCGCGGCCCTGGGGACGAGTCTCAACGTCTTCGACATGATCACCGCCGCCGCGCTCGTGGCGAACGGGACCAACGCGATCGCGCTGGACAAGCTCGACGTCAACCTGGGGCTCATCTCGGCGAAGACGACCCTGAAGGTCATCCAGGCGCCGCGCAAGACCTGCTCGACCGGGCATGACGACCAGGTCGCGAGGACCGCCCAGGTCGAGCTCGTCACCAAGGTCACGTCGAACGCGATCAACCAGGCCGTCGCCGTCGGCGGACTGGTCAACGCCCGGCTCAAGGTCGACCCGATCAACCTCACGATCACCACGAAGCTCGCCCACGCGGAGGCGAAGCTCACCGGAGTGGAGGGGTGCACCGGCACCGGTGCCCAGCAGGCCAGCTTCCAGGTGTCCTCGGCCGCCGTACCCGCGCCCACCGTCCAGGGCTCGATCCACGCCACCATCGAGGCGGGGCTCGACGTCGGTGCATCGACGCCGCTGCTGGGCGATCTGCTGGGGGTTCTGGGCGGGCTGCTCAGCCCGCTCAAGACGCTCGGGATCCTCGACATCGGCAGCACCCAGCTGCTGAACGCCAGCTTGAAGATCGACCTCACCGCCGGGGTGCAGACCGCCGCGGCCGCCGGCATCACCCCGAGCACCCCGGTGATCACCGTGCCTGCCTCCCACTGGGCCGACCCGGAGCAGCTCGTGCCGTACGAGGTGCCCGGGACGCTGATCCCCAAGGTCGGCACTCTGGTCCTGCAGCCCACGGCGGTGACCATCGGCGGGCAGAAGGAGACCTCGCAGGTCCTGCTCGGCCTCCTCGGCATCCCCATCCTCGGCACCAAGCAGGTCTCGGCCATCAACCAGGTGCTCGGCGTTGCGACGGGACCGCTCGTGAACGCGGTGACGGGCTCCGTGCTGAACCTGGTGAACGGGCTGACCTCCACGCTCCAGGAGACCGTCGTCAAGCAGGTGTCGACGCTGCTCGGGCTGAACCTCGGCGGGGCCGACCTGTGGGTGGACCACGAGCCGAAGTGCGGCATCCCGCGGCTCGTGCAGTGACGCCCGCGGCGCCGTCGAGGCGTGTCGGAAGCACCATCGGTCCCTGACCGTGCCGTCGGTCGTCCCCAGGCCCCGCCTCGGCCGGCGCCGTCCCCAGGGCTTGCGGCGGTGGAGCCGGTTCGTCCGGGGTGCGTCCGACCCTGGGCGCATGAGGACGACGGCACAGGCGCGACAGGCGATCGGGGCGTACGGTGAGGAGGTGGCGGCCCGCCACCTGCGCGAGCGGGGGATGAGCGTGCTGGAGCGCAACTGGCGCGGTCCCGAGGGCGAGGTCGACATCGTGCTGCGGGACGGCGCGACGCTCGTGGTCTGCGAGGTCAAGACCCGCACCTCGCTGCGGGCGGGGACGCCGCACGAGGCGATCTCGGACGTCAAGCTCGACCGGCTGAAGCGGCTGGGGGAGCGGTGGGCGGCCGAGCGAGGGATCCGTCCCGACGGCATCCGGGTCGACCTGGTCGCCGTGGTGCGGCCGCGGCGCGGCCCGGCGCTCGTCGAGCACGTCCCGGGGCTGTGCTGAGGCCTGACGGGCGCGGGCCTGACGGGCGAGCGGGCACGCCGCCTCGTCCCCTTCGACCCCACCGGTCCGCGGACGTGACGTCGGCCGTCCACAGGCCGCACCCGGGCGTCCCTCCTCCACAGCGGGACCGCGCTCCGGTCGCGGGTGTCGTCCGGTGGGCCCACCGTGGATCCATGCACCCCACGAGCCTGCCCTGTCTTCTCGCCGCCGCTCGGACCGCGCGCGGAGGCCGGTCCTGATGCCCTTCGCGACCGCCTGCTGCGTCGCGCTCGACGGAGCCGTCGGGCACCTCATCGACGTCCAGACCGACGTCTCGGTCGGGCAGCCCACGACCGTGGTCGTGGGCCGTGCCGACGCGCTCCTGCGTGAGGGAGTCGACCGGGTCCGCATGGCCCTGGTCAACAGCGACCTGCGCTGGCCCGCCACCAAGCGGTGCACCTTCCTGTTCTCGCCGGCCGACCTGCGCAAGTCCGGCACGCACTTCGATCTCGCGATGGCGGTCAGTCTGCTGGCGGCGGACGGGCAGCTCGAGTCGGCCTGGCTGGACCGGACCGCCTTCGTCGGCGAGCTCACCCTGGCGGGCGGGCTCCGTCCTGCGCTCGGTGTGCTGCCCATGGCGCTCGCCGCCGCGGCGGGCGGCATCCGCCGCATCTACGTCCCCGAGCCGCAGGTCGGCGAGGCGACCATGGTGCCCGACCTCGAGGTCATCGGCGTGCGCTCGCTCGGGCAGGCCGTCGCCGCCCTCGCCGGCCAGGAGCTGCCCGCGGCACCCCCGGTCGCCGCGGCGACCGGCCTCCGGCTCGTCACCTGGCGCGGCGACGAGCGCCTCGACGAGATCGACCTCGCCGACCTGCGCGGCATGGCCGAGGAGAAGTACGCCATCGAGCTCGCGGCCGCCGGCGGCCACCCGGTGCAGCTGTCGGGCCCGAAGGGATGCGGCAAGACCAGCCTGGCCGAGCGCCTGCCCACCATCCTTCCGGACCTCACCCGCGAGGAGTCGCTCGAGCTGACGGCGCTGCACTCCCTGGCCGGCGCGCTCGACCCCGGTCAGGGGATGCTGGTCCGCCCGCCCTTCGCCGCGCCCCATCACGGCGCCAGCAAGGCCAGCGTCGTCGGTGGCGGCTCCGGGCGCGTCCAGCCGGGCGAGATCAGTCGGGCGCACTGCGGCGTGCTCTTCCTCGACGAGTTCCCGCTCTTCCGCACCGACGTCATCGAGGCCCTGCGACAGCCGCTCGAGAGCGGCGACGTCACCGTCGCACGGCGCGACGAGTCGGTCACCCTGCCGGCCGGCGGCATCCTGGTGTTGGCGAGCAACCCGTGTCCGTGCGGCAACTTCTCGCGCGCGGCGCGGACCAACCGGTGCACCTGCGCCGAGACCGTGCGCCGCGCGTATCGCGCGCGGATGTCCGGCCCGATCGTGGACCGGATCGACATCGTGCGACATGTGCAGCCGGCCTCGCCCGCCAGTCGGGACCCGTTCCGCCCCGTCGAGACGTCGGCCGAGGTGCGCGAGCGGGTCGCGGCGGCGCGGGCTCGCCAAGCGGTCCGGTTCGCCGGGCGCAGCTGGCGTCTCAACGCCCACATCCCGGGCCCTCGGCTCAAGGACACCTGGCCGCTTCCCGCCGCGGCCCAGCAGCTCCTCGACGCCGAGATGCTCGCCGGCCGGCTCAGCGCGCGGGGGGCCGTGCGGGTGCACCGGCTCGCGTGGACGGTGGCCGACGTGCGCTCGGTCCGGGCCGGCCGCGACGTCGAACCCGACGTGGACGAGGTGCGGACGGCTCTGCGCCTGCGCTCGGGCCAGGCGCTGGACCTCGCGATGTTCCGCCCCCGATCGGGCGCGGAGGGGGTGGCATGACGGTCCCCGACGAGGAGCGGATCGCCCGCGCGACGATCAGCATCGTCACCGAGCCGGGCGACGTCCGATGCCTCGGTCTGACCCGTGAGCTCGGCGGCGTCCGGTTCCTCGAGGTGCTGAGGGAGCAGCCCGACCTCCGACCCGAGTTCGTCGCGGCCGCCGGACGGCTGGCGACCGCCGAGCCGGAGCGGGTCCTCGAGGACGCGGCCCGCCGGGGCATCCGGTTCGTGGTGCCCGGGGACGACGAGTGGCCCGCGTCCCTCGACGACCTCGCCGGGGCCGGCATGCTGCACGCGCGCGGCGACGTCCCGGCGGGACTCTGGGTCCGGGGGCCGCTACGGATCGACCGGCTCGGCCCGGCCGTGGCCGTCGTCGGCTCCCGGTCCTCGACGTCCTACGGCGACGAGATCGCGGGCGACCTGGCCGCGGTGCTCTGCGCGGCCGGTCGGACCGTGATCTCCGGGGCGGCCTACGGCGTCGACTATGCCGCCCATCGCGGCGCCGTCGCCGCCGACGGCCGGACGGTCGCGGTCCTCGCCTGCGGCGTCGACCGTCCCTATCCGCTCGCGCATCGCCCGATGCTCGAGCACCTGGGCCAGCACCATGCCGTCGTGTCCGAGGCGCCGCCCGGCTCCGCGCCGCTGCGGATCCGGTTCCTGGCCCGCAACCGGCTGATCGCCGCCCTCACCCGCGGCACGGTCGTGGTCGAGGCCGCACTCCGCAGCGGCGCGCTCAACACCGCGTCGTGGGCCGACCGGCTGCACCGCACCGTGATGGGCGTGCCGGGACCCGTCACGAGCGCGGCGTCGGCGGGGGTGCACGAGCTCATCCGTGCCGGCGGCGCCTCGCTCGTCACCGACGGCGAGGACGTGTTGGAGCTGCTCGGCGCGGCGGGTGAGCACCTGCTCGACGTGCGGCGCGCTCCGGAGGCGCCACGCGACCGGCTGACCCTCCGCGCTCGGCAGGTCCTCGACGCCGTGCCCGTCTCGAGGCCGGCCAGCGCCGCGTCGGTCGCGCGGGTCGCCGGCCTGGGGGCGGAGGAGGTCGAGCATCTCCTGCACACGCTCGCCGTCGACGGACACGTCGAACGCCTGCCGTCGGGCTGGCGGCTCGGAGAGGAGGCGCGCTCTACGATCGAGCAATGACCGACCGGGCCGAGGACCTGCTGCCGGAGCCGTTCGCGCGGGTGCTCGCCGACTACGAGCGCCACCTGGTCGCGGAGCGTGATCTGACGCCCCACACCGTCCGGGCCTACGTCGGCGACGTCACCGGACTCGTCGAGCATGCCGCCCGGCTGGGCCTGGCCGATGCGACCGAGCTCGACCTGCGGAGCCTGCGCAGCTGGCTGGCCAAGCAGCAGAGCCTCGGCCTGTCCCGCACCACGCTGGCCCGCCGCGCCACCGCGGCGCGGGTGTTCACCGCGTGGCTGGCTCGGACCGGGCGGATCGCCAGCGACGTCGGCTCGGCGCTCGGCTCGCCCCGTCCGCACCGCACGCTGCCCGACGTGCTGCGGGTGGACGAGGCCACGCGCCTGATCGGCGCGGCCACCGACCTGGCCGACGACGGGAGCGCGGTCGGGCTCCGCGACGTCGCGATGCTCGAGCTGCTGTACGCGACGGGGATGCGGGTCGGCGAGCTGTGTGGCCTCGACGTCGACGACCTGGACCGCGACCGCAACGTCGTCCGGGTGTTCGGCAAGGGGCGCAAGGAGCGCACCGTCCCGTTCGGCCAACCGGCCGCGGCGGCGCTCGACCGATGGCTGGGCCGGGGCCGGCCCGAGCTGGCCCGGCCGGGATCCGGGCCCGCGCTGTTCCTCGGGGCGCGCGGCGGCCGGATCGACCAGCGGGCCGTGCGTACGCTGGTGCACCGGCGCCTCGCCGACGTGCCGGGGGCACCGGATCTCGGGCCGCACGGGCTCCGCCACACGGCCGCCACCCACCTGCTCGAGGGCGGCGCCGATCTGCGCTCGGTCCAGGAGCTGCTCGGCCACGCGTCACTGGCCACGACCCAGCGCTACACGCATGTCACCACCGACCGACTCCGCCGGGCCTACCAGCAGGCGCACCCGCGGGCGTGACCCGTGCTCAGGCCGGCGAGGCGGTACGCAACCCGCGGACGCCCGCCTTCATCGGCTCATCCCGAGCAGCGTCGCCATCGTAGCGAGAACCGGCCGGATGACGGGCCCGGCGGCCGGCACGTCTTGCCACAGCGGGAGCAGCCGCACCGGTCCACCGCCGACCAGCCGGAGCGGATCCAGGTAGGTCTCGCCGGCCAGCCATCCCCAGTGCAGGCACGCACGGGGGAAGCAGTGGGAGCCGGCGAGCTCGAGCGTGCCGATCACCGCTCCGGCCCTCAGCCGGTCGCCGACGCCGACCGAGGCGGTCACCGGCTCGTAGGTCGTGCGGGTGGCGCCGTGCCCGACGACCACGACACCCCGTCCGGCGATCCGGCCGGCGAACACGACCGTGCCGTCGAGGGCTGTCCGGACGGGCTGTCCGACCCGTCCGGCCAGGTCGACCCCCCGGTGGCCGGCGGCGTAGGGCGTGTCCGGCGGGTCGAACGGCTGGACCACCGACGGCACCGGATGGAGCGGCCAGACCCCGATCGGATCGACGGGGTCGGCGCGGGCCGCGGGAGCCGCCGCGAACAGCACCGGCAGGACGAGAGCCGGCACGAGCAGGGCCAGGATGCCGGACCGGCGGGCGGTCGTGACCGCGAGACGGCGGTGGTGGTGACGGCGGTGGCGACGAGGCATGGGAGAAGCGTGGCCGGCGGTGCCGGCAGCCGCCGGCGGGCGCGGGGCGGGCTGGGGACGGGGGAGGGGAGGGAGGGCGCTGGGGACAGCCGAGGGCACGGATTGGTACGAGGCGCGCCTCACGTCGTACGCTGGGAGGCACCGGTCCGCCCTGGACCGGAATTCGCTCGTCCGCAGACCACGACGGGGCCGCTCCGGCCCCGGCCGCCCGTGGGCGTCGATCCCCAGTCCGTGCGACCTCGCGTCGTGCGGTCGGATCGCGCGTGGACGACAGGCCCCAACTGAGAAACACAACAGGAGACATCATGGCTGTCGTGACCATGCGCCAGCTCCTCGAGAGCGGCGTCCACTTCGGACACCAGACCCGTCGTTGGAACCCGAAGATGAAGCGATTCATCCTCACGGACCGCAACGGCATCTACATCATCGACCTGCAGCAGTCGCTGGCCTACATCGACCGCAGCTACGCCTTCGTCAAGGAGACCGTGGCCAAGGGCGGGACGATCATGTTCGTCGGCACCAAGAAGCAGGCCCAGGAGGCGATCGCCGAGCAGGCGACCCGCGTCGGCATGCCCTACGTCAACCAGCGGTGGCTGGGCGGCATGCTCACCAACTTCTCGACCGTGCACCAGCGGATCAACCGCCTCAAGGAGCTCGACGAGATCGACTTCGACGACGTCGCGGGCTCCGGCCGCACGAAGAAGGAGCTCCTGCAGATGAAGCGGGAGCGCGACAAGCTCGACAAGACCCTCGGCGGCATCCGCGAGATGTCCCGGGTCCCGTCGGCCGTGTGGATCGTCGACACCAACAAGGAGCACCTGGCGGTCGAGGAGGCGCGCAAGCTGCGCATCCCGATCATCGCGATCCTCGACTCCAACTGCGACCCGGACGACGTCGACTTCCCGATCCCGGGCAACGACGACGCCATCCGCGCGGTGGGCCTGCTGACCCGCGTCATCGCCGACGCCGCGGCCGACGGCCTCATGTCCCGCTCCGGTGCCGGCTCCGCCGCGAGCCCGGCCGCCGAGGAGCCCCTGGCCGAGTGGGAGCGCGAGCTCCTCGAGGGTGACGCTGCCGCTCCGGCCGCCGAGGCCGCTCCGGCCGACGCCGCTCCCGAGGCCGCTGCCGAGGAGGCCCCCGCGGCCGACGCTCCGGCCGAGGCCTGAGCACCCCCACGTCCACCTTTCGACACACCGAACGAGGATCCATGGCATTCACTGCTGCTGACGTCAAGAAGCTCCGCGAGCTGACCGGCGCCGGAATGATGGACTGCAAGAAGGCGCTCGACGAGACCGGCGGCGACTTCGACAAGGCCGTCGAGCTGCTCCGCGTCAAGGGCGCCGCCAAGGCGGCCGCCCGCGGCGCCGAGCGGGAGACCTCCGCCGGCCTGGTGGCCAACGCCGGCGGCGCGCTCATCGAGTTGAAGTCGGAGACCGACTTCGTCGCGAAGAACGAGGAGTTCATCAAGGCCGCCCAGCAGATCGTCGAGGCGGTCGACGCGGGCAAGGCGACCGACACCGAGGCCGCCAAGGCGCTGCCGCTGGGCGACAGCACGGTCGGCAAGGTCGTCGAGAACCTCGCGATCACCATCGGCGAGAAGATCGAGCTCGGCAACGTGGCGTACTTCGACGGCCCGGTCGCGGTCTACCTGCACAAGCGTGCGGCCGACCTCCCGCCGGCCGTCGGCGTCATCGTCGAGTACGACGGCGACGAGGCCGCGGCCCGCGGCGCGGCCATGCAGGTGGCCGCCCTCAAGGCGCAGTACCTCACCCGTGACGAGGTGCCCGCGGACATCGTCGCCGCCGAGAAGGACGTCCTGACCAAGAAGACGATCGAGGAGGGCAAGCCCGAGGCTGCCGTCGCCAAGATCGTCGAGGGTCGTCTCGGTGGCTTCTTCAAGGAGATCGTCCTGCTCGAGCAGGAGTCGGTCTCGGAGTCGAAGAAGACGGTCAAGGCCGTCCTCGACGCCGCCAACACGACCGTCAAGCGGTTCGCCCGCTTCGAGGTCGGCGCGTAACGGAACGCACCGGACGGCCGGTGGTCACCTCAGGGTGACCACCGGCCGTCCTGCTTTTCCGGCCGTGCGGGTGCGACCCACGGGGTAGGTTTGTCGCGCCCGGCCATCGGACATGTGTCGGACCGGCGTCCCGCGGCCGCGGGCGCACCTCGGCGTCAGGTGAAGGAGATCGTCCATGGGACTCATTCAGGCTGCGATCGGCGCGATCGGCGGCACCCTCGCCGACCAGTGGGTCGACTTCTACGGCGTCCCGGACGGCATCGGCTCGACCGTCGCCGTGTTCCCGGCCGTCGCGAAGGGGCAGAACGCGGGTCGCGGCAGCAACACCCAGGGCTCCGACGGCGTGATCACCAACGGGTCCAAGATCGTCGTCCCCGAGGGCTACGGTCTGGTCCTGCTGGAGGACGGCGCCTTCACCGGGTTCGCCGCCGAGCCTGGTGCCTACATCTGGAACTCCGACGACCCCGCGTCGCAGTCGATCTTCACCGGCGGCGGCCTCGTCGACTCCCTCGTCAAGCAGAGCTGGGAGCGCTTCAAGTTCGGCGGTCGTCCCTCGGCGCAGCAGAACGCGGTCTTCGTGACGCTCAAGGAGCTGCCCAACAACAAGTTCGGCACCCAGTCGGAGATCTACTGGGACGACGCCTTCCTCAACACCCAGGTCGGCGCCATCACCCGCGGCACCTACACGCTGAAGATCACCGACCCGCTGACCTTCATCCGCAACTTCGTGCCGGCCGAGGTGATCAGCGGCCACCGGTCCTTCGACTTCACCGACATCGACAACCCGGCCGGTGAGCAGCTGTTCAACGAGGTCGTCGGCTCCCTGGCGCCGGCCTTCTCGATGTACACCAACGACCCCGCCAAGGGGAACCGGATCGCGCGCCTCCAGCAGGACTCGATCGGCTTCGCCCAGTCGCTGTCGGCCGCGGTGGAGCAGAACTACCAGTGGCGCACCGACCGCGGCCTGGAGATCGTCAAGACCGCGATCATCTCGATCGAGTACGACGCCACGACGCGTGAGCTGCTCAAGAACGTCCAGCGGGCCGATGCGCTGTCCGGCTCGCGCGGCAACTCCAACCTGCAGGCGTCGGTCGCGGCCGGCATCGAGGCGGCCGGTGAGAACGCCGGGCCCGGTGGGCTGGTCGGGATGGGCATGGCGACCGGCGGCATGGGGCTGGGCGGTCTCCAGCAGCCGGTGCCGCCCGCGCAGGCTCCTGGGGCTCCCGCCCCGGCCGCTCCGCCCGCCCCGGCCGCCCCGGCCGCCCCGGCCGCTCCGGCCGCTCCGGCCGAGCCCGCCGCGGAGGACCCGATGGCCGTGCTCAAGCGGGCCAAGGAGATGCTCGACGCCGGCCTCATCACCGAGGCCGACTACGAGGCGGCGAAGGCGAAGGCCCTCGGGCTCTGAGATGACGCAGGAGTCCGCTGACCCGCCGCAGCAGCCGACCTTCGACGGGCCGCCCCTGTCCTTGGAGGAGGAGCTCGCGGCGGCCAAGGCCGAGCCGGAGCCGAAGCCGAGCATCGAGACCGTCAACGAGTCCCTCGACGACGGCCTCAACCGCTGCCCGAAGTGCGGCTCGACCGACGTCCGGCTGCGTGGCTCCACCGGCATGCTCATCTGCCTCTTCTGCCGCAACGAGTGGCAGGAGGCGCGGGTCGAGGAGGAGTTCGGGCTCGGCGAGGGCATCGACCAGCTCGAGGGCACCGTCATCGCCAGCGGGGCCGAGGACATCGCGGCCGACGCGGCCGACATGCTCACCTTCAAGTGCGAGGCGTGCGGGGCCGAGGTCGTGGTCGACACGGCCCACGCGCTCAACGCCCGCTGCCACTGGTGCCGGCACACGCTCAACGTCAACCGGCAGATCCCCAATGGCGCCGTCCCGGACGCCGTCCTGCCCTTCCGGCTGACCAAGGAGGAGGCGGTCGAGAAGATCCGGGCCTTCGCGTCGAAGCGCCGCCTCTTCGCGCACAAGCGCTTCAAGAAGGAGTTCGTCCCGGAGAACGTGCTGGGCGTCTACCTCCCGTACCTCGTGATCGACGCCCGCGCGCAGTCGCAGTACTGGGGCAAGGGCGAGGTGGAGACCCGCCGCTGGACCGAGAAGCAGGGCGACAACCGGGTCACCTATTACGCGGCCGACGTCTACCGGGTCTCGCGCCAGGTGAGCTTCACCGTCGACGACCTCACCGTCGAGGGCTCCTCGGCGCGCCTCGCCGTCGGCTCCGAGAACACCAACAACATCGTCAACTCGGTGCTGCCGTTCGACACCAAGAACGCCGTCAGGTGGAACGCCAGCTACCTCGTCGGCTTCACCAGCGAGAAGCGCGACGTCAACGTGGAGGCCATGAAGCCGGTGCTCGAGGACCAGCTGCTCTCGATCGGCCGCTCCGAGGTCCGCGGCTCGCTGGGCAGGTTCGACCGCGGCGTGCGCTGGGAGCAGGAGCAGGTCGACGTCGGCGGCTCGCGATGGGTGTCGATGTACCTCCCGGTGTGGCTCTACTCCTACCGCCAGGAGAGCAACGGGCTGCTCCACTACATCGCGGTCAACGCCCGGACAGGGGAGACGATGGGCAGCATCCCGGTGTCCCAGCCCAAGCTGCTGCTCGCCGCGTTCACGGTCGGCACCGTCCTCGAGGGCATCGCCGGCGCGATCCTGGTGGCCACGGCATGATCGCCGACATCCTCGCGCAGGCGTCGGACGACGGCGGTCTCTGGCTGCTCGCCGCGGGACCGGCCGGCGGCGTGGCGACGTACTGGGCCTTCTACCGCTACTACCGCAACACCGACAAGTCCCACGAGTTCGAGCGTGACACGATCATCGAGGCGCAGCCGGTCCAGGGCGGCGAGGAGCAGATCGGCCACATCGCCCGCACCCGCAGCTCGGGGATCGACGGCGACAACGGCGACGACTACCGCAAGCGGGTGCAGCGGGTTCGTTGAGCGGGGCGCCGACACGGTAACCTCGGGTCCGCCTCGAAGATCACTGACGAACGACCGGAAGGACCCTGGTGGCCGGCTACAAGCGAGTCCTCCTGAAGCTCTCGGGTGAGGTTTTCGGTGGTGGCAAGGTCGGCGTCGACCCCGACGTCGTGCAGGCGATCGCACGCGAGGTCAAGGCTGTCGCCGACGCCGGCGTCCAGATCGCGGTGGTGACCGGCGGCGGCAACTTCTTCCGCGGTGCCGAGCTCCAGCAGCGCGGCATGGACCGGGTCCGCGCCGACTACATGGGCATGCTCGGCATCGTCATGAACTGCCTCGCGCTCCAGGACTTCCTGGAGAAGCAGGGCGTCGAGACGCGGGTGCAGACCGCGATCACCATGGGCCAGGTCGCCGAGCCCTACATCCCGCGCCGCGCGATCCGGCACATGGAGAAGGGCCGCGTGGTCATCTTCGGTGCCGGCATGGGCCTGCCGTACTTCTCGACCGACACGGTCGCGGTGCAGCGCGCGCTCGAGAGCAAGTGCGACGTGGTCCTCGTCGCCAAGAGCGGCGTCGACGGCGTCTACAGCGCCGACCCGAACGTCGACCCCGACGCCGTGAAGTACGACGAGCTCACCTACGACGACGCCATCGCCCAGGGCCTGCGGATCATGGACCAGACGGCGTTCGCCCTGTGTGGCGAGAACAAGCTGCCGATGATCGTGTTCGGCATGGAGCCCGAGGGCAACATCCTGCGTGTCGTGCAGGGTGAGAGGATCGGCACGCGGGTCAGCGCAGGCTGAGACCACACCCCGAGCCTGACCAGCACCAGACGAAGGAGAACCGGTGATCAACGACATCCTCGACGAGGCCGACCAGAAGATGGGCAAGTCGGTCGACGCGACCCGCGAGGAGTTCGCGGCGATCCGGGCCGGCCGCGCCCACCCGAGCATGTTCAGCAAGATCATGGTCGACTACTACGGCACTCCCACGCCCCTGCAGCAGCTGGCGTCCTTCACGGCTCCCGAGGCGCGGATCATCCTCGTCTCGCCGTACGACGTCGGCGCGCTCAACAATGTCGAGAAGGCCATCCGCGACTCCGACCTGGGCGTGAACCCGTCCAGCGACGGCAAGCAGCTGCGCTGCGTCTTCCCCGAGCTGACCGAGGAGCGCCGCAAGGAGTTCATCAAGCTCGCCAAGGAGAAGGCCGAGGGCGGCAAGGTCGCCGTGCGCCAGGTGCGCCAGAAGGCCAAGCAGGGCCTGGAGAAGCTCGAGAAGGACGGCGAGGTCGGCAAGGACGACGTCACCGGCGCCGAGAAGCGACTCGACGGCCTGACCAAGAAGCACACCGAGGCGATCGACGAGCTGCTCAAGAACAAGGAAGCCGAGCTGCTCGAGGTCTGACCTCCAGCTGCTCCCACACTCCATGTCCTCGACCTCCGACGACGCTGCCCCGACGAAGGACCACGGCCGCGCCGGCCGCGACCTGAAGGCGGCGGTCGGGTCCGCGGTCGTGCTCCTGACCGCGATCGCGGCCTCCCTGCTGTTCTGGAAGCCGGCGTTCATGGCGATCGTCGCGGTCGCCGTCGTCGTCGCGATGTGGGAGCTGCGCAAGGGCCTGCTCGCCAAGGACATCGACCTGCCCGAGCAGCCGCTGATGGTCGGCGGCGTCGTGATGGTGGTCGTCGCCTACCTCTGGGGCTCCGCGGCCCTGGTGACGGCCACCGCGGTGAGCGCGCTGGTGATCATGCTGTGGCTGCTGCGCCGCGGCATCGACGGCTACGTCAAGAACGCCACGGCGTCGGTCTTCGCGCTCGTCTACGTGCCCTTCCTGGGCTCGTTCGTGGCCCTGATGCTCGCCGAGGGCGGCCGCGACGGCGGTGGCCTCGACGACCCGGGTGTGAAGGGGATCATCACCTTCATCCTCGTGACGATCGCCTCCGACATCGGCGGGTACGTCGCCGGGGTGCTCTTCGGCAAGCACCCGATGGCACCGGTGATCTCCCCGAAGAAGTCCTGGGAGGGCTTCGCCGGGTCGGCCCTCGCCACCGTCGGCGCGGGGGTCGCCCTCGTCGTCTGGCTGCTCGACGGCGACTGGTGGATCGGCGTGGCCCTCGGCCTGATCGCGGTGGTCATGGCCACGCTCGGCGACCTGTGCGAGTCGGTCATCAAGCGCGACCTGGGCATCAAGGACATGAGCCAGGTGATCCCCGGACACGGCGGCCTGATGGACCGACTCGACTCGCTGCTCGCCACGATCGCGCCGATCTGGCTGCTGCTGCACTACGGCATCTTCACCTGAGCCGGCGGCTCACATCTCGCTGCGGATCGCCCACAGGTCGGGGAAGAGCGACCGGGTGACGGTGCTCCACAGGTAGGTCGCCCCCGAGGAGCCGCCGGTGCCGGGCTTGGCGCCGATGGTGCGCTCGACCATCTTCACGTGCCGGTAGCGCCACTCCTGCAGGCCCTCGTCGAGGTCGACCAGCCGCTCGGCGACCTGCGCGGCGCCACCGTCGTCGTCGTACGCCGCGAGGAGCAGGCGCTGCACGTCGGGCGACGGCTCCCAGGCGACAGCCAGGTCGCGGTCGAGGGCGGCCCGCGGGACGTCGTACCCCTGCGTGACGAGGTAGCGCAGGAACGAGTCGAACACCGACGGGCGCGACATCGCGGCGGCGATCCGCTCACGTCCACCGCTGCCGGCGGGGTAGTGCTCGAAGACGCGGGCGTCGCGGCGGCCGAGGGTCGCCTCGAGCTCGCGGAACTGCGCGGACTGGAAGCCGCTGGAGGCGTCGAGGCGGCCGCGGAAGCTGGTGAACTGGCGCGGGGTCATCGTCTCGAGCACGTCGACCTGGGCGACGTTGACCTTGAGGATCGTCAGCACCCGCCCGAGCGTGTGCAGCGCCCGCGGGGTGTCGCCGGCCTCGAGTCGCTCCTGGAGTCCGGCCAGCTCGTGCAGCATCTGCTTGAACCACAGCTCGTAGACCTGGTGGATCACGATGAAGAGCAGCTCGTCGTGCTCGTCGGAGCGCGGGTGCTGGGCGGAGAGCACGTCGTCGAGGGCGAGATAGCTGCTGTAGGTGAGGGACGGGTGCTGTCCCGGGGTGTGCTCGGTCACCGGTCTACTGTCACAGGTCGGCGAGCTTCCCGGCCAGTACGACGCGCTCGGACTCATTGCGGCACAGGTCGAGGGCGAGCTCGAGCGCCGCTCGGGCATCCTCGGTGCGACCCAGCCGCCGCAGCAGCTCGCCGCGGACCCCGGGCAGCATCGGGCTGCCCGCGAGGTCGCCTCCGGCGGCCACGGCGTCGACGAGGGGGAGGGCGGCGGCGGGGCCTGCCGCCATGGAGACCGCGACCGCGCGGTTGAGCTCGACGACCGGGGAGGGCGCGATCCGGCCGAGCGCCTCGTAGAGCGACACGATCCGGTCCCAGTCGGTCTCCGCGACCGACGAGGCGCGAGCGTGACAGGCGGCGATGGCGGCCTGGATGCCGTAGGCGCCCAGGCCCCGGCCGACCCGCTCGGCCCGGTCCAGGGCGGCCATGCCACGCCGGATCGCCGTCCGGTCCCAGCGGCGACGGTCCTGGTCCTCCAGGAGCACCGGCTCGCCGGTCGGCGTGGTCCGTGCCGGGAAGCGGGCGGCGGTCAGCTCGAGCAGCGCGAGGAGCCCGTGCACCTCGGGCTCCTCTGGCATCAGCCGGGCCAGGACCCGGGCCATCCGGACCGCCTCGCGGGCCAGGTCGGCCCGGATCCAGGCGTCGCCCGACGTCGCCGAGGAGCCCTCGGTGAAAATGACGTAGACGACGCCGAGCACGGCCCGCAGCCGGTCGCGCCACTCCTGCGGCTCCGGCACGACGAAGGCGACGCGGGCCGCCGCCAGCGTCTTCTTCGCGCGGGTGATCCGCGCCTGCACGGTCGCCGTCGGCACGAGGAAGGCCCGGGCGATCTCGTCGCTGGTCAGACCACCGACGGTGCGCAGCGTGAGCGCCACCTGCGACTCGGCGGACAGGGTCGGGTGACAGGCGATGAAGACCAGGGCGAGCAGGTCGTCGTCGATGCGGCCGGGATCGGCGAGCACGTCGAGATCGCCGTCGTCGGCCGCGGCCGTCCGGCTCGCCAGCTCCTGGCCCAGGACGGCGTAGCGCTCGTCGCGCGCCGCCCTGCGCCGGAAGCCGTCGATCGCGCGCCGCCGGCCCACCGTGAGCAGCCAGCCCGCCGGGTTCGCCGGGACGCCGTCGCGCGGCCACGCGACGAGCGCCTCGGCGAACGCCTCCTGGGCGAGATCCTCGGCCAGGGTGAAGTCGCCGGTGTAGCGGGCCAGCGCGCCGACGATCCGGGCGGACTCGATCCGCCACACGGCCTCGACGGCACGCCGGCCCTCCGCGGTCGGGGACGGCTCCGTCACAGCTGCCCGGTCGCCTCGCGCCAGGCCCGCTCCTTCTGGATCCACACGTTGTCCTGCGGGAACTCGTCGATCGAGCTGACCCGGCGGATCTCGGCCTTCATGCCGGGACCGGCGAGCGGGGCCCGCTTCGCCCACGCCGTGGCCTCCTCCAGCGACGCCACGTCGACGATCCAGTAGCCCCCGAACAGCTCCTTGGTCTCGCCGTACGGGCCGTCGGTCACGACCGGCGGCTGGCTGGAGTAGTCCACGACCACGCCGGTGGCCGGGTCGGGGTCGAGGCCCTCCGCGGCGACGAGGACGCCCGCCTGGATCATCTCGTCGTTGAACCGGCCCATCGACTCCAGGATCTCGTCGAACGAGATCCCGCTGTCGGCGAAGGCCGCCTCGGCCTCGCTGGTGGACCGCATGATCAGCATGTACTTCATGGTGTGCTCCGTGGTTGTCGGGGGTCGCCTCTCGACCCTTCCATCCCTCGGTCGATCGGGGAACCGGGGGATCGACATCGCCCGCGAACTTTCTCTCCGGCGACCTCAGGGCGACCTCGTGGCGACCGTGCGCCGACGTACCGGTGACGTGCCGGCGACCGCCCGGGCGGCCCGGTGCGCCGTCCCGGACGGACGGCTGATAGCGGCTCGTTGCCATCCGGCCGCTACGATCGCCCGGACATGACTGAGGCAGGCGACGGCCGCGTGGGCGGCGAGGTGGACGCACCGGACGACAGGTCCCGGCGCCCTGACTGGTTCCACCGCGGACACCCCGTGTTCTTCCCGCTCGCCGGCTTCTTCACGGGCATGGTGGCGGTCATCGTCGTCCCGGGCCTGTACGCCGCCATCATCAAGTGGGTCGCGGGCTACCAGCGGGTCGAGGAGCTGTTCCCGTTCGTCCTGCTGATGTTCGTCGTCCCGATCGGGCTGCTGGTGCCCCAGCACACCCGCCGGTTCGGCCGGTACCTGCTCCTCGGCATGGTCTCCACGGTGCTGGTCGTGGTCTGCGTCGGCGTGGGCGTGGTCTGGTTCTTGCTCAACAAGGACGCCTGAGCGTCCTGCGGCGCGCCTCGGTGCCGTTCCCGGGGGATTGGGCGCCTGTGCTCCCGGGTGGGAGAATCGTGGGGACATGTCCGAGCAGCCCGACGCGCAGCCGCGCCCGCTTCCCCTCGTCCTCGCCGAGCCGCGAGGGCGCAAGAAGCCACCCCGGCACCTGGCGGACCTGAGCGAGGCGGAGCGCAAGGACCTGCTGGTCGAGATGGGCCTCCCCGGCTTCCGGGCCAAGCAGCTCGGCATGCACTACTTCGGCCGGCTGGTCCACGACCCCGCCGAGATGACCGACCTGCCGGCCGCCCAGCGCGCCGAGCTCGTCGGCGCGCTCCTCCCGGACCTCATGGACCCGATCCGGCAGCAGAGCGCCGACAAGGGCAAGACGGTCAAGACGCTGTGGAGGCTCTTCGACGGCTCGCTCGTCGAGTCCGTGCTGATGCGCTACAAGGACCGGGCCACGATCTGCATCTCGAGCCAGGCCGGCTGCGGCATGGCCTGCCCGTTCTGCGCGACCGGGCAGGGTGGCCTGCAGCGCAACATGTCGACCGCGGAGATCGTGCACCAGGTGATCGTCGGCGCCCGCGCCATGGCCAACGGTGACGTCGCGGGCGGGCCGGGCCGGCTCTCCAACGTCGTGTTCATGGGCATGGGGGAGCCGCTCGCCAACTACAAGGCCACCCTCGGCGCCGTCCGCCGGCTCACCGAGCCGGCCCCCTCCGGGCTGGGACTCTCGGCGCGCCACGTGACGGTCTCCACCGTGGGCCTGGTGCCCCGGATCAGGCAGCTCGCGGGCGAGGGCATCCCGGTCACGCTCGCGCTGTCCCTGCACGCCCCCGACGACGAGCTGCGCAACGACCTGGTGCCGATCAACACCCGCTTCTCCGTCGCCGAGACCGTCGACGCCGCCTACGAGTACTTCGCTCGGACCGGCCGCCGGGTCTCGATCGAGTACGCCCTCATGCGCGACATCAACGACCAGGGTTGGCGAGCGGACCTGCTCGCCGACGTACTGTCCGCCGACGGCCGGGGCACGAGCTGGGTCCACGTCAACCCCATCCCGCTCAACGAGGTGCCGGGCTCCCAGTTCACCCGCTCCCGCGAGGAGGACATGGCCGAGTTCGTCCGCCGCCTCGAGGCGCGGGGCATCGCGGCGACGATGCGGGACACGCGGGGCAGTGAGATCGACGCGGCCTGCGGCCAGCTCGCCGCCGCGCCCATCGGCTGAGCGCTCTGCAGGCGCCGGCCGAGCTTGTAACCCTTGGTTACAAGCGGCGTGGGCGCCTACGCGAGGGGGTTGGCGACCAGGAGCTCGACATTGCGGTCGTCGAGGGTGCCGAGTCCGCCGTCGTGGTCGTGCCAGTCGTTGGCGGCGAGTTCCCGGGCGAGGCCGGCGAGCTGCTCGGGGGTGGCGGTGCCGGCGCCCGCGGAGGCGGGACCTGCGTGGTCGACCATCGTGGTGAAGATCGACAGGGTGCCGTCCCGGTTGTCGGCGATCTCGATGATCCGCGCCTGCTGCGGCCAGTCGATGTGGGAGGCCGTGGTGATCTCCCACAGGCCGCCGCCGCCCGGGCGCGGGCGCGGGCTGACCTGGTTGCGGTGGGTGTGGCCGTTGATCCAGGCGATGACCGAGGGCGTGGAGAGCAGCGCGTCGAGGACCGTGGCGCCGGTGACCCGCGCCTCCAGCGACCCGCCGGTGGCGATCAGCGGGTTGCCCATCGTCGTGGAGGTGTGGTGGCTGAAGACCATCACGATCTTGTCGCTGGACTGCGCCAGCAGTGCGGTGAGCCAGGCGAACTGGGTCGTGTCGAGCGAGCCGTCGGAGTACCCGTTGGGGTTGACGGTGTCGAGGACGACGAACCGGAACCGACCCTCGTCGAAGTGGTAGTACGCCGTGCCCTGCTGTCGGTTCGTGCTGGTGAAGCCGTGGCCGAAGGGCGCGCCGCCGAGCAGGAAGTGCTGCTCCACGATCTGCTTGCGGGTGAGCAGGCGGCGATCGCGATCCGGGGTCACCAGCCGCACGGTCGCGCTGGTGGCTCCGCTGAGCAGGGTGGTCAACAGCCCGGCGGGGTCGCCGGTGAGGTCCTCGAGCAGCTGACCGGGGTCGAGGCCGAGCGGCGGCGAGATGATCTTCAGGGCGCCGAGCGCGATCAGGTTGAGCTGCAGCGTGGAGGCGGGGAAGTTGCCCTGCGCGAGGCCGTCGTGGTTGCCGAAGACGGAGTACCAGGGGATGGTCAGCCCCTCGGCGGTGAAGGGGCGGCGCGCGGCGTCGAGCAGCCCCGGGACGACGGGGAAGCCGTACTCCGCGCGCGGGCGGTCGACCGGCCGCCCGTTCGGGTTGCCCTCGGGGTGCCAGTACGCGCCGTCGTAGGTCGCCTTGAGGCTGTCGGCGACGCCCTCCCACTTGGTGAGGCGCCCGGAGTCGACGCGCATCGGGCCGCCGTTGAGGGCGGTTATATTCCAGCGGACCTCGTTGAGCTGGGAGTTGTCGGAGTTGTCGCCCGTCTGGATGGCCAGCGCGAACGGCGTGCCGGTGACCGGGCCGCTGCCGATCCGGTTGATCGCGCGCACCATCGAGTCGGCGACCTGTCCGGTCAGCATCTCCTGGGGCCGGTACGCCGAGCTGAACAGCCCGATGGCGGGCAGGGGACTGGGGTCGTCGAGGCGGTCGGTCCACTCCAGGCGCAGCGGTGACTGGGCGTCGACGATGTGGACGTCGCTGAGCTGGACGAACGAGAGGAGGCCCTCCCGGCGCGCGGCGCGGCCCGCGTCGCCGAGGACGCCGAGCGCGGTGCGGGTCCGGTGCGGCTCGCCGGCGGCGGCGATCACGCCGCGATAGCCGCCCGGCCCGGCGGGGCCGGGCAGGTAGGTCCGGCCGAGGGTCGCGGGCGCGCCCGGCGCCGGGTCGGCGGCAGCCGCGGAGCGCAGCACACCGGGGAGCGCGGTGGCCGCCGCGGCGAGGCCACCGGCGGCGATGGCGTTGCGGATCAGGTTTCGGCGAGTGATCTCCACGAACCGGCAACGAGCCGGGGGTGGGCCGGGTCACGTCCGGCGCGGGCCCCGTGGGCGGCGTACCCCTGTCGTTCACGAACGGGTCGCCGGACACTCGCGCAACCGTGACGGCCCGTTGGGGAGCGCTCCCTAGCGTCGGTGTCATGGCTGAGGTCATGAGCGAGGCGATGAGTGAGGCCGTGAGTGGTGCGGGCCGGCTCCGCGTCCTGGTGGTCGCCGAGTCCTTTCTCCCGCAGATCAACGGGGTGACCAACTCGGTCCGGCGGGTGCTCGAGCACCTCGCGGCCGAGGGGCACCACGCCGAGCTCATGGCGCCGACCGGCCCGGACACGTACGCCGGGTTCCGGGTCCGTCGCGCCCGGGGTGCGAACCTGCCGTTCTACCCGGACTTCCGGGTCGGGTTGGAGACCCGGCGCCGGTTGCGCCAGCGGATGGTCCGGTTCCGCCCCGACGTCGTCCACATCGCGTCGCCCGCGACGCTCGGCTTCCAGGCCGCTCGCGCCGCCGAGGAGCTGGGCATCCCGACCGTCGCGATCTACCAGACCGACCTGGTCGGCTTCGCCGAGCGGTACGACGTCCCGGGCGGGGTGCGCGCGGCGGCGGGCCTCACGCGGCGCATCCACCAGCATGTCGACCGCACCCTGGCCCCGTCGACGGCCAGCATCGACCAGCTCCGGGCGCTCGGCGTGCCGCACGTGCACCGCTGGGGCCGCGGGGTGGACCTGAACGCCTTCCATCCGCGTCACCGCGACGAGGCCCTGCGACGGCGGATCGCCCCGGACGGCCGGCTCCTCGTCGGGTACGTCGGACGGCTGGCCGCCGAGAAGGAGCTCGACCTGCTGCGTCATCTGGCGGACGACGCACGCTACGCCCTGGTGGTCGTGGGCGCGGGGCCCGAGGAGCAGCGCCTGCGCGGTCTGCTGGGCGGGCGGGCGACCTTCCTCGGGCTGCTGCACGGAGCCGACCTGAGCCGCGCCTACGCGGCGCTCGACGTTTTCGTGCACACCGGGCGCTACGAGACCTACTGCCAGGCGGCCCAGGAGGCGCTGGCCTCGGGCGTACCGGTGGTCGCCCCGGCGGCCGGCGGCCCGGTGGACGTGGTCGCGGACGGGGCCTCGGGTCTGCTGTACCGCCCCGGTGACGGCGCGGACCTGGCGGCCGCGGTCGACCGGCTGGTGCGCGACGCGGACCTGCGGGCCCGGATGGCCGCGACCGCGCTGCGTGCGGTGCAGGAGCGGTCCTGGTACGCGATCAACGAGCAGCTGGTCGCGCACTACCGTGCGGTGGCCGGGGGAGAGGTCAGCGCCCGCGTGGCGTGAACAGCGCCGCGGCCTCCTCGACCGTGTCGACGAGATGGACGTGTTGCTCCATCGCGCGGCCGCGGGCGAGGGCCTGAAGCAGCGGCCAGGCCGGGAGCCGCTCGGTCCAGTAGCGCCGTCCGACGAGCACCATCGGGGCCACGTCCTCGTCGGCGGCGTAGTAGTTCTCGCAGGCGTCCTGGAAGATCTCCTGCACCGTGCCGCCCGCGCCGGGCAGGAACACGATCCCCGCGTCGCACACCATGAGCAGGATCGCCTCGCGCAGCGCGTTGCGGAAGTACTTCGCGATGGCGGTCGCGAACAGGTTCGGCGGCTCGTGGCCGTAGTGCCAGGTCGGTACGCCGAGCGAGGGGCTCGGCTCCGGAGCGAGGTCGAGGGCGGCGCGGGCCGCGCCCACCCACGCGTCGACCGAGGGCCGGAACGACGGGACGTCGGCGACCCGGCGCAGGGCCTCGGCGAGCGCGTCCGGGGGAGCGGCGGCCATCCGCCCACCGAGGTTGGCGGCCTCCATCGCGCCCGGCCCGCCGCCGGTGGCGACGACATGGTGGCGACCGAGCAGGGCACCGAGGCGCGCCGCGTCGTCGTACGCCGGGGTGCCGCGGTCGGCGGCGTGACCGCCCATCACGCCGACCAGGCCCCGGCCGCCCGGTGCGGCGGCCCAGTCGCCGAGGGCGGTGTCGATCGCCTGGTCGTGCAGCACCTCGGCCAGCGCCTCGGCGGGCCCCGAGGTGGCCAGCGCCCAGTGGTAGGCGCGGCTGTCGAAGGACTCGGCGTAGACCGGCGCGTCGTAGAGCTCGTCGGGCGTGTAGAGCCGGGTGCGGGTGATGTCGAGGCCGGCGACGTGACTGCCCGCCGCGGCGCCGGCGCCGGCCTCGAGGGCGTGGTCGTCGTCGGTGCGGCACTCGACGACGACGGTCCGGGCGCGGGTGCTCCTCACGGCCCGGACGCTACCCGGCCGGGTGTCTGCTCTGTGGGATGCCATTTGTCTAGTGATTAACTTGACTTTAATCTTGGTGAGACATCGCCCCGTCTCATCGCAGGGGCCAGCGACAGGAGCCACCCGATGACCTATCGTCCCGAGACCCTCGCCGTCCACGCCGGCCAGGAGCAGGCCGACCCCGCCACCAACGCGCGGGCGGTGCCGATCTACCAGACGACGTCGTACGTCTTCAACGACACCGAGCACGCCGCGAACCTGTTCGCCCTCGCCGAGCCGGGCAACATCTACACCCGGATCATGAACCCGACGCAGTCGGTCTTCGAGGACCGGATGACCCAGCTCGAGGGCGGCGTCGGCGCGCTCGCCACGGCCTCCGGCTCGTCCGCGGTGACCTACGCGGTGCTCAACCTGACCTACGCCGGCGACAACATCGTCGCCCTCTCGACGCTGTACGGCGGCACCTACGCGCTCTTCGCCCACACGCTGCCGCAGTTCGGCATCGAGGTCCGCTTCGTCGACCCGGACCGCCCCGAGGACCTCGCGAAGCACGTCGACGAGAAGACCAAGCTGGTCTTCGCCGAGACGGTGGGCAACCCGAAGATCAACGTCGTCGACATCCGGGCCTGGGCCGACGCGGCCCACGCCCAGGGCCTGCCGCTGATCGTCGACAACACCGCGCCGACGCCGTACCTCGCCCGCGTCTTCGACCAGGGCGCCGACGTGGCGGTGCACGCCGCGACCAAGTACATCGGCGGTCACGGCACCTCCATCGGCGGCATCATCGTCGACTCCGGCAACTTCGACTGGGCGGCGCACGCCGAGCGGTTCCCCGGCCTCACCCGGCCCGACGGCGCCTACCACGGTGTCGTGTGGACCGAGGCGGTCGGCAACCTCGCCTACATCATCCGCGCCCGGACCGTGCTGCTGCGCAACACCGGCGCCGCCGTCGCGCCGCTCAACTCCTGGCTCTTCCTGCAGGGCCTGGAGACCCTGCACCTGCGCATGGAGCGGCACAGCGCCAACGCGCTCGCCGTCGCGGAGTACCTCCAGGGCCACGACGCGGTGTCCTGGGTGAGCTACCCGGGCCTCGCCGACAGCCCCTACAAGGCCGTCGCCGACCGGACCTTCACCGGCAAGGGCTACGGCGGCCTGGTCAGTTTCGGCGTGAAGTCGGGCCGCGACGGCGGCAAGCGGTTCGTCGAGGCGCTGGGGCTGTTCAGCCACCTCGCCAACATCGGCGACACCAAGTCGCTGGCGATCCACAACGCGACCACGACGCACTCGCAGCTCACCCCCGAGGAGCTCGAGGCGGCCGGCGTGCCCGAGGACATGGTGCGGCTCTCGATCGGCATCGAGAACGTCGACGACATCATCGCCGACCTCGAGCAGGCCCTCGCCGCGTCGAAGTGAGGCGCCGGTAGGTTCATCGCCCGTGGGGACGATGGGATATGTCGAGACGCAGCGGGTCGTGCTCGCCACCGAGCGCGACCCGCTGGTCCTGACGGGCGGTGCGGCGCTCGAGCACGTCGAGGTCGCCTACGAGACCTATGGCGAGCTCAACGCGGCGCGGGACAACGCCGTGATGGTGTGCCACGCCCTGACCGGCGACGCCCACGCGGCCGGCCTGCACCTCGGCGCCAAGCGACGCGGCTGGTGGGACAACCTGATCGGTCCCGGCAAGGCCGTCGACACCGACCGCTTCTTCGTCGTGAGCGCCAACCTGCTCGGCGGCTGCTCCGGGACCACCGGGCCGTCGTCGATCGACCCCGCCACGGGACGGGCCTACGGGCCGGACTTCCCGGCCCTCGACATGGCCGACTTCGTGGCCGCGCACCGACGGCTCCTGGACCATCTCGGCGTCGGGCGGCTGCATGCCGCGGTCGGCGGCTCGATGGGCGGCATGCAGATCCTCGAGTGGGCGCTGCGGGAGCCCGACCGGATCGACCGTGCCGTCCTGGTCGCCGCGAGCTCGCGACTGACCACCGAGAACATCGCGTTCTCCTCCGTCGCCCGGGCCGCGATCATGGAGGACCCCGACTTCCACGGCGGGCGGTACGCCGAGCACGGCGTCACGCCGCGACACGGGCTCAAGATCGCGCGGATGATGGCCCACATCACCTACGTCTCCGACATCTCGCTGGAGACGAAGTTCGGCCACCGGCGCGACACCACGGGCCTGGACCGGCGCCTCGGCACGGACTTCGAGGTCGAGCACTACCTCCAGCACCAGGGGGAGAGCTTCCTGGACCGCTTCGACGCGCTGTCCTACCTCCACCTGACCCGGCCGATGGACTACTTCGACCCGTTCGGCACCCACCCGGACGCCGTACCGTCGACCCGCTTCCGGCTGGTCTCCTTCGACTCGGACTGGCGCTTCCCGACCGCCCACTCGCTGCGGATCCGCGACCAGCTGGCGGCCCGCGGAGTCAGCGTGGAGCAC
Organism: Nocardioides segetis; assembly: GCF_051390595.1. Lineage (NCBI taxonomy): Bacteria > Bacillati > Actinomycetota > Actinomycetes > Propionibacteriales > Nocardioidaceae > Nocardioides > Nocardioides segetis. The sequence goes on along the minus strand of NZ_JBNINR010000004.1, from coordinate 46,885 downwards.
ACCGAGCTCACCTCGCCCTGGGGCCACGACTCCTTCCTGCTCGAGCCGCCCGGCTACCACGACCTGGTGCGCTCCTTCCTCGACTGAGCCGGGATCCACCGATTCCCCGCTGCTGCGCGCCACCAGCCAGGCGCGCTGGCGGCGTTGCGGACGCTCGACGGTGCAACCAGACCGCCGTCGCGCCCGTGCCTTGCCATCGCACCCGTCTGGTGACGCTCGCGACGCGGCCAATCGGTGGATCCAGGCTGAGCCCATCCGGCAGACTGGCGGCGTGTTCGTGCATGACGCCCAGCCGATGCGGGTGATCTTCGGGACCGGCGCCGTCGAGCGGGTGGCCGAGGAGGTCGATCGTCTCGGCCTGCGCCGGGTGCTCGTGCTCGCGACGCCCCGGCAGGGGGCGCTCGCCGCGCGGGTCACGGCCGTGCTGGGCGACCGCGCGGCCGGGACCTACGACGGCGCGCGGATGCACGTCCCCGCGGAGACCGTCGCCGCGGCGGAGCAGGCGCTCGCCGCGACGGGCGCGGACGGCTGCCTGGCGATCGGCGGCGGTTCCACGATCGGACTGGCCAAGGCCCTGTCCCTGCGGCACGGCGTGCCGTCGGTGGTCGTCCCCACGACCTACGCCGGCTCCGAGATGACGCCGATCTGGGGACTCACCGAGGACGGCCGCAAGACGACCGGCCGGGACCCCGTGGTACTGCCGCGCTCGGTGGTCTACGACCCCGAGCTCACCCACGACCTGCCCGCCGCCGTGTCGGGGCCGAGCGGGCTGAACGCGATCGCGCACGCGGTCGAGGCGCTCTACGCGCCCGACGGCACCCCGGTCGTCAGCGCGCTGGCCGAGCGCGGGGTCCGCGACCTGGCGACCGCGCTGCCGTCGGTCGTCGCCGACGGGAGCGACGCCGACGCGCGGAGCCGGGCGCTCGAGGGTGCCTGGCTGTGCGGCGCCTGTCTCGGGGCCACGACGATGGGCCTCCACCACAAGCTGTGCCACGCCCTCGGCGGCATGCTGGACCTGCCGCACGCCGAGACCCACGCGATCGTGCTCCCGCACGTCGCGGCCTACAACCTCCCGGTCGCGCCCGAGGCGGAGGCCGTGCTGCGCCGCGCGCTCGACACCGGCGACGTGCCCGGCGCGCTGCGTGGGCTCGCCCGGCGAGTCGGCGTGCCCGACGGTCTGCGGGCGCTCGGCGTCGACCACGCCGACCTCGCCCGCGTCGTGGACGAGGTCCTCGCGGCGCCGTACCGCAACCCGCGCACGCCGACCCGAGACGACCTCGAGGAGCTCCTCGAGGCCGCCTGGCGAGGCGGGTCCTGACCTGGGCGGCAGCGCGGCGGGAGGCGGCCTCCGGGAACTTGCTTTGCTTTCGCGCCGCCGGAGACGCGCTCGCCCCGAGGGATCAGAACGCTTGGGCCATCAGGTCCCCGAACAGCTCCTGCGGGTCGACCTCCAGGCCCCGGCGGGCGAACCACGCGCACACGTTGGTGCAGTCGCGCAGCAGGAAGTCGAAGCCCTGGGCGTTGCCGGCCAGGTCGACCAGCTGCGGCAGGTCGATGACGACGAGCCGCTCGCCGGCGGCCAGGATGTTGTAGGCCGACAGGTCGCCGTGCACCAGCCCGGCCTCCACGAGCGTGAGCAGGACCGCCCGCAGCTGGTCGAAGTACGACGCCAGCAGCGCCGGCTCCGGCCGCGTCTGCGCCAGCCGGGGCGCGGTGTCGCCGTCGACGGTGATCCACTCCATCAGGATCTCCGTCCCGTCGACCTGCACCGGATAGGGCACCGGGAGGCCGAGGGACCAGCAGCGGTTGAGCGCCGTCCACTCCGAGACCGCCCACTCGCCGGCGGCGACCTCCCGGCCGAAGGTGCTCTTGCGCTTGATCGCCCGCTCGTCGCGGGAGCGCTTCATGCTGCGGCCCTCGGTGTAGGCCGCGGAGCGGTGGAAGCTGCGGTGCTCCGGCGAGCGGTAGCGCTTCGCGGCCATCACGACGCTCTGCGCCGGGTCGTGGGGGTCGGTCCGGTCGAGCAGGAAGACGTCGGCCTCCTTGCCGGTCTTCAGGATGCCGAGGTCGGTGTCGATCGCCCCCTGGGACGTGACGACCCAGTCGGGGCGGGGCTCGGGGCCACGGGACAGCGGCTCGACGTCGAGCCAGGTGGACCAGCGCTGGCCGTCCTCGAGGTCGTCGTAGGCGACGTAGTCGAAGACGAAGCGGGGGTCGAGATCAGAGTCGGGAGAGAGGTTCTCCTGGGACACGGTGGTTCCTTGGGGTCGAGAGGATGCGGTCTGAGGGCAGGCCGGCGACAGCGATCGACATGTCACGCTCCTCTCGACGGGTCCGCGCGATCACGCGGACGGACAGGGACACCCTGCTGGATCCGTGGGTGGCGCGGCAACTGGTTTATCGGCGCCCGCATCGGCGTACATTGACCCGGTGCGTCGACCTCCCGCCCCGCTGGCCCTGCTCCTCGTCCTGCTGGTGGGCCTGCCCGCCCTCGCCACCATGTCCGGGCTCCCGGTCGCCCGGGCCGACGGCCCGGAGCGCTCCGAGAGCGCCGCGGAGCCCGCTCCCGGGTCGGCGCAGGGCGGTGACCCGTACTGGCCGCAGGACGGCAACGGCGGCACCGACGCCCAGCACTACCGCATCCAGGTGCGCTACGACTTCGCCAGCGGACGGCTCACCGGCCGCACCGCGATCACCATGACCGCGACGGCCGACCTGAGCAGCCTCTCCCTCGACCTGCTGCTGCCGGCGACCGCGGTGTGGGTCGACAACCGGGCCGCGAAGTTCCGCCGGGCGGGCAAGCACGAGCTGCGGGTCACCCCGAAGCGGCCGATCGCGGCCGGCGCCCGGTTCAAGGTCGTCGTGAAGTACGCCGGGCGGCCGGCGCGCTACGGCTACGCCGGTGAGCGCAACTGGCTCGCGAACCGCACCGAGGTCGTCGCCATGAACCAGCCGCACATGGCTCCGTGGTGGTTCCCGTCCAACGACCACCCGAGCGACAAGGCGACCTTCGACATCCGGGTCACGGCCCCGAAGGGCAAGCAGGTCGTCAGCAACGGCGTGCGCGCCGGACGCAAGGTCGCCGGCGGCCTGGCCACCACGCGGTGGCGGATGACCGACCCGATGGCGACCTACCTGGCGTTCTTCGCCGCCGGGCCCTACGTCATCGACCGCGGCACCACGGCTGCGGGCATCCCGTTCTACAACGCGGTCTCGAAGGGGATCCCGGGTGCGGAGCGTCGGCAGGTCCGCCGCACCCTCGGCCGCACCGCCGCCATCACCGACTGGCTGCAGACCCGGCTGGGGCCCTACCCGTTCGCCACCACCGGCGGTCTGGTGACCGGCCTCGACGTCGGCTTCGCCCTCGAGAACCAGTCGCGCCCGACGTACGGTCGCTGGATCTATCCGGGCGTCGTCGTCCACGAGCTGGCCCACCAGTGGTTCGGCGACAGCGTCGCCGTGCAGCGCTGGCGCGACATCTGGCTCAACGAGGGCTTCGCGACCTATATGGAGGCGGAGTACACCGCGGCACAGGGCGGGGTCAGCGTCGAGACCTTCCTCGAGCGCATGTGGGCGCGCACCTGTCGCACCCCCACGTCGGAGTTCTGGCGCCTCGACCTCTCGAACCCCGGGCCCGAGCAGATCTTCGCCGAGCCGGTCTACGACCGGGGCGCGATGGTGGTCGCCGCCCTCCGCAACCGGATTGGACCTGCCGACTTCGACGCGCTGCTGCGCCGCTGGGTCGCCGAGCACCACGACGGCAACGCGACCGTCGAGCAGTTCCAGGCGCTCGCCGAGACCGTGTCGGGCCAGACGGACCTCGACGGGTTCTTCGACGCGTGGCTGCGCGGCGGCCGGGCGCCGGAGGCGACGTCGGCCAACGGCCTCGGTACCGCCGTCTGCCCCTGATCGCCGCGGTGCCCGACGGCACCCCGGGCGCGCCTCCCGTGTGACCGGTGGTGCCTTTGGTACGAATGTGGGGATCTGTGCCCTCGGGGGCATGCCCGCACATGGATGGAGACGCCCGCACATGGACGCCAAGAAGCTGATCGCGCTCGTGGTGATCGTGTTCCTCGGGTTCTGGATGTTCACCGATCCGTCCGGTCTCGCGGACACCTCGAAGTCGGCCGCCAGCAACGGATGGGACCTCACGACGCAGGCGTTCGACGGGGTCATCGACTTCGTCGGCGCGATGGACTGACCCGCGCCGCCATGCCTCCGCTGCCCGAGGTCCCCGGAGTCGTCCCCGGCTTCGTGGCCCGGCTCGGCGACCCGAAGATCGGCAAGCACCTGCTGCGCGACGAGGGCGAGGTCGTGGTCGACGAGGTGACCCACCACTGGTTCGCCTACGTGCGGCCGGTCCTCGTCTCGACCCTCGCGATGGTGCTGCTCGTCGCGAGCTGGTTCGTGTCGGTCCAGGTCGCGTGGTTCCTCATCGTCGTCGCTGCCCTGCTCCTCGTCCGGGCCGGCTGGGTCGCCCTCGGCGTGCTCCGCGACCGCTTCGTCATCACGAACATGCGCGTCTTCCGGGTGCACGGCGTGCTGTCGCAGAGCCTCGCGACCATGCCGCTGAGCCGGATCCTCGACATCTCGGTGAAGAAGCCGCTGCACGGCCGGATCCTCGGCTTCGGCCACTTCTGCTTCGAGTCCGCCGCCCAAGAGCAGGGCCTGCGCGACATCCGGTACGTCGGGCGACCCGACGAGCGCGACCTCGCCATCCAGCGCGTGGTCCAGCGGTCCGGCCTGCGTGGCCCCCGCGTTCCCAACTGACGACGTCGGACGAGTCGGATGAGTGAGCGTGACCTCCTGACCACTCTCGCCCACCCGACTGCGGGGTTCGTAGGATTGCGCCCATGACGCAGCAGCCGTTCTCCCGACCCGGTGCGATCGACCTGTCCGCCCTCAAGCGGACTCCGCCGCCCGCGGGCGGTGGCGCTCCCGGCGGCGCCCCCGGCGCGACGTCCGGCGCGGGCGGCGGCTCGACGTCGGCGTACTCCGTCGCCGTCGACGAGGCCAACTTCCAGTCCGTGCTCGAGGCCTCCATGACCGCGCCCGTGGTGCTGGTGTTCGCCTCGCCGTCCCAGTCGCCGGAGAGCGCCCAGCTGGCGCTCGACGTCGCGACGGTCGCGGACGAGTACGACGGTCGCTTCCTCGCCGCGACCATCGACGTGGACGCCGTGCCGCAGATCGCCCAGGCGATGCAGATCCCCCAGGTGCCGCTGATGCTGGTCCTCCTCGACGGGCGTCCGGCGACGCAGCCGATCCCCGGCGCCGCGCCGATCGACGACATCCGGGCGCTGTTCAACCAGCTCGCCCAGCAGCTCACCGCCCAGGGCATCACCGGCCGCCACCAGCCCAACTCGTTCGGGGCCGCCGGCGGTGCCGAGGCGGCCGAGGGGGAGGAGCCCGGTCTCGACCCGCGCTACGCCCCGGCTCAGGAGGCGCTCGCGGCCGGCGACATCGACGCCGCGGTCGCGGAGTACCAGAAGCTGGTCGACGCCAACCCGGTCGACCACGAGGCCGCGGCCGGACTGGCCATGGCCAAGGTCCTGCAGCGGACCCAGGGGGTCGACCTCAACGCCGCCCGCGCCGCCGCGGCCGCAGCCCCCGACGACGTCGACGCCCAGACCATGGTCGCCGACCTCGACATGCTCGGTGGCCACGTGGAGGACGCCTTCGCCCGGCTCGTCGAGCTGGTCCGGCGCACGAGCGGCAAGGACCGCGACAAGGCTCGCGAGCATCTCGTCGGGCTGTTCGGCGCGGTCGGCAACGACGACCCACGCGTCCTCAAGGGCCGCCAGGCCCTCGCCTCCGCCCTGTTCTGAGCCGATGGGCCGAGCGTGTCGCAGACGCCGCTCGCCCATGGGCCGAGCATGACCGGACAGGTCGGCCACTGACATGGGGTTCGGACGCGGTGCGGGGTTCCTGCTGCGGGGGCTGCGGCTGTGGCGCGAGCGCCCGCGGCTGATGCTGTGGGGGATCGTCCCGGCCGTGGTCGTCGGCATCGTCGTGCTGGCCCTGTTCGTGACGCTGGTCTTCGTGACCGACGATCTCGTCGGCTGGGCGACCCCGTTCGCCGACGACTGGGACGAGGCCCTGCGCGGGCTGTTCCGCGGCGCGCTCTACCTCCTGGTGCTGGCCGGCGCCGCCATGCTCGCCATCGTCACGTTCACCGGGCTCACGCTCGCCGTCGGCGACCCCTTCTACGAGAAGATCTGGAAGGAGGTCGAGCTCTCGCTCGGTGGCGACGTCCCCGACCGCGGGGTCGGCTGGCTCCGCGGCGCGGTCGACGGCCTGGTGCTCGTGGTGTTCGGTGTGCTCACGGCGGTCGGCGTCTTCGTGGTCGGACTGCTGCCCGTCATCGGCTCGGTCGTCGGCGCGGTCCTCGGGCTGGTGGTCGCCGGGCGGCTGCTCGCCGGCGAGCTCGTCTCTCGTCCGCTCGAAGCCCGTGGCATGGACCGGGCCGCCCGGGCCGCGCTGATGCGACGCCACCGCGGGGCGATGCTCGGGTTCGGCGTGTGCGTCCAGGCCTGCTTCCTGGTGCCGCTGGGCGGCATCCTGGTGATGCCCGCGGCCGTCGCGGGGGCGACGTACCTCGCCCGAGCCGCCCTGGACGGCGGTTCACCTACCGAAATTGTCGAGAACCGGCCGCTCTGACGACAAATTCGGTAGGTGCGTGACTCAGATCCGGGCGAACGCGTCCAAGACCGCCTGCACGGCGGGCGAGTCCGCCATCGTGCGCCGGTGCAGGGCGTCGATGAGGCGGACCGGCTCCGGGTCCGCCACGGGTACGGCGACCAGGTCGTCGCCGAGCGACGCGCGTCCCATGCGAGGGATCAGCGCGACCCCGAGGCCGGCCCGGACCAGGGCCAGGTGGGACTCGAACTCCGCCGAGACATGCGCGATCCGCGGCGGGCGGCCGGTGCCGTCGTACATCCGGGAGAGCCACTGGCGGCAGATCGTGCTCTCGGGCGTGGCGATCCAGCCGACGTCGAGCAGATCGCGCGGCGTGACCCGGTCGCGGCGGGCCAGCGGGTCGGCGCGGTGGACGATCAGGTCGGCGACGTCGCCGGGCAGGGGAGTGGCGGCGACGTGGTCGGGCACGGCGAGCGGCACCCCGCCCCAGCGGTGCACGATGCCCAGCTCGACCTGGCCGCTGGCGACCAGGTCGACGACGTCCCAGGGCTCGGCCTCGCGCAGGGTGAGCGTGAGGCCGGGATGGGCGTCGCACAGGTCGCGCGCGATCGGCGCGACGAGCCCGCGCATCGCGGTGGAGAAGGCGGCCAGTCGGAGCCGCCCGGCGACCACTCCGGCGCGTTGCTGCAGGGACGTCTCGAGCTGTTCGAGGTCGGCGAGCACCTGCTCGCCGGCATCGACGAGGTGCTGGCCGTGGCTGGTGAGCATCACGCCGCGGCCGACCCGCTCCAGCAGCGGGACGCCGGTCTGCCGCTCCAGGCGCTTGACCTGCTGGGAGACGGCGCTCGGGGTGTAGCCCGTCGCCGCGGCGGCGCCGATCACGGAGCCGTGCGTGGCGACGGCGCGCAGGCCGGCGAGCGCATCCAGATCGATCATGCAGCGACGCTACATCATTCGGCGCACTTCTATTCGCTGGTACTTCAACGTTGGAGCCGTGATGCTGGACGCGTGAGCCGTCGCGACCAGTCCCTCGCCGTCCTCGTCGCCGTGATCTGGGGCTTCAACTTCGTCGTGATCGACTGGGGCATGGGCGAGGTCCCGCCGCTGCTGTTCCTCGCGGCGCGCTTCCTCGCCGTGGTCGTCCCGGCGATCCTCCTGCTCGACCCGCCGCCGGTGCCGTGGCGCACGGTGGCGGCGGTCGGACTGTTCATGTCGCTGGGCCAGTTCGCGTTCCTGTACGTCGCCATGGACGCGGGGATGCCGCCCGGGCTGGCGGGGCTGGTGCTGCAGGCCCAGGTGGTGCTGACCATCCTGCTGGCCGCCGGCGTGCTGCGCGAGCGGCCGACCCGGCCCCAGATCCTCGGCGTCGTTCTCGGCGTCGTGGGGCTGGGGGTCGTCGGGCTCGGCCGGGGCGGGCACGTCCCCGCGCTCGCCCTCGCGCTGTGCCTGCTCGCCGCGTTGATGTGGGCGATCGGCAACGTCGTCTCGCGCGCCTCGGGCGCCACCGGCGGGCTGTCCCTCACCGTCTGGTCAGCGCTGGTCGTCCCCGTCCCGCTGGTGCTCCTCTCGCTCGTGCTCGACGGGTCGGCGGCGGTCGCCGACGGCGTCGCCGCCTTCGGGTGGCGGGCCGCGATCTCGACCCTCTACACCGCGGGCCTGGCCTCGCTGGTGGGCTACGGCATCTTCAACGGCCTGCTCTCACGCAACCCGTCGGCGGCGGTCGTCCCCTGGATCCTGCTCGTCCCGCCCGTCGCCATCGGCTCGGCGTGGGCGCTGCTCGACGAGGTGCCGTCCGCCGGGGAGCTGATCGGGGGCGCGGTGCTCGTGCTCGGGGTGCTCGTGTCGTCACGCAACGACCGAAATCGTCGTGGACCGGCCCGCTCGACGACCAATTCGGTAGTTGAACCGCGGCCCCTCAGCGACCCGACTCGGTGTACGCCGGACCCGTCCCCGCCAGGCTCGCCAGCGCGGCCCGCACCCGCCGGGCGGTGAAGTCGGCCGCCCGCTCGTCGATCTCGGCGAGGGTCAGGAAGTCGGCGGTCTTGATCTCCCGGGCCTGGGGCACGACCTGCTGCACGATCGACGCGGGATGGACCCCACCGTCGAAGACCAGGCAGAGCGCGTCGTCCCAGCCGCCCCACGGCGGCAGCCAGTCGGTGAGCAGGAGCGGCCCGGCGTCGATCGTGAGGTCGAGCTCCTCCTCGACCTCACGGGCCACCGCGACCCGGGGGGACTCGCCGACCTCGACCACGCCACCGGGCAGGTCCCAGTCGGACTTGTAGGTCAGGTTGCACATGAGCACCCGCAGCTCCGGGCCCTCGGCGCCGGACACCTCGGCGTCGCGGATCAGCATCTGCCCGATCCCGCGCTTGCGGGGCAGGAAGGAGTTGAGGAGCGCGCGGAACCCGCCCGGCTCGTGCACGGGGGTGTCGTCGACGAGGCGGGCGTAGACGACCACGTCGCCGGCCCGGCCGCGCTGCACGCCCTCGCGCCGCAGCCCCGACCAGGTCGCGATCCGCTGGGCCTCGGCGTCGTCGATCGCGACCTTGACCTCGACGCGCTCGTGGTCGGTGAGGGCCGCAGCGACCTGGCGGCGGACCACGTCGACGGCTGCCTGCCACCCGCGGTCGGTCAGGTCGGAGGTCCAGGTCAGCCGGGCGATGCCGTCGTCGACGGTCCAGTGGCTGATCTCGGGCTCGGGCACGCCCTCACCTTAGGGGTGCGCGCAACCAGAGGGTGGCGAGAGGGGGCACGACGAGATCGGCGTACGCGGGGCTGCCGCCGGGCGCCGCGGACTCGAGGGGCCCGGCCGGCCGCGCGTGGACGACGCCGAGGTTGCCGACCCCGCTGCCGCCGTACGCCGTCGCGTCGGTGTTGAGCAGCTCGACCCACTCGCCGGCGAGGGGGAGGCCGAGGCGGTAGTCGTGCGGGACGGCGGCGAAGTTGGTGACGCACACCAGGTCCGGCGTACCGGGCTCGTCGGCGCGACGGATGAAGGAGAAGACGTTGTGGCCGGCGTCCTGCGCGTCGATCCATGAGAAGCCGGCGGGGTCGTTGTCGAGGCGCCACAGGGCGGGCTCCTCGCGGTAGCGCGCGTTGAGGTCGCGCACGAAGGCGTGCACCCCCGCGTGGTCGGGCTTCTGCAGCAGCCACCAGTCGAGCTCGCGGGCCTCGGCCCACTCCGTCTCTTGGGCCAGCTCGGTGCCCATCATCACCAGCTGCTTGCCGGGATGGGCCCACATGTAGGCGAGATAGGCGCGCAGCGTGGCGAGCTGCTGCCAGCGGTCGCCGGGCATCTTGCGGACCAGGGACCCCTTGCCGTGGACCACCTCGTCGTGGCTGAGCGGCAGCACGTAGTTCTCGGAGAAGGCGTAGACGAGCGAGAACGCCATCTCGCCGTGGTGGTAGGAGCGGTGCACGGGGTCGTGGGCGAGGTAGCGCAGGCTGTCGTGCATCCAGCCCATGTTCCACTTGAAGCCGAAGCCCAGACCGCCGCCCGACGTCGCCCCGGTGACCCCCGGCCAGGCGGTCGACTCCTCGGCGATCGTCACGATGCCCGGCACCCGCTTGTAGACCGTGGCGTTGAGCTCCTGCAGGAACTGCACGGCCTCGAGATGCTCGTGGCCGCCGTACCGGTTGGGACTCCACTCGCCGTCGTCGCGGCCGTAGTCGAGGTAGAGCATCGAGGCGACGCCGTCGACGCGCAGGCCGTCGACGTGGAACTCCTCGAGCCAGTAGAGCGCGTTGGCCACCAGGAAGTTACGGACCTCGGGCCGGCCGAAGTCGAAGATGTGCGAGCCCCACTCGGGATGCCAGCCGCGGCGCGGGTCGGGGTGCTCGTAGAGCGGGGTGCCGTCGAAGCGGACCAGTGCCCAGTCGTCGGTCGCGAAGTGGCCCGGCACCCAGTCCAGGATCACAGCGATCCCGGCGGCGTGCAGCGCGTCGACGAGCCGGCGGAAGCCGTCGGGGTCGCCGAAGCGCGCGTCGGGGGCGAAGTACGACGTCACGTGGTAGCCCCACGAGCCGCCGAAGGGATGCTGCATCACGGGCATCAGCTCGACGTGGGTGAACCCGAGGTCGGCGAGGTAGTGCGGGAGATCCGCGGCGAGCTCGTCGTAGGACCAGAAGGAGCCGTCCGGATGGCGCTTCCACGAGCCGAGGTGGAGCTCGTAGGTCGCCATCGGCTCGTGGACGGGCGACCGGCCCGCGCGGGCGGCGAGCCAGGCGTCGTCCTGCCACACGTGGCTGCTGGTGAAGACGCGCGACGCGGTCGCCGGCGGTGTCTCCGCGTGGAAGGCCATCGGGTCGGCCTTGTGGCGCCAGATCCCGTCGGCGCCCTCGACGACGTACTTGTAGGACGCGCCGGAGGCCGCCGCGGGGACGAAGGTCTCCCACAGGCCCGAGCCGACGGCCGTCATCCGGTGCGCGTTGCCGTCCCAGCCGTTGAAGTCGCCGACCACGCTGACGTTGCGGGCGTTGGGCGCCCAGACCACGAAGCTGGTGCCGGGCTCGGGATCCTCGTGCACGTGCGCGCCGAGGACGTGCCAGAGGAGCTCGTGTCGACCCTCCGCTATCAGGTGGAGGTCGACCTCTCCGAGTGTCGTTCCGGATGTGCGGCGCGGGACGGGCGGCATCTCCATGAGTCTAACCGGTAGGGAATGATGCGCGAGTGAGCGAACGCACCGGCTGGCGGTATGCCGTCCTCGTCCCTGTTGTCTTGGCTGCGCTCTCGATGATCGGCCCGTTCAGCATCGACACGCCGTTCCCGGCGTTCCCGGAGATGGGCCGTGAGCTGGGGGCGGGGACCGAGGCCCTCCAGCTGATCGTCACCGTCTACCTCGGGGCGTTCGCCGTGATGAGCGTGTTCCACGGCCCGCTCTCGGACGCCCTCGGGCGCCGGCCGGTGATGGCTGCGGGGATCGCGGTCTACGTCCTGGCGTCGCTCGGGTGCGCGTTCGCCGGCAGCCTGCCGGTGCTCCTGGTCTTCCGGGCGCTGCAGGGCCTGAGCGCGGGCGCCGCGACCATCGTGAGCCGCACCGTGATCCGCGACCTCTTCGACGGCCCGCAGGCGCAGCGGCTGATGAGTCGGGTCGCCATCATCTTCGGCGTCGCCCCGGCGATCGGCCCGCTGCTCGGCGGCGCCCTGCTCCAGCTCGGTCCGTGGCCGCTCATCTTCGCCTTCCAGGCCACGCTCGGCGTCGCCCTCATCCTGGCGGTGCTCTTCCTGCTGCCGGAGACCCACCCGCGTGAGCGGCGGGTCCCGCTGCGCGTCGGTGCCGTCCTCGGCGGCCTGGTCCAGGTCGCGCGGGAGGGCGCCTTCCACCGGCTCGGCTGGGCCACCGCCCTGATCTTCGGCGCCCAGTTCCTCTACATCGGCGGGGCCGCGGTGTTCGTCGTCGACGTCCTCGGCCAGGGCGAGCTGGACTTCTGGAAGCTCTTCGTCCCGATGATCGGCGCGATGATGATCGGCTCGTGGCTGTGCGGCCGCGCCGCCGGCCGGATCTCCGCCCGCCGCCTGGTCTCGATCGGCTGCACGACGTCGTTCGCCGGCGGGGTGCTGGCGGTCGTCGTGGCGGCGACGCCGGCGGGCGACCGGATGCCGTGGGCCGTCGTCGGCGTTTCCCTCATCGCCCTGGGCAACGGCATCACCTACCCGACCCTCCAGCTGATGCTCCTCGACCGGTTCCCGGCCCGCCGGGGAGCGGTCGTGTCGCTGGCCTCGTTCCTCGCCCTCGTCCTCAACGCGGTGACGGCCGTCGCCGTGGTCCCGTTCCTCGGCTCGGCGCTCGGCTTCGCCGTCGCGGCACTCGTCGGCGTGGGCGCCGGACAGCTGTGCTGGGCCTGGCACTGCGCCCTCGAGGACCGTGACTGCGCGGTGTCGGGGGTCGGTGACCGGGAGCCGGTGGAGCTGCTGTAGGGGGATGCAGGAATCGCCGGTCGACCGGTGATTCCCGCGCTTGTCGGGCGTTGCAACGCCCGACAAGTGACAGTTGTGCCCGTCCGGTGTGACCCATGGGGCAGGTGGTGCGACGGCCTCAGCGTCGCCAGGTCTGGCGGGGTGCGAACCCGGTACGCCGCAGCCAGTGCTCCGTGTACACGATCCGGTCCGGGGTGATGACGGTCAACGGATCGGCGGGCGGCTCCGCGAGCGAGCGGCCCCGCTCGACATGGTCGGACTGCCAGCGCACGGCCTCCCAGTAGGCCTCCGCGTCGGGATGATCGCGCTCCAGCGTGCGCGCCGTGCCGAAGAACTGGGCTCCGCGGCTGCTGGCCTGACCAACAAGCGGCGCGACGATGCCGGCCGAGACGCGTGGGTCGCGGGCCAGGTTGCGGGACTTCGGTGAGGCGTTCCAGCTGGTGTAAAAGATCTCCAGGCCCAGGCTGAAATACCGCACCGGCGTGGCTGCGGGGGAGCCGTCGGCGGCGATGGTCGCGATCACGGCGGTGTTCTGGGCCGAGAGCAGGTTGAGGATCCGCTCCTCGACCTGCTCACGAGGAAGGATGCCCTCGGGGGCCGGGCCGGCGAGCCAGGGATTCGTGACGGGCATGCTGCGATCCTCACATGTCGACCCCGATGAACTCCGGGTCCCCGCCGTCGCCGCTCAGCCGGCTCAGCTCCGTGCAGCTGCCCGGGGCGATCACGCAGTCGTAGACGGTGCGATCCGCGGTGGCGACGAGGATCGACCCGTCGGTGTCGACGGCGTACCACGCGACCCCGTCCTCCGCAGACCGCGGGCCGACGGCGAGGTACACCGGCTCGTCGCCCCGCCGGGTGGGCTGCAGGGTGCTGCTCCAGTCCACGACGTACCGGCCGTCGAGAGTGAGCTGCGCGTCGATCGCTCCCGCGACCAGACGCCGGTCGCCGGACTGCGCCGCGAACAGGTCGGCGTACGCCTCGTCGTCGGACACCGGCACCTCCTGGACGAAGGATGCCGCAGGCGGTGCGGTCCCGGTGGTCTCCATGTCCTCTAGATGTCGACGGAGGAACGATCGGTGTGCCGCCCGACGATGCGATCGCCGCGGGTACCGGCGCCGCCGAGAGCCCTACCTGGGCTGAGCGGTCCGCGCTCCGTCCGACCTCTCGAACGCCCACGCCGACAGCCCGAAGAGCCCGGCGAAGCCGGCGCTGAGCCAGAGCACGTCGAGCGTCTGACCCTCCTCGGCCAGGCCGGAGGTCACGGCGACCGCTCCGGCGAGCAGCACGGCCACGGCCGTGGCACCGAGCGCCAGCGCCATCCCGTGCGCGCGCAGCCGGGCGATCGTCGCGCCGACCAGCCCGACGACCAGCGCACCGACGTAGAGCAGGTCCGGTGGCCCTCCGTCGCCCACGATGCCGAGGGCGGCGATGCCGAAGGCGACGACGAGCGCGGTGCCGAGCGCGACGACCAGCCCGGCGGCGTACCAGGTCCGTGAAGTCCTCATGACCCGCACGCTAGGCCCTCGGCCGGGCAGGAGGTGGGTGGGAGATGTGCAGATCCTGTGCAGGTGCCCGGTACCGCGAAAGCCCGGCGCCCTGCCTCGTCGGCTGCGAGGATGCGTCATGGCCTCCTGCTCCCGGGTCCGTCCTCTCGTCCTGCTCGTCGGTGCCCTGACGCTCGCCTCCGCCCTGGCTGCCTGCGGTGCTCCCGAGCTCCTCACCGACGGGATGAGGGCGGGGAAGGCCGGTCGCTTCGAGGACGTCGCCCCGAGCGTGGCCGACCGCGCGCCGGAGGACGGGGACGTCGTCCAGGTCGTACCGGGCACAGAGCGAGAGGCCCAGGAGTTGGTGGATGCGGCTGAGCAGAGGCTGATCGAGGAGCCGGATGCCGACTTCGACGTGTCCTGGAGAGGCGGAGGCCTATGGGAGACGCCGATCGTGGGACGCTTCGACGCCGATCAGCCGGCAGCGGAGGTCACGATCGGCCTGGACGAGGACGACCGCTACGAGCTGCGCCTGCTCGGCGCGGACACCTGGGTGCGGGCGACGGTGGACGGCAGGGCGATGGACTGCTGGATGCACCTGACCGGCACCCCGGAGGAGGGCGGCCCGGTGGGGCTTCCGTACCAGGCGCTGCTGCTCCTCGAGCCGGTCGCGCTCGGTTTCCTGGAGCTCGCCGACGGTGATCCTGCCGCGCAGGACGTCGGTCGAGAGGTGGTGGTGGAGCTCCGGCTGGACGAGGCGCTGCCGGCGGCGCTGCCGCAGCTGGGCGGCCCCACGAGGAAGCCACTCGACCCGCGAGCCCGGGTGCGCGCGGTGGCGGACGTCGGGGTGGGTCCGCGCTATCGGTCGATCGAGTACGAGGCCGCCGACCTGTTCGACGCGCTGGCGGCATCGGAGGGCGGCGTGCCGCGGAAGCTGCGTCGGCTCGTGGCCGAGCCGACCATGCGGATGATGCGCGTGCGGATCGACTACCGCAACTACGGCAGCGGTGAGGTCCGGATAGAGGTACCGCCCCGCTCGAAGGTCGCCGACTTCGGCACCTGGAGCGACCTGCTCGCCGGACTCGAGAACCCCGCCCTCCGCGACCCGGACGGCGCGCCGTCGTGCGACGCTGCCCATCGCGGCGCCTGACGCGTCAGCCCGCTGTCAGCCCGCTGTCAGCCGGGCCACGCCCGCCAGCGGGATCGGCAGCCAGGTCGGCCGGTTGCGCGCCTCGTAGACGCACTCGTAGACCGCCTTGTCGACGACATAGGCCGTGAGCAGCACCCGGTCGGTGCCCGAGAGTCCCTCCTCGCCGCAGTACGACGCGAGGAACGCCTTGCGGTTGCGCCGGGCCCACTCGTCGGCGCGGACGCCGCGCTGGTGCAGGACGTCCGGGTCCTCCTCGGGCATCGACTCGGCGACGGCGTGCGGGGCGTAGTCGAAGGAGCGCAGCATGCCGGCGACGTCGCGCCACGGCGAGTCGGGCAGGAGGCGCTCGGCGAGCGGCTTGGCGGGCTCGCCCTCGAAGTCGACGAGCTTCCAGCCGGCCACGGTGCGCAAGGTCTGCCCGAGATGGAGGTCGCCGTGGATCCGCTGGGCGGGGACGACGTCGAGGCCGGCCACCGCCTCGAACACCGACCGGGCCGCGTCGGCGTACTCGGCGAGCTCGGGGACGACGCCGACGGAGGCGTCGAGCCGCGCGGTCATCGCCGACGCCAGCGAGCTGCCGGGGACCTCGGAGGTGGGGAAGGAGGCGCGCAGCTGCGCGTGCACGTCGGCGAGGGCGGTGCCGAGCCGGGCGGCCTCGGCGGCGAAGTCCCCGCCGACCTCCTCGGCGTGCAGGTCGGCCTCGGCGAAGAGGTCGCGGACGCTCGCGAGCGCGAGGTCCCAGCCGTCGCTGGCGGTGCGCAGGAACTGCTGGAGCATCCCGAGCTGGAGATCCTCGACCTCGATCCAGCCGTAGAGCTGGGCGATGTGGGGCGACCCGGCCTCGGTGAGCACCCGGTGGGTGGTGATGTCGGGGTTCTCCCCGGGCGTCACCTTGCGGAAGAGCTTGAGCACGGAGTCCTCGCCGAACAGGACCGAGGAGTTCGACTGCTCGCCGCTGAACAGGCTCCCGGGGGCGTCGAGGTCGAGGTCGTGACCGGGGAGGCGCACGAAGCCGGGACGCTCGCCGAACGCCCGCAGCAGCTGGGACATCGCGATGCGGTCCTGGGGCGCGTCGTACGCCGGCCGGCCGGCCTCGCCCGGCGGCCAGTGACCGACGTGGGCGTGCTCCAGGCGGTCCTGCGGCTCGTCGTGGACGGCGAGGGGGACCTGGTAGAGCTCCGTCTCGCCGCCGTCGTAGGTCACCTCGACGAGGAGCAGGACCACCTCGGGCGCGCCTCCCAGCCGCAGCAGCTCCCGGGTGCCGGTGACGGCGAAGGCCCGCCCCTTGCCGCCGAACCAGCGGCTGCGCTCGAGGAACGGGGCGAGGAAGGACACGCTCACAGCACCGGCCTCCCCGTCGTCTCCGGATCCGTCAACCGGAACCAGTAGAAGCCGTGCCCACTCAGCGTCAGGAGATACGGGAGCTCGCCGATGCGGGGGAAGGGGACGCCGCCCAGCAGCTCGACCGGGACCCGTCCCTCGAAGCGGCGCAGGTCGAGCTCGACGGGCTGCGGGAAGCGGGACAGGTTGTTGACGCAGAGGATGACGTCGTCGTCGGCGTGCTCGCGGACGTAGGACAGCACCGTCGGGTTGGAGCCGCCGAGGTCGGCGAAGGTGCCGAGGCCGAAGGCGTCGTGCTGCCGGCGGATGTGGATCATCCGCCGGGTCCAGTGCAGCAGCGACGACGGGTTCTCCAGCTGGGCCTCGACGTTGACGCTCTGATAGCCGTAGACCGGGTCCTGGATCGTCGGCAGGTGCAGCTTGCCGGGGGTGGCCGAGGAGAACCCCGCGTTGCGGTCGGGCGTCCACTGCATCGGCGTGCGGACGCCGTCCCGGTCACCGAGCCAGATGTTGTCGCCCATCCCGATCTCGTCGCCGTAGTAGAGGACGGGGGAGCCCGGCAGCGAGAGCAGCAGGGCGGTGAACAGCTCGATCTGGTTGGTGTCGTTGTCGAGCAGCGGGGCCAGCCGCCGCCGGATGCCGATGTTGGCCTTCATCCGGGGATCCTTGGCGTACTCGCCCCACATGTAGTCGCGGTCCTCGTCGGTGACCATCTCGAGGGTCAGCTCGTCGTGGTTGCGCAGGAAGATCCCCCACTGGCAGCCGGCGGGGATGTCCGGTGTCTGGTCCATGATCTCGGAGATCGGGAAGCGCGACTCCCGGCGCACCGCCATGAAGATGCGCGGCATCACGGGGAAGTGGAAGGCCATGTGGCACTCGTCGCCGCCCACCGACGGGTCGCCGAAGTACTCGACCACGTCGGTCGGCCACTGGTTGGCCTCGCAGAGCAGCACGCGTCCGGGGTAGTTGTCGTCGACGAACCGGCGGACCTTCTTGAGGAACTCGTGGGTCTCGGGCAGGTTCTCGCCGTTGGTGCCCGGCCGCTCGTAGAGATAGGGCACCGCGTCGAGGCGGAAGCCGTCGAGGCCCATGTCGAGCCAGAACGCCATCGCGTCGAGCATCGCGTCGTGGACCCGGGGGTTGTCGAAGTTGAGGTCCGGCTGGTGATGGAAGAACCGGTGCCAGTAGTACTGGCCGCGGGTCTGGTCCCAGGTCCAGTTCGAGGGCTCGGTGTCGACGAAGATGATCCGCGCGTCCTGGTAGAGCTCGTCGGTGTCGGACCAGACGTAGAAGTCGCCGTAGGGGCCCTCCGGGTCGCTGCGCGAGGCCTGGAACCACGGGTGCGCGTCGCTGGTGTGGTTCATGACGAAGTCGATGATCACCCGGATCCCGCGCTCGTGCGCGGCGTCGAGGAAGGCATGGAAGTCCTCGACGGTGCCGCACTCGGGCAGGATGTCGGTGTAGTCCGCCACGTCGTAGCCGCCGTCGCGCAGCGGCGACGTGAAGAACGGCGGCACCCACAGGCAGTCGACGCCCAGCCACTGGAGGTAGTCGAGCTTCTCGGTGAGACCGCGGAAGTCCCCGGTGCCGTCGGCGTTGGAGTCGCGGAAGGAGCGGACCAGGACCTCGTAGAACACCGCCGTCCGGAACCACTCGGGCTCCTCGTTCAGCACGATGGACTCAGCGGTGCTCATGCAGGTCCCTTCACGGAGAGGATGTGCGCCGGCTGCGCGGGATCGAGCCGGACGTAGTTGTGCTCGCCCCACGTCCACGTCGATCCGGTCAGCTCGTCGTGGACGGTGAAGGACGTGCCCGGGGCCAGGCCGAGGGCCGCCAGGTCGAGGTGGACCATCGACTCGCGCACCTGGTGCGGGTCGAGGCTCAGCACCACGACGACCCGGTCGCTGGTCCCGTCGGGGAGGGCGACGCTCTTCGACCAGCAGATGACGTGGTCGTCCTCGGCGGCGTGCAGCCGCAGGTTGCGCAGCAGCTGCAGGGCGGGGTGCGCGCGCCGGATCGCGTTGAGCCGGGTGATGTACGACGCCAGCCCGTGCCCGTTGGTCGCGCCGCTGGTCGCGGCCGACCAGTCCCGGACCCGGATCTGGTACTTCTCCGAGTCGAGGTACTCCTCGCTGCCCGGCCGCACCGCGACGTGCTCGCCGAGCTCGTACCCGGCGTACATGCCCCAGCTGGGGGAGGACATCGACGCCAGCACGGCCCGGATCCGGAAGGCGCCCGGGCCGCCGTACTGGAGGAACTCGTGGAGGATGTCGGGGGTGTTGACGAAGAAGTTCGGCCGGATCCGGTGCGCCGACTCGTGCGCCACCTCGCGCAGGTAGTCCTCGACGTCGACCTTCTCGGTGCGCCAGGTGAAGTAGGTGTAGGACTGGTGGAAGCCGATCGCGCCGAGGGTCTGCAGCATCGGCGGCTTCGTGAAGGCCTCGGCGAGGAAGAGCACGTCGGGGTCGGTACGACGGACCTCGGCGAGCAGCCACTGCCAGAAGGCGACCGGCTTGGTGTGCGGGTTGTCGACCCGGAAGATCCGCACCCCGTGGTCCATCCAGTGGCGCACGACGCGCAGCACCTCCGCGGAGATGCCGGCGGGGTCGTTGTCGAAGTTGACCGGGTAGATGTCCTGGTACTTCTTCGGCGGGTTCTCCGCGTAGGCGATCGAGCCGTCCGCCCGGGTCGTGAACCACTCGGGATGGGCGGCCACCCAGGGATGGTCCGGCGCGCACTGCAGCGCGAGGTCGAGCGCGACCTCGAGGTCGAGGGCGCGGGCGGCGGCGACGAAGGCGCCGAAGTCCTCGATCGTGCCGAGGTCGGGGTGGACGGCGTCGTGCCCGCCGTCCTTGCTGCCGATCGCCCAGGGCGATCCCTTCCAGTCCGCCGGCGTAGGCTCGCCCTCGGGGAGCACCGTGTTGTTGGGTCCCTTGCGGTTGACCTCGCCGATCGGGTGGATCGGCGGCAGGTAGACGACGTCGAAGCCCATCGCGGCGACCGCGGGCAGCCGCTCGGCGGCGGTGCGGAAGGTGCCGCTGACCACCTCGCCGGTGGCGGGGTCGTGCGTGGCGCCCTCGGAGCGGGGGAACAGCTCGTACCAGCTGCCGAAGAGCGCACGCGAGCGGTCGACGAACACCGGGAACGGCCCCTCGACGGTGAGCAGGTCGCGCAGCGGATGGGCGTCGAGGAGGGCCCGCAGCTCGGGCGACTCGAGCTGGGCGAGTCGCGCCTCCACCGGGCGGGTCGTGTCGTCCGCGGCGGTGATCGCGGCCCGCACCGTCGCCTGCTCGGCCTTGGTGAGGCCGCCTGCCCCCAGCACCCGCTCGAGCAGCAGCCGGCCCTCGGCGAACATCAGCTCGACGTCGACCCCGGCGCGGATCTTGATGCCCGCGGCGTGCTCCCAGGTCGCGATGGGGTCGGACCACGCGTGCACCTCGAACGACCACGCGCCCTCGGCGTCGGCACGCACCCAGGCCTCGTGCCGGTCGACGGTGAACCGGTCGCGGGCGGGGAGGGCCCGCATCCGCACCGGTGGTCGTCGTACGCCGTCGGGGCCGATGAGCACCACCTCCGCCCCGAGACGGTCGTGTCCCTCGCGGAAGACGGTCGCACTGACCGGGAAGGGCTCGTTCAGACTGGCCTTCACGGGGAGGCGGCCGCCCGGTGCGGGATGGCTGGTTCCGGCCGCGAGGACCGGCTCGACGTCGATCACGGGGATGCGTCCGACCATGACCCGAACCTATCGAGTCCGCCGCAGTCGCCCTAGTGCGGACCTAGTCCGACGTCAGGTCCCACACGTCCACGTCATCACCGACGGCCAGGGGAGCGCCGTCGGCGGGCAGGTCGATCAGCGCGTCGGCGCCGGCGAACCAGCCGAGGAACCCGGAGCCGGGGGGACCCCACGGCCGCACGGTCCGGGCGGCCCGGTCCAACCGCGCGCGGCGCAGCTGGCGCTTGCCGCGCAGCGGCTGCAGCGGCTCGGTCAGCGTCGCGCGGACCACGGTGCGCCCGGGCCGGGGGTGGCCGAAGGCCGCGCGCAGCGCGGGCCGGACGAACACCTCCCACGACGTGAGCGCGCTGACCGGGTTGCCCGGAAGGCAGACGACGGGGACATCGTCGACCAGTCCCGAGCCCTGGGGCATCCCCGGCTGCATCGCCACCTTCACGAACTCGATCCCGCGCGGCCCCAGTCCGTCCTTGACGACCTCGTACGCGCCGGCACTGACCCCGCCGCTGGTGAGAACGAGATCGATGCCGCCTCCCGCGAGCTCGCCGTCGAGGAGGGCCAGGAAGGTCGGGACGTCGTCCTCGACCCAGAGCCTGCGCACGGCCACGCCTCCGGCCTCCTCGACCGCGGCGGCGAGCAGGGCGCCGTTGGCGTCGCGGATCTGGCCCGAGCCCGGAGCGGGGTCCTCGGCGAGCTCGGAGCCGGTCGACACGACGAGGACCCGCGGGCGGCGGCGGACGACGACCTCGCGGACGCCGAACGCGGCGAGGACGCCGAGCTGTGCCGGTCCGAGCGTCGTTCCCGCGGACAGCACCTCCGCCCCGGCGGCGACGTCGGATCCGGCGGTGCGCACGAAGCTGCCGCGCGGGCGGGCCTCGCGGATCTCGACGGTCTCGGTCCCGCCGTCGGTCGCCTCGACCTCCACCACCGCGTCGGCGCCGGTGGGGACGGCGGCGCCGGTCATGATCCGGCGGACCTGCCCCGGCGCGAGGTCGCCCACGGGCGCTCCGGCCGGGATGTCCGGGCCGACCGGCAGCCGGACCGGGGAGTCCGGGGTCGCGGCCGCGACGTCGGCCGCGCGCACGGCATACCCGTCCATGCCGGAGTTGTCGAAGGCCGGCAGCGGCTCGGGCGCCGTCACGGGCCGGCCGAGCACCCGCCCACGCGCCTCGTCGAGCGCGACCGTCTCGGTGGGCCAGGGCCGATCCGGCCCCCGGCCGGCGGCGAGGAGGTCCGCGACGTGACGCTGGTGCTCGGGGACCGGGCGGAGGGGGGCTGTCGTGCTCATCACCGCCAGCCTAGGCCCCGGCTCACCCGCGCGGCAGCGTGGCGCACGGCGTCTGGCCGCCGGGCCAGCCCCGCCATACGACGGGCAGGGCGGCCCCCATGACTCCACCCCGCCCGTCTGTACCGGCACAACGGCGTGGGCACCTCGGCGTTATGCGCAACCGCGGGTTGCGTCTACCGGGCGCGGCGGGCAGCGGCGAGCAGGGCCGGGAGGCCCGGCTCTTGGATCGTTCAAGTCCGATTGGCTACCGTCGGTCCATGCGTGCGATCCGGAGGTTCACGGTCCGCCCCGTCCTACCCGACGCGCTCGCCTCCCTGGGCGAGCTCGCGGCCAACCTGCGCTGGTCGTGGCACCCCCCGACCCAGGCGCTCTTCGAGGCGGTGGACGCCGAGCTCTGGCAGGAGGTCGGGCGGGACCCGCTGCGGCTGCTGGGCGAGGTGAGCGCGGAGCGCTGGGCCGAGCTGGTGGCCGACGAGGACTACGTGCGGCGGGTGGCCGAGGTGCGCGCCGACCTGGCGGCGTACCTCACGCAGGACCGGTGGTACCAGCGGGCCCGGGCCGCCGACCCCGACGGCACCTGGCCCCGCTCGATCGCCTACTTCTCGCCGGAGTACGGCATCACCGCCGTGCTGCCGCAGTACTCCGGCGGCCTCGGCATCCTCGCGGGCGACCACCTCAAGGCCGCCAGCGACCTGGGCGTGCCGATCGTCGGCGTCGGGCTGCTCTACCGCCACGGCTACTTCAAGCAGGCACTCTCGCGTGACGGCTGGCAGCAGGAGAGCTACCCCGTCCTCGACCCCGACGGGCTGCCGCTCTCGCTCCTCCACGAGCACGACGGCAGCCGGACGACGATCGCGATCCGGATGCCCGACGGCCCCGACCTCCTGGCCCGGGTCTTCGTGGCCAGCGTCGGCCGGGTGCCGCTGCTGCTGCTCGACACCGACGTCGAGGAGAACCCGGAGGCCTACCGTCTCGTCACCGACCGGCTCTACGGCGGCAACACCGAGCACCGGCTGCGGCAGGAGCTGCTGCTCGGCGTCGGAGGAGTCCGCGCGCTGCGCGCCTACTCCCGGATCACCGGCGCGCCGGAGCCGGAGGTGTTCCACACCAACGAGGGCCACGCCGGCTTCCTCGGTGTCGAGCGGATCCGCGAGCTCACGGCCGAGAGCGATCTCGACTTCGCCGCCGCCCTCGAGGCGGGCCGGGCGTCGACCGTCTTCACCACCCACACGCCGGTACCCGCGGGCATCGACCGGTTCCCGCGCACGCTGGTCGAGCAGTACCTCGGGGAGCACGGCGCCACGCCCGGGGTCCCCGTCGACCAGGTGCTCGCCCTCGGCGCCGAGGACTACGACGGCGGCGACCCGGGCGTCTTCAACATGGCGGTGATGGGCTTCCGCCTGGCTCAGCGGGCCAACGGCGTCTCCCAGCTGCACGGGCACGTCAGCCGCGGCATGTTCAACGGGCTGTGGCCGGCCTTCGACGAGGCAGAGGTGCCGATCACCTCGATCACCAACGGCGTGCACGCGCCGACCTGGGTCGCGCCGGAGGTGGTCGCGCTCGCGGAGGCCCAGGGCGCCGACTACCACGGCGACGACGCCGCCGCCTTCTGGGCGGCCTTCGACAAGGTGCCCGGCCCCGACGTATGGCGCACCAAGCGGCAGCTGCGCGAGCGGCTGGTGGACGACGCCCGCCGCCGGTTGCGCAAGGCGTGGGAGAAGCGCGGCGCCTCCCCGGCCGAGCTCGGCTGGATCGAGGACGCGCTCGACCCCGACGTGCTGACGATCGGCTTCGCCCGCCGGGTGCCGTCGTACAAGCGACTGACGCTGATGCTGCGCGACCCTGGGCGGCTCAAGGCCCTGCTGCTCCACCCCGAGCGCCCGGTGCAGCTCGTCGTCGCCGGCAAGGCGCACCCCGCCGACGACGGGGGCAAGCGGCTGATCCAGGAGCTGGTGCGGTTCGCGGACGCCGAGGACGTGCGGCACCGGATCGTCTTCCTGCCCAACTACGACATCGCGCTCGCCCAGCCCCTCTACCCGGGCTGCGACGTCTGGCTCAACAACCCGCTGCGCCCCTACGAGGCGTGCGGGACCTCCGGCATGAAGGCCGCGCTCAACGGCGGCCTCAACCTGTCGATCCTCGACGGCTGGTGGGACGAGTGGTACGAGCCGGAGTTCGGCTGGCCGATCCCCTCCGCCGACGGACTCGACGACTACTCCGACCAGCGTGACGACCTCGAGGCGGCCGCTCTCTACGACCTCATCGAGAACGAGGTCGCGCCGCGGTTCTACGACCACGACCACGAGGGCGTGCCGGCGGGCTGGGTCGAGATGCTGCGCCACACCTGGGCGAGCCTCGGGCCGAAGGTGCTCGCCACCCGGATGGTCCGCGACTACGTCGAGAAGCTCTACGCGCCGGCCGCGGCCAACGCGCGGGCACTGGCCGCCGTCGAGAACGGGGCCCGCGACCTCGCCGCCTGGAAGGCCCGCGTACGCGGCGCCTGGGACGGGGTCCGGGTCGAGCACGTCGAGGCCGAGGGCATCGGAGACGTCGCCGAGGTCGGTGCCGTGCTCCGGGTGCGCTCCTATGTCGCGCTCGGTGACGTCGCCCCCCACGACGTCGAGGTGCAGCTCGTCCACGGCCGGGTCGACGCCGAGGACGACATCGTCGCCGCGTCCGTCGTACCGCTCGCGCTGGTGGAGTCGTACGACGGCGGCCGGCACCGCTTCGACGGCGAGGTCGCGCTCGGCCGCTCGGGCCCGTTCGGCTACACCGTCCGGGTGCTGCCCGCCCACCCGCTCCTCGTCGCCCCCGCCGAGCTGGGAGTCGTCGCCCTGGCCTGACCGACCCGTCGCATCCGAACCTCTGAGAGCCACCGACCCGTCGCGTTCAAACGCGACGGGTCGGTGCGTTTTTCGACCGGCCCGCGGCCTGTGTTTCGGCTCGGTGACTTTTCAGTGACGGGCGCCGACGACTTGTCCCCAGGGACTTCCGCTGGGCGCGGCTGAGGTCTATGGTCCAGATCACATCGTGCGCTTATCGCACAGGTGTTTCGCACAGTGAAACGAGGACCAGATTCATGACGCTGATCGACATCGAGTTCACGGGCCAGGGCAAGACCTTCCAGGCTGCGCTGCTCGAGGAGTCCGCACCGAAGACGTGCTCGGCGATGCGGACGATGCTGGGGGAGACCGTCACCGGCGCGAGCTACCACTCGATCTACTCCGGCCAGGAGTTCTACGTGTACTGCCCGCCGGTCGACATCCCGCTGGAGAACCACGTGGTGTGGCCCAAGCGCGGCCAGATCGTCTACTACTACTTCCCCGAGAACCTGTACGCCGGGATGCACGTCCACCAGGACCGGATCCAGGGCGACGGGGCGGAGATCGCGCTCTGGTACGGCCACGGCGACCTGCGCATCGTCACCGAGACCGGCATCCGCGGGAACCTCTTCGCCGAGGTGCTCCCCGAGCAGCTCGACGACTTCTACGCGGCCGGCGACCACATCCTGGCCCACGGTCGCGAGGACATCGTGATCCGGATGGCGGGTTGACCCGATGCCGCGCTACGAGGTGGAGGGCGTCCAGAAGGCGATCTCGCTGCTGCGCGCTCTCGCCCGGGCCGACCGGCCGATGGGCGCCTCCGATCTCGGCCGCGAGCTGGGGCTCGGGCGCTCGACGGTCTTCCGGCTCCTCTACACCCTCCAGCTCGACGGCATGGTCCGCCAGGACGAGGAGACCAAGAAGTACCGACTCGGCCCCGACCTCGCCGCCCTCGGCCGGGCGGCCAGCGAGGACTTCGACCTGCGCCGCGAGGCGCGACCGGCGATGGAGAAGCTCGCCGCCGCGGTCAACCTGCCCGTCTTCCTCAACGTCCCCGGAGCGGCCGACGTCATCTGCCTCGAGCACGTGGCGAGCCTCAACGTCGTCGAGCTCTACGGCCGGGCCGGCTCGACGCTGCCCTACCACGCCTGCCCGTCGGGCTACGTGCTGCTGGCCTTCGGCCCGGACGAGCGCCTCGAGCAGGTGCTCGCGGGACCGCTGACCCGTCACGCGTCGGCCACCCCGGACGCCGACCGGCTGCGCACCCTCGTCGACGAGGTACGCCGCACGGGCGTCGCCTACGGACGGGACGACCTCGACGAGGGTGTCTCCTCGCTGGCCGTCCCGCTCTTCGACAGTCACGGCCATCCGCTGGCCTCGCTCGGCCTCGCCGGCTTCTCGGTCGCCTTCGACGACCGGCTCGACGAGCTCACCGACCACCTGCGGGCCGCCGCGGCCCAGATCTCGGAGCATCCCCACCCAGCAGTTGGACAAGGTCAACCGACACCACCTGGAGATCCCCAATGAACCGAAGCCGCACCCGTCTCCCCGCCGTCCTCGCCGTCGCGTCACTCCTCGCCCTCGCGACCGCCTGCGGGTCCTCCGAGGCCGAGCAGGACGAACCCGATCAGTCCGCGGTGGTCGCCGCGCTGCGCGACAAGCTGCCGGACGCGGTGCAGAAGTCGAACAGGCTCAAGGTGGCCACCTCGATCTATCCGCCGGTCGACTTCTACGAGAAGGACGGCAAGACGCTCACCGGATTCGACCACGACCTGATGGAGGAGGTCGCGAAGCGGCTCGGCGTCACGATCGACTGGAACGTGATCGACTTCGCCGCCATCATCCCCGGCATCCAGTCCAAGCAGTACGACTTCGCCACCGACCTCAACGACACCGCCGAGCGCGAGGAGATGGTCGACTTCGTCACCCAGTTCCGCGACGGCACCTCGATCCTGGTGGAGAAGGGCAACCCTGAGGGGCTCAGCGACCTCGACAGCCTGTGCGGGAAGACGGTCGCGGTCACCAAGGGCAGCACCCAGATCGCCCTGGTGAAGACACAGAACGCCAGCTGCGCGGAGCCGATCGAGATGCTCCAGCTGCCCGACGACCCCGACGCCATGCTCGCGATGCGCAACGGCCGTGCCGACGCCTACCTCGTCAACACGCTGGCCGGCTCCTACGCCGTGAACTCGGCGGGACAGGACGGCTTCGAGATCCTCGAGGGGGTCTACGACGAGGTCTTCGCCGGCCTGGCCTTCCCGAAGTCGTCGACCGAGCTGCGCGACGCGATCCAGGCCGCCCTCCAGTCGCTCATCGACGACGGCACCTACGCCGAGGTGATGGGCGAGTACGGCCTGGAGAACAACGTGATCGACAAGAGCGTGGTCAATGCCGTCGGCAGCCAGTGACATGACCACGCCGACAGGGGCCCCGGGTACGCCGGGCGGCCGGTCCCGACGCGCCGGCGGTGCGTCCGCCCCCGGCGTGGCCGGCGTGACCGGCGTGGCCGGCGGCCCGGGCGGAGGAGCCGGCGACGGCGAGGCGATCCGTGCCGTCCCGGTGCGTCACCCCGGCCGGATGGTGGCCGGCACCGTCCTGGTGCTGCTGCTGGTCTGGCTGGCGGTGACGGTCGCGGGCAACGAGGAGTTCGACTTCGCGGTCATCCCCGACTACCTCTTCGACCCGGTGATCCTGGACGGGGTTCGGCTGACCCTGGTGCTCACGGTCGTGTCGATGGCCCTGGGCCTCGTGATCGGCGTCATCGCGGCGATCGGCCGGCTGTCGGACAACCCGGTGCTGCGCTGGACCGCCGGCGGGTACATCTGGCTCTTCCGGGGCACCCCGGTCCTGGTCCAGCTGGTGTTCTGGTTCAACATCGGCATCGTCTTCCCGACCCTGGGCGTCACGATCCCGTTCACCGACATCAGCCTGTTCTCGGTCGAGTCGAACACCGTGGTCACCCCGCTCAACGCCGCGATCCTCGGGTTGGCGCTGAACTCGGGTGCCTATATCGCCGAGATCGTGCGTGCCGGCATCACCTCGGTCGGTCGCGGCCAGGTCGAGGCCGCATCGGCGCTCGGGCTGGAGCCGCGCCGGACCATGCGCCGCATCGTGCTCCCGCAGGCGATCCCCGTCGCCGTGCCGCCGCTGGGCAACGAGTTCGTGAGCATGCTCAAGTACTCCGCCCTCGCCAGCGTCATCGCGGTGCAGGAGCTCCTCGGCTCGGTCGAGACGATCTACTCCGTCAACCTGCGCACGCTCGAGCTGCTCGTCGTGGCGAGCATCTGGTACCTCGCGCTGACGACGCTGTTCTCGTTCCTGCAGTCACTGCTGGAGCGGCGTCTCGGCCGCGGCCGCAGCGGCATCGCCACCGTGCGCGCCCGGCGCGGCCGCGTGCCACGACGTCTCCGGAGGGCGGTGGCATGAGCATCCCGTCCGTCACCGTGCCGGCCGTCTCGGCGCGCGCGATCCGCAAGAGCTACGGCAGCAACGAGGTGCTGCGCGGGATCGACCTCGAGGTCGCGCCCGGCCAGGTGCAGGTCATCGTCGGCCCGTCGGGCAGCGGCAAGTCGACCTTCCTGCGCTGCATCAACCATCTGGAGCGCATCGACAGCGGGCGCCTGTACGTCGACGGCGATCTCGTCGGCTACCGCGAGCACCGCGGCCGGCTGCACGAGCTGCGACCGCGCGAGGTCGCCCGTCAGCGTGCCCGCACCGGCATGGTGTTCCAGCACTTCAACCTGTTCGCGCACATGACCGTCACCCAGAACATCATCGAGGCGCCCCGTCATCTGCGCGGGCTGACGAAGCGCGACGCCGTCGATCTCGCCCACGGGCTGCTGGAGCAGGTCGGTCTCGGCGACAAGGCGGAGGCCTACCCGGCCGAGCTGTCCGGCGGGCAGCAGCAGCGGGTCGCCATCGCCCGCGCCCTGGCCATGGAGCCGCGGCTGATGCTCTTCGACGAGCCCACCAGCGCGCTCGACCCCGAGCTCGTCGGCGACGTCCTCGAGGTCATGCGCGGCCTCGCCGAGGGCGGCATGACGATGGTCGTGGTCACCCACGAGATGGGGTTCGCCCGCGATGTCGGCGACGCGCTCGTCGTGATGGCCGACGGCCAGGTCATCGAGCAGGGCCCGCCGCGCGACGTACTGGCGCACCCGGCCACCGAGCGCGCCGCCAAGTTCCTCGCCCGGGTCCACTGACCCGGCGCCTCCGCACCCCCGACACAGCTAGGAAGTAGTCCGTCCATGACCACCGCATCCCTCGGCCCGAACACGCTCTCCATCCACGCCGGCGAGACGACCGATCCCACCACCCACGCCCTGAACACCCCGATCTACCAGACCGCGACCTTCGCCTTCGACAGCGCCGTCGAGAAGGAGGACGCGGTCGACCGGGCTCTGGAGTGGGAGCCGGGCGTCTTCTTCTACAGCCGCACGGGCAACCCCACGACCTACGCGCTGGAGCAGAAGCTCGCCGCGCTGGAGGGTGCCGAGGACGCCGCGGTCGGTGCCTCCGGCATGGCCGCCTGCGCGACGGCGCTGCTCTCGGTGCTCGAGACCGGCGACCACTGCATCGCCTCGGCCGACCTGTTCGTCATCACCCGGGTGCTGCTCGACGACGTGCTGAGCGCGCGCGGCATCGAGGTCACCCATGTCGACGTCACCGACCTCGCAGCCGTCGCGGCCGCCGTGCGCCCGAACACGAAGGCGGTGTTCGCCGAGTCGCTGTCGAACCCGCACATGGACGTCGCCGACCTGCCGGCCCTGGCGGCGCTCTCGCGGGAGCACGGCCTGACGCTCGTCGTCGACAACACCTTCCTCTCGCCGCGGCTGCTGCGTCCGCTCGAGCACGGCGCCGACCTCGTCGTGCACTCGGCCACGAAGTGGCTGGGCGGGCACGGCGACGCCGTCGCGGGCGTGGTCGCCGGTCGCAAGGAGCTCGTCGACAAGGTCCGGTTCCACCTCGACGCGCTCGGCGCGGCCGTCAGCCCCTTCAACTCGTGGCTGATCCTGCGCGGGATGCGGACCCTCGGCCTGCGGATGAACGCGAGCAGCGCGAACGCCCTGGCGGTGGCGCAGTTCCTGCAGGCCCGGCCCGAGGTCGCGATGGTCAGCTATCCGGGTCTGCCCTCGCATCCGCACCACGAGCTGGCCCGCAAGCTCCTGCCCGACGGGTACGGCGGCATGATGGCGATCCGGCTGCACGGTGACGCCGACACGATGGGCCGGTTCGCCGCGGCGCTCGAGCTCTCCGCGATCGCCGTGAGCCTCGGCGACGTGCACACGCTGGTCTATCCGATGCCGAAGCGGGACAACCTGATCCGCCTGTCCATCGGGTGCGAGGACACGGCCGACCTGATCGCCGACTACGCCCAGGCCCTGACCCGGAGCGCCGGGTGAGCCGATGACGACCGCACCGTTCGCCGACCGCGCCGCCGCGGACGCCGACGACCTCGCCACCCTGCGGGAGGTCGCCCGTCGGGTCCTGTGGCTCTCCACGGCGATGGTCGACACGGCCAACCACGACCGGCCGGATCCCTCCGGCCTCAAGGTCGGCGGCCACCAGGCGTCGTCCGCCTCGATGGTCGACATCATGGTCGCGCTGTGGTTCCACGAGCTGACCGCACTCGACCGGGTCTCGGTCAAGCCGCACGCCTCGCCGGTGCTGCACGCGATCAACTACCTCCTGGGGCACCTGGACCCGTCGTACCTCACCCGCCTGCGGGCGAAGGGCGGCCTGCAGAGCTACCCGAGCCGGCTCAAGGACCCCGACCCCGTGGACTTCTCCACCGGCTCCGTCGGGATCGGGGCGACCGCGCCGCTGTGGGCGGCCCTCGCGCACCGCTACCTGCGCTCGCGCTCGGCCGCGACGCCGCCCGCCGAACGCTTCATCAGCCTGCTCGGCGACGCCGAGCTCGACGAGGGGGCGGTGTGGGAGGCGATCGCCGACCCGGCCGTGGGTCACCTCGGCGAGGTGCTCTGGGTGGTCGACCTCAACCGACAGTCCCTGGACCGCGTGGTGCCGGACATCCAGGCCGAGCGGCTGCGGGGCATGTTCGCCGCCGCCGGCTGGCAGACCATGACCCTGAAGTGGGGACGGCGGATCTCGGCGTTGTTCGAGCGTCCCGGCGGCGGCGACCTGCGCGCCCGGCTCGAGGCGATGCCCAACGAGGAGTACCAGCGGCTGCTCCGGGTCCCCGCCACGGAGCTGGGGGAGCGGATCGCCGGCACGGACGCCTCGCCCGCGCTGCGCGCGCTCGTCGCTGCCCTGGGCCCCGACGAGCTCGCCGCCGCCGTGCGCGACCTCGGCGGTCACGACCTCGGACTGCTCCTCGACGCCTTCGCCCAGGTCGACGCCGCGCGGCCCACCGTGGTCTTCGCCTACACGATCAAGGGGCGCGGCCTGCCGACCGAGGGCCATCCGGCCAACCACTCCGCCCTGCTGAACCCGGAGCAGATGCGCGCCCTCGCGGCCTCGTGCGGGGTCGCGGTCGACGACCGATGGGCGGCGCTGCCCCCGGACTCGGCCGCGGGGCGGCTCGCCGAGGCGCGAGGGAGGGCGCTGCGTCGTACCCCGGTCGAGGTCGCGGAGCCACCTGCCGTGCCCGCCGAGCTGGGCCGCCCGTTCCGCAAGCCCATCTCGACCCAGGCCGCGCTCGGCCGGATCCTCGCCGACCTCAGCCGGGACGCGCCGGAGACGGCCGAGCGGGTCGTGACGTGCAGCCCCGACGTCGCGTCCTCGACGAACCTCGGCGGCTGGATCAACAAGCGCGGGGTCTGGGCGGCGCACGAGCGCCAGGACTGGTTCTCCGACGACCCGGAGCGCCTGCTTCGCTGGGCGGAGGCGGACACCGGCCAGCACATCGAGCTGGGCATCGCGGAGGTCAACCTGGTCTGCCTCGCGGCCGAGCTGGGCACGACCTGGAGCCGGTGGGGACGGCCGCTGATCCCGATCGCCACCCTCTACGACCCGTTCGTCGCGCGGGCGCTGGAGCCGTGGTCCTACGGCATCTACGCCGGCGGACAGTCGATCCTGGTCGGTACGCCGTCCGGCGTCACGCTCGCGCCCGAGGGTGGTGCCCACCAGTCGATCACCACCCCGTCGATCGGCCTCGAGCAGCCGGGCTGTGTGGCGTGGGAGCCGGCCTTCCCCCAGGACCTCGAGTGGTGCCTGCTCCACGCGATGGGCCAGGTCGGACGCCCCGGCGGGACGTCGTCGTACTTCCGGCTGTCGACGCGACCGCTCGATCCCGAGCTCGCCGCGCTGCCCGAGGAGCCGGCGCTGCTGGCCCGACGCCGCCGCCAGGCGCTCGCGGGCGGCTACCGGATCGGTCCCACGCACACGGACGGCGACGAGGTCACCCTGGTCGGCGTCGGCGCGATCATGCCGGAGGTGATCGAGGCCGCCCGGACGCTGGAGCGTCTCGGCCGGCGGGTGGGCGTGATCTGCCTGACCAGCCCCGACCTGGTGTTCCGCGCCCTCCTCGACGGGGCGGACCACGGCATCCTCGCCGAGCTGCTGCCGGCGGGCCGCCCGGCACCGCTGGTCACCGTGCTGGACGGACACCCGCACACGCTCGCCTTCCTCGCGGGCGTCCGCGGCGACCGGACCCGCAACCTCGGGGTGCGCGAGTTCGGGCAGTCGTCGGCGCTCGCCGAGGCCCAGGCTCTGCACGGCATCGACACGCCCGCCATCGTCGACGCCGCGCTGACGCTCCTCGCCCGGTGAGGACTCGGCCCGGATCCGTGCTCAGTCCCCGCCGGGGCGCGCGACGTCGAGCTCCTGCATGACGACCACGCTGCGGCCGCCGATGGTCACCCGCGCCCCGACGGCCACCTCGGTGCCGTCGGGCAGGCCGGGGTCGGTCGAGAGGACGACCGCGCCCGTGTGCACCCAGTCGTTCTCCGGCAGGTGGACCTCGACGTCCTCGGCGCCGGCGTGGAACCAGATCAGGAACGAGGTGTCGATCTGCTGCTCGCCGCGGGGCCCGGGCTCGCGCAGCGGCTTGCCCGAGACGAACATCCCGATCGTCCGCAGCCCGGCGTCATGCCAGTCCTCGTCGGTCATCTCGCGCCCCGACGGATGCAGCCAGGCGAGGTCCTTGGGGCCGCCGACGATGGCGGGGCGGCCCTCGAACCAGTGTCGCTGCCGCAGGGCGTGGTGCTCGCGCCGCAGGCGCAGCGCGGCCCGGGTCACGGCGTAGACGTCGAGCCACGCGCCGGGCTCGCCGTCGGCGCGCCAGTCGACCCAGGAGATCTCGTTGTCCTGGCAGTAGGCGTTGTTGTTGCCCCGCTGGGTGCGCCCCCGCTCGTCGCCGGCCGTGAGCATCGGCACGCCGTTGGACAGGCACAGTGTGGCCATCAGGTTCGCGGCCTGCCGCCGTCGCAGCGCCACGATGTCGGGGTCGTCGGTCTCTCCCTCGACGCCGTGGTTCCAGGACCGGTTGTCGTCGGTCCCGTCCCGGTTGTCCTCGCCGTTGGCCTCGTTGTGCTTGTGGTCGTAGGACACCAGGTCGCGCACGGTGAACCCGTCGTGGGCGGTGACGAAGTTGACCGAGTTGTACGCCGAGCGGCCGTCGTCGGCGTACAGGTCCGAGGAGCCGGCGAGCCGGGTGGCGACGGCGTGCAGCCCGTCGGAGCGCCCCCGCCAGAAGTCGCGGATCGTGTCGCGGTACTGGTCGTTCCACTCCACCCACGGCGGCGGCATCCCGCCCACGAGGTAGCCGTCCATCGACACGTCCCACGGCTCCGCGATCAGCTTCACGTGGCGCAGCACGGGGTCCTGGCCGATCGCGATGAGGAGCTTGCACGCCATGTCGACGCGGATGCCGTCGGCGCCGGCGGTCCGGGTCAGCGCGGACATCAGGTCGAACCGGAACCCGTCGACGTGCATCTCGGTGACCCAGTAGCGCAGCGAGTCGAGGATCAGCCGCAGCGCGAGCGGATCCTCGGCGTTGACCGTGTTGCCGCAGCCGGTGACGTCCCAGTAGGTGTCGTCGTACCCGTCGGGGGAGGGCACCCGGCGGTAGAAGCCGCGGTCGTCCAGCCCGCGGAAGGAGTACGTCGGTCCCTCCGGGCCGGCCTCGGCGGTGTGGTTGTAGACCACGTCGAGGATGACCTCGATCCCGGCGGCGTGCAGGGACCGCACCATCTCCTTGAACTCCGTGACCTGACCGCCCCGGTCGCCGGAGGAGGAGTACGCCGCGTCGGGGGCGAAGTAGCTGATCGGGTTGTAGCCCCAGTAGTTCACCGTCCCGCGCTCCAGCAGCGCGGGCTCGGAGAAGAACTGCTGGACCGGCAGCAGCTCGACGGCGGTGACCCCGAGGTCCTGGAGGTACTCCGTCACGACCGGGTGCCCGAGCCCGGCGTACGTCCCGCGGAGGTCCTCGGGGATCCGGTCGTGCAGCCGGGTGAACCCCTTGACGTGCAGCTCGTAGATCACGGTGTCGCGCCACCGCCGCCGCATCGGGGCGTCGTCGTGCCAGTCGAAGGACGGGTCGACGACGACGCTCTGGGCCGCGCCCATCCCACCGGCCACGGCGCGACCGTACGGGTCGAGCAGCAGCGTGTCCGGGTCGAAGCGCAGCCCCTCGTCGGGCTCCCACGGTCCCTCGACCCGGAAGCCGTAGCGGGTGCCGGGGGAGACGTCGGGCACCGCGCCGTGCCAGATGCCGAGCGACTGCTCGGTGAGGGGGAGGCGACGCTCGCCGTCACCCGGCTCGTCGTCGAGGAGGCACAGCCACACGCCGGTGGCGGCCGGCGCGTGGACCGCGAAGTTCGTCGACTCCGGCGACCAGGTCGCCCCGAGGGGCCAGTTGCGTCCCGGCCACACGGGGGCCTGCTCTCCGAGGGTGCGCCAGAGACCGGGAGTCACCCGGCCCATTGTGCCCAAGCCGGTCGACAGACACCCGCGCGCACCCGCGACACAGGTCGCGAGACGGGTCGCGACGCGGCCGTGACGCGCCCCGGACGGGGCCCCGGACAGGCCCCGGACACGCCCCCGACACGCGCACGGCGCGCTCACGTGGCGGGTTCAGGTGACCGCGCGGTCCGGACGCGGCAGAATGCGGGACGGGGCCCAGGGGCACCGGGCCGGATCCGATGACGAGAGGGAGCAGATGACTGCGGAGTTCGTACGCCTGGAGGTCGCCGACGGGGTCGGGACGATCCGGCTCGATCGGGCCAAGGCGATGAACGCGATCAGCATCCAGGTCCAAGACGAGCTCACGCTCGCCGCGGCCGAGGCCACCGACCGCAGCGACGTGCGCGCCGTCGTCGTATGGGGCGGCGAGAAGGTCTTCGCCGCCGGCAACGACGTCAAGGAGATGGCCGACATGTCCTACACGGACATGGTCGACCGCGTGGAGAAGCTGCAGCACGCCGTCAACGCGATCGCGCGGATCCCGAAGCCGGTCGTCGCCGCCGTCAACGGCTACGCCCTCGGCGGGGGCTGTGAGCTCGCGCTGGCCGCCGACGTGCGCTTCGCCGCCGACAACGCGGTGCTCGGCCAGCCCGAGGTCCTGCTCGGCATCATCCCGGGCGCCGGCGGCACCCAGCGGCTGCCGCGCCTGGTCGGTCCCAGCAGGGCCAAGGACCTCCTCTACACCGGTCGTTTCGTGAAGGCCGAGGAGGCGCTCGCGATCGGGTTGGTGGACCGTGTGGTCCCCGCCGCGGAGGTGTACGCCGAGGCGGTGGCCTGGGCGTCGAGGTTCGCCACCGCGGCGCCGTACGCGCTGCGTGCGATCAAGGAGTCGGTCGACCGCGGGCTGGAGGCGGACCTGGAGACCGGACTGCAGATCGAGCGGCACAGCTTCGCCGCGATCTTCGCGACCGAGGACAGCCGGACCGGCATGCGGTCGTTCATCGAGAACGGGCCGGGCAAGGCCACCTTCGAAGGGCGGTGAGCGGCGGTGAGCTCCAGCGACGACAGGTCCACGGCGGCTGAGGAGGCCGCCGACCGGCCGCCGACGGCGCGGCCGAGCCGGTCGCTGACCGTGGCGCGGGTGCGCGACAACGTCGCCCGGATCGTGTGGCTGGTGTGCATGGCGCTGGCGCTGGTCCTGGCCGTCGCGGCGTTCACCTATGCGCTCGAGGCCAACCAGGACAACGACCTGGTCAAGCTGGTCCGGGACCTGGCCGACGTCTTCGACCTGGGCTTCTTCGACCTCGACAACCCCGTCAAGGCGTTCGAGGGCAAGAACGCCGTGGTCAAGACCGCCCTGTTCAACTACGGCCTCGCGTCCGTGGTCTACCTGGTGGTCGGTCGGGTGCTCGAGCGGATCGTGCGCCCCTGACGAGGTGTCGATGCCGTGATCGACGCCACGTGGACGAGGTACCCGTCCCTGGTGACCGGACGGTAGCCTGCGAGACGCTGTCCTCTACGGACCTCAGGTTGTTCCCTGCCCGGCCAACGCGGTAGGGCTCACGTTGCACAGGAAGGGGCCGGTCCGGCCACAACCATGACTCTCTCCAACATTGTCGTCCTTGTGAAGTACGTCCCCGACGCGACGGGCGACCGGAAGTTCGAGGCGGACAACACCGTCGACCGCGTCGGTGTCGACGGTCTCCTGTCCGAGCTCGACGAGTACGCCGTCGAGCAGGCTCTCCAGATCAAGGAGAAGCGTGCCGACGAGGAGATCACGGTCACCGCGCTGACCGTGGGCCCGGCGGAGGCCGAGGCCGCCGTGCGCAAGGCGCTGCAGATGGGTGCCGACAAGGCCGTCCACGTGCAGGACGACGCGATCGCCGGCTCCGACGCCGTCGCCACGTCGCTGGTCCTCGCCAAGGCGATCGAGAAGATCGGCGTCCCCGAGCTCATCGTCGGCGGCCTCGCGTCGACCGACGGCGGCATGAGCGTCGTCCCGGCGATGCTCGCCGAGCGTCTCGGCCTGCCGCAGGTCACGCTGGCGGCGGTCGTGGAGACCCAGGGCGACCAGGTCCGGATCAAGCGCGACGGCGACACCGCGACCGAGGTCATCGGCGGCACCCTGCCGCTCGTGCTGTCGGTCACCGACCAGTCCGGTGAGGCCCGCTACCCGTCGTTCAAGGGCATCATGGCCGCGAAGAAGAAGCCGCTCGAGGCGCTGAGCCTCGCCGACATCGGCGTGGACGCCGCCGAGGTCGGCCTGGACGCGGCCTGGACCAAGGTCGAGGCGACCGCGGCCCGCCCGCCGCGCACCGCCGGCGAGATCGTCAAGGACGAGGACGGCTCGGGCGCCACCGCGCTGGTCGAGTTCCTCGCCTCGAAGAAGTTCATCTGAGAAGCCAGAAGGGATCGAATAGTCATGTCTGAAGTTCTCGTTCTGGTCGACCACGTCGACGGCGCGGTCCGCAAGCCCACCTACGAGCTGCTCGCGATCGCGAAGCGCATCGGCTCTCCCTCGGCGGTCTTCATCGGCGGTGCCGACAAGGCCGCTGCCGCCGCGGAGGCCGTGAAGGGCTACGGCGCCGACAAGGTGTACGTCGTCGACGACGCCGAGATCAAGGGCTACCTCGTGGCCCCCAAGGCCGAGGTGCTGCAGCAGGTCGCCGAGAAGGTGTCGCCCGCCGCGATCCTGATCCCGGCCTCCGCCGAGGGCAAGGAGATCGCGGGTCGCCTCGCGATCAAGCTCTCCTCCGGTCTGATCACCGACGCCGTCGACGTCCAGGTCGACGGTGGCGAGATCGTCACCACGCAGTCGGTCTTCGCCGGCAACTTCACCGTCGACGCCAAGGTCGTCAAGGGCACGCCGATCATCGCGGTCAAGCCCAACGCCGCCGCGCCCGAGCAGGGTGACGGCGCCGGTGCTGTCGAGCAGTTCGCCGCGACGATCTCCGACGCCGCCAA
This sequence comes from Nocardioides segetis, assembly GCF_051390595.1. Taxonomy (NCBI): domain Bacteria; kingdom Bacillati; phylum Actinomycetota; class Actinomycetes; order Propionibacteriales; family Nocardioidaceae; genus Nocardioides; species Nocardioides segetis. The sequence goes on along the minus strand of NZ_JBNINR010000004.1, from coordinate 9,689 downwards.
GACCGCCCAGATCGTCGCCGCGCAGCCGCGCCAGGCGACCGGTCGCCCCGAGCTCACCGAGGCCGCCATCGTGGTCTCCGGCGGCCGTGGCACCGGCGGCGACTTCACCGCGGTCGAGAGCCTCGCCGACGCCCTCGGTGCCGCCGTCGGCGCCTCGCGCGCCGCCGTCGACTCCGGCTGGAAGCCGCATACCTTCCAGGTCGGGCAGACCGGCAAGGTCGTCTCGCCGCAGCTCTACGTCGCCAACGGCATCTCCGGCGCCATCCAGCACCGGGCCGGCATGCAGACGTCGAAGACCATCGTGGCGGTCAACAAGGACGAGGAGGCGCCGATCTTCGAGCTCGTCGACTTCGGCGTCGTGGGCGACCTCCACACCGTCCTCCCGGCCGTGACGGCGGAGATCGAGAAGCGCAAGGGCTGAGTTGTTGGGGCCGAGCGTGTCGCTGACACGCTCGTGACTGACAGCGGCTCCGCGGGACGTCGTACTTCGGTACGGCGTCCCGCGGCCGTTTTTCCGGCGGGTGGCGGGCCACCTGTAACTACCTGTCCGTGTCACTGCCGCACCCGTCTACCGGTGGGGGAGTGACACGAACAGATAGTTACAGGTGCCGCGGTTGGCCCGATCAGGCGGCGTGGACCCCCAGTCACAAACTAAACGCAGTGACTTAGTATCCTTTGCATGAAGATGCTCGCCGCCCTCGCGGCACTCGCCAGCCTCGTGCTCGTCCCGGTGCCGAGCGCGGGGGCGGACGACCCCTGGCTGCCCACCGCCGGGCCGGTCTTCAACAACCCGATGGGCGGGGTCAAGGCGCGCACCACGGTGATCCGGCAGGTCCACGCCGCCATCCGGCACACCCCGCCGGGCGCGACGATCCGGATCGCGACCTACAACATCGACCGGCGCGACACCGCCCGGCTGCTGCTCCGGGCGCACCGGCGCGGGGTGAACGTGCAGATCGTCGTCAACGACAACATCGTCGGCAGGGTGATCCGCGATCTCCGGTCGCGCCTGGGGCACGACCGCAGGGCGGGCAGCTTCCTCCACATCTGCACGGCGTCGTGCCGCAGCGGGTCGCCCGCGGGCAACCTGCACCTCAAGGTCTACTCGTTCAGCCGGACGGGCGCCGCTCCATCGGTGCTGATCAGCAGCTCCAGCAACCTCGGCTACGGCGCCGCGGCGGGCCAGTGGAACGACGCCTTCACCGTGGTCGGCGACGACGCGCTCTTCGACGCCTGGACGACGGTCTTCCAGCAGCTCGTGCGCGACAGGGTGGCGAACCCGCGACATCTGGAGTACCGCGGCGAGGTGGTCGGCGTCGACTTCCAGCGCCTGCGCGGTGCCGAGCGCCGCCGGGTCCTCCTGCGGGGGAAGGGCACCGGCGACCCCCAGCTGAAGCGGCTGCGCCGGGTCGGCTGCGCGACGGCCGGCGGCTTCGGCGACGGCCAGGGGCACACGGTGGTGCGGGTCAACATGTACGCCTGGTACGCCGGACGCGGCGAGGCCCTGGCCCGAGAGCTCGCCTCGATGCGGGCCGAGGGCTGCGACATCGCCGTGGTCGGCTCGGTCGTCAGCGGCTCGGTCGTCCGGATCCTGCAGCGCGCCGGGATCCCGGTCCGGATCGCCGACTGGGACTGGGGCGAGAAGCTGTCCACCGCCGGCGACGACATCGTGTTCGGCTCCCGCTGCTACTCCCACCTCAAGTACGTCACGGTCGACGGCACCTTCCGGGGCGCCGCGGGCCGCGTGGTCTGGACCGGCTCCGAGAACTGGTCCCCGCCGGGGCGCAGCAGCGACGAGGTCACCTTCGAGATCCGGGACCCGGCCGTCGTGGCGGCGTACGACGCGCAGTGGCAGCGGATGTACGGCAGCGACCGGATCACCCACGCGCCCGGTGTCCGGCCCCGGAGCCGCCCCTGCGCCTGACGCCCGGCCTCCCTATCCTTGATGTCATGACTGCCGAGGTCGAGGTCCGCGAGGTCGCCCAGCGCGCCCGGGTCGCCAGCCGCGCGCTGGCCCTGGCCACCCGTGCTCGGAAGGACGCCACCCTGCACGCCATGGCCGACGCCCTGCTCGCGCGCGCCGACGAGATCCTCGCCGGCAACGCCGAGGACGTCGCCCGCGCCGAGGCCGACGGGACGCCGCCCAACATCATCGACCGGCTCCGGCTGACGACCGAGCGGCTTGCGGGCATGGCCCAGGGCCTGCGCGACGTCGCCGGACTCGCCGACCCGGTCGGCGAGGTGGTGCGGGGCAGCGTGCTGGCCAACGGCCTCGAGCTGCGCCAGGTGCGGGTCCCGTTCGGCGTCGTCGGGATGATCTACGAGGCCCGCCCCAACGTGACCGCCGACGCCGCCGGCATCTGCCTGAAGTCCGGCAACGCGGTCCTGCTCCGCGGCAGCTCCTCGGCCCGCTCCAGCAACGCCGCCATCGTCGCGGTGCTGCGCGACGCCGTCACCGCGTCCGGCCTGGAGGCCGACGTCGTCCAGCTCGTGCCCGGCGACACCCACGACAGCGTCAAGGCGCTGATGCGCGCCCGCGGCCAGGTCGACGTGCTCATCCCGCGCGGGGGAGCGGGACTGATCCAGTCCGTCGTCAACGAGTCCACGGTCCCGGTGATCGAGACCGGTGTCGGCAACTGCCATGTCTACGTCGACCGCGCGGCCGACCTCGACAAGGCGCTCGCGATCGTGCTCAACGCCAAGACCCACCGCAGCAGCGTCTGCAACGCCGCCGAGTCGCTCCTCGTGCACGCCGACGTCGCCGAGGCCTTCCTGCCCCGGGTGGTCGCCGCGCTGCAGGACGCCGGCGTCACCATCCACGGCGACCCTGCCTTCGGCGCCCACGACGGCGTCGTCGCGGCCACCGACGAGGACTGGGCGCAGGAGTACCTCTCGCTCGACATCGCCGCCCGCGTCGTACCCGACCTCGACACGGCGCTGGAGCACATCCGCACCTGGTCGAGCGGCCACTCCGACGCCATCGTCACCGAGGACCAGGCCGCGTCGCGCCGGTTCGTCGCCGAGGTCGACTCGGCGGCGGTCCTCGTCAACGCCTCGACCCGGTTCACCGACGGCGGCGAGTTCGGCTTCGGCGCCGAGATCGGCATCAGCACCCAGAAGCTCCACGCCCGTGGCCCGATGGGCCTGCCGGAGATGACGTCCACCAAGTACGTCGTCGTCGGCGACGGCCACGTCCGCTAGCGGCGTCGCACCCGTTCCTCCCCGTTCACCTCCCGATACCCGGATCCGCGAGGGTCCCGCGATAGGTTGCGCCCATGGCAGGCTCACCGGATCGGATCTATGCGGATCCGTCCGACGAACGGCTCTTCACCGGAGCCACGATCATCACCTTCGTCCGCACCGTCATCACGATCGCGATCGCGGTGTGGGCGGCGTACGACGCGAGCCTGACCTGGATCGTGATCGGCCTGGTCACCTACTGGGTGGGCGACAGCATCGACGGCGAGTGGGCCCGGTGGCGCGACTGCGAGACCCGGATCGGCGCGGTCGTCGACATGATGTGCGACCGGCTCAGCTGCGGGGCGCTCTACGTCGGGCTGATCTGGCTGCAGCCGGGCGGCTGGATCAGCGAGGAGCCGATGACCTGGATCGGGATCCCCATCGCGATCTACCTCTTCGAGTTCATGGTCATCGACATGTACCTCTCGCTCGCCTTCCTCGCCTGGCCGATCCGCAGCCCCAACTACTTCCACGTGATCGACCGGCGGATCTACCTGTGGAACTGGTCGCGCATCGGGAAGGCCGCCAATTCGGGCGCGTTCGCCGTGATCCTGCTCGTCAGCGGCTGGGTCTGGCTCGGCACGGTCATCGCCGTCGGCCTGCTGGTCCTCAAGTGCGTCTCGCTGCGCTGGCTGCTCCAGCTCGGGATGCCCGTTCCGGCGCGTGAGGTCCCGTCGGCATGATCCTGTGGCTGACGACGTTCGCCTTCAGCATCGCGTCCGCCCTGCTTCCCTTCCTGCCCATCGAGGTCTACATCCTCGGAGCTGGTGCCGCCGAGGGCGGTACCGCGGCCGCGATCTCGCTCGGGATCGCCGCCGGCGCCGGTGCCACCGTCGGCAAGGTGATCGTCTACGAGGCCGCCCGGCGCGGTTCGGAGTCGAAGTGGGCCCAGAAGAAGCTCTCCGGGCCCAAGATCAGGGCCAGCTACGACAAGTGGATGGGCCGCATGCAGGGCCGTCCCTGGTACGCCGCGGCCATCATGTTCCTCGCCGCCTCCGTCGGCATCCCCCCGCTGCTGGCCATGGCGGCCATCGGCGGCATCCTCAAGATGCCGATGTGGGCGTTCGTGCCCACCGTGTTCGTGGGTCGCACGATCCGGTTCACCCTGCTCTTCCTGGGCGTCGACTTCGCGATCCACTAGGGAGTGCGCGGGCGCCGCTCGGGGTTGGATACGATGCCGCCATGCTCAGCCAGATCAGCCAGCCCGCCCTCGCCCTCGTCCGCGCCGCGGAGGAGAGCGAGTCGGCCGCCGTGAACCCGTGGCTCGTCGGTGGCGCGGTGCTGGCCTTCCTCCTCCTGCTGCTGCTCGGCCTGGTGTGGTTCGGCGGCGGCCGCGAACACAGCTGAGCCCGGAGCAGACGGTCGTGGGCCGGTGACGGGCGCGCCACGCCGTACCCGGATCGGGGTGATGGGCGGCACGTTCGACCCTATCCACCACGGCCACCTCGTCGCGGCGTCGGAGGTCCAAGGCTGGTTCGACCTCGACGAGGTCGTCTTCGTGCCCACCGGCCAGCCCTGGCAGAAGGCGGACCGGCAGGTCTCGCCGGCCGAGCACCGCTACCTGATGACGGTCATCGCGACCGCCGCGAACCCCCGGTTCACCGTGAGCCGCGTCGACATCGACCGGGGCGGGCCGACGTACACCGGGGACACCCTGCGCGACCTGCGCGCCGAGCGCCCGGACGCCGACCTCTACTTCATCACCGGCGCCGACGCGCTCACCGACATCTTCAGCTGGCGCGACCCCGACGAGCTGTTCGAGCTCGCCCATTTCGTGGGCTGCACCCGGCCGGGCTCCGAGATGGACCCCGCGACGCTTGCGCGAATCCCGCATGACCGGGTGACCATGGTGGAGATCCCCGCGCTGGCGATCTCCTCCACCGACTGCCGCGAGCGGCAGCGGGCGGGGCAGCCCGTCTGGTACCTCGTGCCCGACGGCGTCGTCCAGTACATCACCAAGCACGGGCTCTACCCCGCCATCCACTGACCGGAGAACCATGACCGCCACCGACCACGCCGTCCGGCTCGTCCACGTCGCCGCCCTCGCCGCGGCGGAGAAGCTGGCGACCGACCAGCTGGCCTTCGACGTCAGCGAGCAGCTCGCCATCACCGACGCCTTCCTGCTCGCCTCGGGTGCCAACGACCGCCAGGTCCGCGCCATCGTCGAGGAGATCGAGGACAAGCTGCGCGAGCTCGACGCCAAGCCGATCCGCCGGGAGGGCCACCGCGACGGGCGCTGGGTGCTGCTCGACTACGGCGACGTCGTGATCCACGTCCAGCACACCGAGGAGCGCGAGTACTACGCCCTGGAGCGCCTGTGGCGCGACTGCCCGACCATCGACCTCCCCGACGCGGTCCGCGGGCCCGTCCCTCCGCCGGCCGGGGAGTGAGCGGGGGAGTGAGCCGCCGCATCGTCCTGCTCCGACACGGCCGGACCGCCTGGAACGCCGAGCGCCGCATCCAGGGCCAGCTCGACGTCGAGCTCGACGCCGTCGGCGTCGAGCAGGCGCAGGCCGTCGCGCCCCTCGTCGCCGCGCTCGACCCGGTCCTCGTGCGGTCCAGCGACCTCGCCCGCGCCCGGCTCACCGCCGAGACGGTGGCGAAGGAGGCCGGCCTCGAGCCGACGTACGACGAGCGGCTGCGCGAGTTCCGCCTCGGCGACTACCAGGGCCTCACCCACGCCGAGCTCGACGCCCGCGACCCCGCCGCGTTCGCCCGCTTCCAGCGCGGCGAGTGGGACGGCATCCCCGGCGCCGAGGCGCCGCGCGACGTGGCCGCCCGCTTCGCCGCCGCGATCGCCGACCTGGCCGCCGATCTCGCGCCCGGCGAGACCGGCGTCGCGGTCTCCCACGGCGCCGCCACCCGCTCCGGCCTGGTGGCCTTCCTGGGCTGGCCGGCCGAGCTCGCGCACGACCTGCGCGCCCTCGGCAACTGCGCCCGCGTGGTGCTCGAGCAGCGCTCGACCGGGACCTGGGCGATCGCCGCCTACAACCTGTGACCCACCCCGATTTCACCTCGACGGGGTCCGTTGGCTAGTATTCCGGACGTTGCTTCGGCCTCCGGGCGGAAGCGATGACCCCGGGGGTGTGGCGCAGCTGGTAGCGCACCTGCATGGCATGCAGGGGGTCAGGGGTTCGAGTCCCCTCACCTCCACCGGTAGAAGTCCGCAGGGCTGAGACAGGAAACTGTCTCTGACCTGCGGACTTTCTCGTTTTGACCAGTGCTGGAGCTCCGAGCCCTCACGAAGGGTTGAACCATCTTGAACAGGCTCCGGCACCACAAAAGGACGCGTTTCCGACCCGAGGTCCTCCACCGGCTGCGTCGTCGGTACGACCGCCGGATGAACGCACCTGATTCCGTCGTCCTTCCCGTACCTGGCCCGACCGCACCCACCCCGCTGGTGCTCGACCCGGTCGAGCTCGCCCGCGTTGCCGCGGCCCTCGAAGCCGACATCGCCCCCTCGACTCGGAAGATGTACCAGCTCACCTGGAACCAGTGGGTCCGCTGGTGCGCAGCCCGTGGGATCGTCGCTCAGCCCGCCGACCCCGACGCGATCGCCGTCTACGTCACCGAACGCGCCGCCGCCGGCATCGGCTACGGCAGCCTCGAGCTCGCCTGCTCCGCGATCGCCTATCACCACCGGAGCGCCGGACTGGCCAACCCGACGACCGACCCCACCCTGCGGCGCGTGCTGCGCGGACTGCGGCGCACCCTCGGATGCGCGCCACACCGCCGGGCACATCCCCTCACCACCGCCGAGATCCGCCGCATCGTCGCACGACTCGACGTCAGCGATCCGCTCGCTGCCCGCGACCGCGCCATCATCCTGCTCGGCTACGCATCCGCGTTGCGGCCCAGCGAACTCTCCGCACTGGACCTCGACGACATCACGCCAGCAGTCGGAGGTGTGCTGCTGCGCGTACGCCGCTCCAAGACCGACCAGGACGGCCACGGCGACATCGTCGGGGTCGCGCACGGCCACCACCCCGACACCGACCCCGTCGCGGCACTCGCGCACTGGACCCGTCTGCTTCGACGCGACCACGGATCCCGTCACGCCGCGGCAGCCGGCCCCGGGGCGGGGTTCGCCTTCCCGCAGATGACCAAGGTCGGGACGGTGCTCGACGGGCGACTCTCACCCACCGGCGTCAGCAAGGCGGTCCGACGTCGCGCCACCGACGCCGGCCTCGGTCACCTCCAGATCAGCGGCCATTCGCTCCGCGCCGGCCATGCCACGACGGCCGCCCGCAACGGCGCGAGCGTCGACCGGATCGCGTCCCAGACCCGGCACCGCCGCATCGCCACCCTGCTCGACCACTACATCCGCCCCGGCCCGCCCTGGAGACCAGCACCAGCCGCGACCTCGGACTCTGAGGACGCGAAGGCCCGGCCGCACCAGCGAACTGAACAACGGCATGAAGGTATTCGATCGGATACTATCGGGGCATGGCCGCGCACACCCTCTTCGAAACAGCCCGCCGGGCGGCGGGTCTGACGCAGGCTGCGCTCGCGGCCCGTTCCGGGACGTCTCGCCCGACGCTGTCGGCGTACGAGAACGGCCGGAAGTCACCCAGCCTCGACACTGCAGAGCGGATCCTCGCCGCGGCAGGGTTCGAGCTGGCCGCGGTACCGGCCGTTGAGTTCCGGGAGGTAGCGGGGGAGCGCGGCCGCCCCGTCTCGGTGCCCACCCGACTGCCGCGACTGCCGGTGGAGCAGGCGGTCGCGACGGTGGAACTCCCGCTGCATCTGAACTGGTCCGACCGAGGCCGGTGCTACGACCTACGCAAGCGCCGCCAGCGGGCTCGGGTCTACGAACTCGTCCTGCGTGAGGGAGGGCCGGCTGATGTGCTTGCCTACGTCGACGGGGTCTTGCTGGTCGACCTGTGGGACGAGCTCGTGCTACCTGCAACGGTCCGGCAGGCGTGGGAGTCTGTCGTGACCGGCCAGGGCGTTGAGCAGGTGGCCTCGTGACCGGAGCCGAGCACCTGACGACTCTCCATGTTGAGGTCGCCGCGACCTTCTTCGCGCTCGAGGAGGCGGAGGGCTACCTCGTCGCCGGCGGCGCTGCGCTGGTTGCGTCCGATCTGGTCGCGCGACCTACCGACGACATCGACCTCTTCGCCTCGGCACCGATCACCTCGGTCACCCCGGCCCGGGACGCGCTCGTCGAGGCGTTGCGCGGCCGAGGATACGACGTCGCCGTCCTCCAGACCGGGACCACGTTCTGCCGGATGGTTGTCACCGGCAGAGCGGCGGAGCTCTTGGTGGATCTGGCGATCGACTCTCCGCCGGTCGCGGCTCCGACGATGACGGTCCTCGGGCCCACCCTGGCACCGCTCGAGCTCGCGGGCCGCAAGGTGCTCGCGCTGTTCGGCAGGGCCGAGGCCCGTGACTTCGCGGACGTGTACCTGCTCGCGCAACGCTTCGGGAAAGCCGCGCTCCTGGAGGAGGCGGCCTTTATCGACGCAGGTTTCGACACCGCCGTGCTCGCGCAGATGATGCGCACCATCAGCCGTTTCGACGACGACGAGATCCCACTCGCCGCCGGCGACGTGACCGCCGCAGGCGGGTACTTCCGGGGCTGGGCGCACGACCTCGGCGAGACCCCCACATGATGGTGAACGCGGACCCATCTGCAGGACCGCATATCGGCTGCCTCAAGGCGGCGGAACGACCCAACGTTCTGATTGCTGGGATGACGCGATGCCCGCGTGCCTGCCTCAGTGCGCCGGGGTGTCCCCCCCGGCGGGATTGCGGGACTTTGCGGACCTCTGCGTCAGCTCGCAAAAATCCCAGCACTTCCGACCCAGGTCGTCGAGGGGCCGCGTAGCCGGCACCACCGGCGGATGACCCCTCCGGATTCCCTGACCCTGCGCGCGCCCAGCTCGCTCGTGCTTGACCCCGTCGAGCTCGCCCGCGTCGCGGCGGCCCTGGAGGCCGACATCGGGCCGTCCTCCCGGAAGATCTACCGGATCACGTGGCCGCCAGTGGACCCGCTGGTGCGACACCCGCGGCATCCAGGTCCTGCCCACCGACCCCGGATGCTCTCGCTGTGTACCTCACCGAACGTGCCGCCGCCGCCATCTGCTACGGCGCCCTCGAAGTGGCCTGCTCGGCGATCGCCTACGAACACCGCAGCGCCGGACTGGCCAACCCCAGCGCCGACCCGGTCACTGCCCTGGTGCAGTGGACCGGCCTGCGGTCCCGCAGCTTGGGCCGCCACGATCACCAACCTGAGAGCCGTGGGTTCGTCTGAAAGCAGATGACCTCGGCGGCACCGTGCTCGACCGACAAAACTGTCCTCGACTGGCGTCAGCAAGGTCCTCCAACGCCGGGCCGTCCACGCCGGACTCGGCCACCTGCAGATCACCGGGACAGAGCCCCGCGGGGTGGTGGGCTTTGAGGTGATCCTCGGTGCCCTACTCGCCGCTCTCGATGGCGGCGTGATC